>CAZQLE010000103.1:0-13796 GCA_964593905.1 uncultured Anaerolineaceae bacterium | reverse complement strand
CCCCCAGCACACCGGCCTCGATCAACACCTGGGTGATCACCTGGCGGCGGGTCATGCCAATGGTGCGCAACATCCCAAATTCGCGCGTCCGTTCGACCACCGTCATGGCAAAGGCGTTATAGATAAGAAACGCACCCACAAACAGCGCAATGCCGCTCAAAAAATTTAACCCAATTTGATAATTGCCCAGCATTTGCGTCATACGCTGGCCTTGCGCGGCCGGAAATACCACAGAATACTTTTCACCCAACCGGTTTTGCAATTCCTGCCGCATGGTTTCCAGGTTTTCACGACCGGCAATCTTTGACTCCAACAGCAGGTCGATCTGATCCAGGTCGCTGCCGCGATTAAACAACGCCTGCAGCGTCTTTAACGGCACCAGGCCGAATGCGCCGTTGTTGGCCTGGGCTGCCCCTTCCTTTTTTACCAGACCGACAATTTTTAACCGTTGAATGCCCACCGGTGTGAGCAGCTCCAGCCGGTCACCAACCGAGAGATCCTTCTCTTCTGCGAAAGAATCCACCAGAACCACTTCATTGCTGTCATCTACACCCTGCAAAAAGCGCCCTTCACTCAGCGTATAAGATCGAACCTGTAACTCACGGTCCGGGTCAATGCCGTGCAGCATTAATCCACCGGCGCTCACACCAAAAAAACTCAGCCCAATTTCTCCGGGGGCACTTTCAGCAGCCAGTGCAGACTGCGCCCGCACAAGCGGAACAGCCGCCTTAACCCCCGAAAAATCTTCGGCTGTGCGCAGCACAGAATCTGAAAAGCCGGTACTGGAAGATGCCCCGCCGGTGATGGTCAGGTTGGCTTTACCTGAAGTATCTGTAAACAATCGGGTGATCGATTCCATGGCAGTCTGATTTGTCATGCCAATTGAGAGCATGCCCGCCACACCGAGCATGATGGCAAACAAACTTAAGCCAAGCCGCAGCGGCCGCGTAATCATCGAACGGAGGGTGATCCATCGGGTCAGCATAGTTTGCCTATATTTCCAATTCTTCCATGGCATCCATAATAACGCGCACGCGCGACAGAAGCGCTGCATCTTTCTCAAAGGTGACTTGCCGCACAACTTTGCCATCTCGCAGAAAAACGGCGCGGTCGGCATAGGCCGCTGCCCTGGGGTCGTGCGTAACCATAATGATCGTCTGGTTCAGCTCGTCGGCTGAACGGCGCAGCAGTTCCATTACTGCGTTGCCGTTTTTCGAATCCAAATTTCCGGTTGGTTCATCTGCCAGCAGAATGGCCGGCCGGGTAATGAGCGCCCGCGCAATGGAAACACGCTGCTGCTCACCACCGGATAATTGATCGGGTTTATGGTTTCTTCGTTCTTCCAGACCCACCAGACGCATCAGGTCAACCACCCGTTCCTGATAATCATTGATCTTTTGATTGTCAATAATCACCGGCAGGAGTACATTTTCCTGGGCAGTCAGGGTTGGCAGCAAGTTAAAAAACTGAAATACAAAGCCGACATTATGCCGCCGGGCAAGGGTTATTTTCTCATCATCCAGGGTCGAGAACGGTTCCCCCGCCAGTAGAATCTCTCCTTCAGAAGGATGGTCCAGGCCGCCCAATAAATGCAGCAGTGTAGATTTTCCACTGCCTGAAGGGCCCATAATTGCAACAAATTCAGCTTTTTCCACTTTAAAATCCACACCGGCCAACGCTTCAACGCTGTGTTCGCCAAGCTGGTAAATTTTCTTCAATGACTGCGCCTCTAAAACAGACATTATTCCTCCTCAATCTGACCTTGCCGCGGTTCCGATTCTTTTAAACCAGGAATACGATTGGAATCGATATGCAATATCACCTCGCCCTTCCAACCATCCACCGTCACCAAAATCTCATCGCGTATTTGGCAGGCACCCGCAACCGACACCACGGCCGGAATATGGTACTCGCGGGCGATGATCGAGCTGTGCGATAACATTCCACCCGATTCTGCCACCACCGCCCCTGCACGGGCAAATAATGGCGTCCAACCCACATCTGAAAATGGGACCACCAGCACATCGCCCTGCTGCAATTTTGAGAAGTCAGCCAGTCCGCGAATGACTTTGGCCGGCCCGGTATAATACCCGCGTGAGGTCGGAGTGCCAGACAACCATTCGCGCACCCCAACCAGCAGCGGTGGGGGCTCTTCGCCATAAATGACGGTCGGCAGAACCACATCCTTGCACTGCGCCATCGCTTTTTTGCGATGTTCAATTTGCGACAGACAATTCTTCGCCTGGTCAGACTGCTCAATCACCGCACAGATTTCATTGATCTCAAGGTAAAAAATATCCTCCGGCTCCGCCAGCCAACCGCACTCTGCAAAATAACGCCCCAATTCAAGCACATAAATACGGATCAGACCATACCCGAAGGTATACAGCGAGCTGATTTTCTCGCGGTAGATCCGAAATTGACGCGCCCGGCGGTAAATCAGATTCGCCATGCCGCGCTGCCACCCGGGGATGGCAATCTGATGATACGAGATCAGATCGTCGGTCGATTTTTTGGCCTGCCCCTGATAATTGGCAATCATTTGCACCAAAAACTCTGGTTTCTCACGCCAGGGTGCAGAAGAAAAATCGTTGCCGCTGTCGCTCAAATGACCAAATTGTGCAATTAATTCCCGCATCCCTTCGGCAAAACCGCCAAAGACCGGGTCAGTCTGCAGCAGTTCGGAGTTCAACAAGATTCTCTCCTGCTGCGCAACAGGCAGTTGGTAGAATTGGTCGTGCAGCTTCCGCAGCATCTGGTCCGGATTGTAGGGTTGCAGTTGGTCTTCCATGCCTTCCATGAGATCCAGCCGCGAATAGTCCACTCCACGCCGGCGCAGGATATTGGACAAAAGATTGTTGTACATCGCCATCAAGAGTGGCGCATGAATGTTGTGATAAGCCGCACGTCGGGTCAACCCGATCAATGCCGCAATCCGTCTAAACAGTTCCTGCGGTGACAATGACACTGGCCGTGCAGGAACCAGTGCCTGGTAAGATTGGTCCAATTTGGGCACTTCGCGTTCAAAAAGGCCGGCATAGTTCCATTTCCGCACCCCGGCAACCAGCATGCGCGGTAGTAATTGCAGCGTGCGAAATGAAGGCTTAAAGGATGGTTTTGCAAAACCTTCTGGAAGAATACCCATCATCATTTCCAGACCTTCCGCCGGAAAACCCATCCAATTGAATATTTTGCCAAAAGTGGACATGTCAAAATAAGTGTGGAAATAAAAGGAACGGGCCAATGAATCTGGTTTTAGATCATTTTTTCCAATTACCTCGGTTAACAACTCAATCCAGGTGCCATTCACCATGGGGATATTGACGGACCACACCAGAGGTTTAATTAAACCTGGCAGCATCTCGCGGGCAAGCTTATTGGAATATACCTTCACTTCACCCAGCGTGGTAATATCACGCAGTTGCACCCAGTACAACTGGCTGCCGTCAAACACCCATTCCAGGTCGACATTACGCCGCAATGCATGAGCAATTTTGCCCGTGCTTTCCACCACCTGCTGAATAATGGGTTCATAGGGCAGCGGTTGGTCTGGTTTGGTCAACCAGCGCCCCCATTTCGAAATCCAGCGCAGCGGGGTGGCGCCATTTTGCACCAGCAGGGTACCGGGACCTTCCACAGCCTCCACCACGGTCTCATGCATTCCAGTCATCGGGTTTTTACTAAATGTCACACCTGATAAAACCGGATGCACCATTTTCTGAATAATCACCGCCATCTTCAGCCCATCCTGCGGCCCTGAGCGATGACCGGCATAATCGCCCACGTTTTGTGCATTCGCCGTCGCCCAGACCGACCAGACAGCCCCCAACACCTGATCCACCCCCTGCGCATCCAGTACGGTTTTAAACTGCCCCGCAAAGGATGTATGAACTCCGTCTTCCACACTGGCTGAAGAACGAATGGCATACCGCTGGCCAGGTGCAATAATCTCGGTCAATCGAGTTCGTAAATCATCAATAATCCCTATATCATTGCATAAATATCTTTCATAAATTTGCCAGGGAATCACCCATCCTTCGGGTACATTAAGGCCGCGCTGAATTAAGATATGCAGATTCTCTGCTTTTGTACCCACCGAAACAGGTAATCGTCTGGCTCCCAAAGGAAGAATCACTTGTCTTTCCATTTTCCCCCTCACTGTTTTTGAGAACTGCCGCCTCGATTGAGTTTCCAACCCAGCTTGTCCGCCATTTTTTTCATGCTGCGTCCCATGGGTGTTACCTCCATGGCTTCATCCAGATCGGTGGAAGACTGTTCTTTTTTCGCGGCAAGATTTTTTAATTCAGGGATCATGCGCAGGATGAAAATGATATTCACAGCCAGAGCATAGACAGCCTTCTGCCAGTCACCACCCCATAACCAGAATATGGGGATCATTAACCATAATCCCGAAAGGTATGCAGTGAGAAAATCACGAACCACAAAAAATCCAATCAAATTACCCGACACGGCTGCGACCACCGCACCCAGTGGATGGACAGCCAATGCACCACCGTATAACGGTGAAATACCCCACCCGCCGCGAAAACCGTGCCATAGCGGCCAGTTATGACCCGCCACTGCCGCCGCCGCACAAAAAAGATAATAAGGTTGTTCAGGAAAAACAAGTTTAAAGATCAGAGTTGGAAAAAAGGCTTTCAAAATATCAAGCAAGCCGGTAATTACCCCCCAGCGGGTGCCCAATATATTTCCAATCGTTGATGCCCCCACCGCCTCCATTTTCCATTCATTTCCTTTACTGGTGGTGACTGTCTGATTGTCCAACGATTTTCCCGGCGCTACCAGGGCCACAATCAACCGCGAAAATGAGACGCTTCCAGACAAATAACCTGCCAGAAGGCTGACAAGAGGCCAGAGAATATTCATAGGTTCCCTCTCCCGCAGGCGCAATACTACATTTTCAATTTATCGTTAGGAAATGAAAAAACCAGCCGGGGTAGGTGTGGGCATCAATGCTCTGGCTGGTTTCATTGTATAAGAAATTAGTGATCTTTTGTTGGTAAAACAACCATCAATTATTAATTTTTGACTTACATCCCTGGTAAGGCTTATATTTTCTTAATTATTGGCAGGGGCCCTGCGCTTTAAAAACTCTTCAGCCGGCTGTCCAAACAACAAATAGAGCAAGCGGTCTTTCTGATCGCGGATAAAAGGCAAATCGCAGGGGTCTTCCAACACCGGATGCAAATAGGAAGCCGGGCGATATTTCAGCGGCGCTTCATCATTTCCCAGCACCCGTTGAATGATCTCGGGGTTGGGTTCCACCGGTGTGCGGCCAAACTCGCCGCGCAAAATCATCTTAAACTCATTTGAAACAAAGGAATAACGCTCACCCGATAGAATGTTAAACGCAGCCTGCGACCCGACAATCTGGCTGGTCGGCGTTACAAGCGGCACATAGCCCACATCGGCCCGCACCTGAGGGATTTCTTCCATCACCTGGTCCAGCAGATGCGGCGCGCCCATCGATTGCAACTGGCTCTGCAGGTTGGTCAACATTCCACCGGGGATCTGAGAAGCAAAGATGCGGTCATCATAGGCCGGGTAATCCAGGTCGTTGGTCAATGCACGGGTCAGGGCCAGCGCTTCGGTCAATGAGCCATCGTCGCTGCGCTCGATCAGGGTCAAAATCCGACCCAGCTTGCCCCGGTCCACATCTGCCACCCGCACAGGCTGGCGATAATAAGACCCAAAATACGGGTTATGCTCGCTTAACTCAACCATCACCCCCGACAAAACATCCTGGGCACGGGCCAGCGCGTTAATATCCAGCCCATGCGCCAGCCCCATTTCTTCGGCAGCAGCGATCATAATCTCAACCGGGGGCAGCGAACTGCCTCCCGCAAAAGGCGTCACCGCCGTATCAATGGCATCGATGCCATATTTCATCGCCAGAATGCCATTCAAGACGGCCACACCGGTTGTGGTATGGCTGTGCAGGGTAAGCGGAACATTTACAGCCTGCTTTAACCCGCCAAACAGCTCGCCGGCCTGGGCAGGGTGAAGAATTCCGGCCATGTCTTTAATCACAATCCGATCGGCGCCTTCGGCAGCCAGCTTTTGGGCATAATCGATAAAATAGCGGGTATTATGCACCGGGCTGACGGTGTAAGACAGGGCCGCTTCCACCTCAGCGCCATAAGCCCGCGCAGCCAGCATGGCCACCTGCAAATTTCGCGGATCGTTCAGCGCATCAAAAATGCGCACCACGTCCACCCCGCTCCCCACCGCTTCGCGAATAAACGCAACCACCAGATCATCGGGGTACGGTTGATACCCAAACAGGTTTTGCCCGCGCAACAAAGCAGAAATTTTCACCCGGCCCGCGAGCTGTCGGTTGAATGCAGCCAGACGTTCCCACGGGTCTTCATGAGTGTAACGAATGCAGGCATCCAGTATCGCGCCACCCCACAACTCCATGCTGCCATACCCTGCATCTGCCAGGTGCGGCAAAACGCGCAGCGCCATTGGGGTCGTCATGCGGGTGGCAACCAGACTCTGGTTGCCATCCCGCAGGGTGACATCGTTGAACTGTATAGATTTCATGATCAGTTAAAAACCTCGGTTTATAAAAATATCCATCATTAATACAGGCTGCCACTTTGTTACACAGCCAATAAAGAGTGACAGCGATGAAGGAGCACTGTTTTTTTCTTGTCCGGCCTATCCGCTTCGCCGCCGGAACCATTTCACAACTTCTACCACGGCAAAGACAACCACACTGAGCCCAACGCTAATGGCTAGCTGATCGGCTGTAAGCGGTTTGGTATCAAAGATTTTCTGCATAAAGGGCACATAAACCACCATGAGCTGCAGGGCAATGGTCAAAAGCACCGCCCAGATCAGGGGCTTGTTGCTAAATACACCCAGGCTAAAGAGTGATTCACGGTCTGAACGCAGCGCCAATACATTGCCCATCTGCGCCAGGGTCAGGGTGGTAAACACCATGGTGTGCCAGGCTTCATAACCGGCCCGCCAGAAGAAATACCCGGCCAGGGTGCTCACCACGCCGATCAACAAACCGATCCACAGGATGTCGGTGCCCACGCCGCGATCCAACACGCTGGATTTCGGGTCGTGCGGTGGACGCTTCATCGTGCTTTTCTCAGCCGGCTCCACCGTCAACGCCAGGCCCGGCAGACCATCAGTCACCAGGTTGACAAACAAAATTTGCAGCGGAGACAGCGGCAGCGGCATCCCCAGGAAAGGCCCCAGCAACATCACCAGGATCTCGCCGGCATTGGAGGTCATAGCATAGCGGATGAATTTGCGAATGTTGTCATAAATGCGGCGGCCTTCTTCGACGGCTGCAACAATGGTGGCAAAATTATCATCCAGCAGCACCATGTCTGAAGCTTCTTTTGAAACATCGGTGCCCGTAATGCCCATTGCCACGCCGATATCTGCTTTCTTCAGCGCCGGGGCGTCGTTAACCCCATCACCGGTCATGGCCACAATATGGCCCTGCTTTTGCAGCGCATCCACAATGCGCAGCTTATGTTCCGGCGAAACCCGGGCATATACCGAAGTCTCGCGGACCTTTTCTTCAAGTTCTCCATCGCTCATTTCGGCCAGCTCGGCCCCGGTCACCACCAGGCTCTGGCGGGTAATGCCCAGATCGCGGGCGATATACAGCGCCGTAAGCGGATGGTCGCCGGTGATCATCATCGGGCGAATGCCGGCCATGTGTGCGGTGGAAACCGCGTCTTTCACCTCGGGCCGGGCCGGGTCAATCATGCCCACCAACCCGATAAAGATCAAATCCTTTTCCACCGGGTCGTTTTTCTCGTCCATCACCCCACTCACCCGGCGACGGAAGGCCACCCCCAGCACACGCATCCCGTTTTCGGCCAGACGGTTATTGGCCATCTGAACCCGCTCCAACCATTCAGGGGTCAACACCTCGGCCTTGCCATCGTTCCACACCCGGTCCGAAACACCCAGCAGCCCATCCACCGAGCCTTTGGTAATCGCGATATAGGCCAGCGCACCATCTCCCAGCGGGTGTTTGACCCAGGCATCTTTCAACGGGTCGGGCAGCAGATCCTGGTTCACCTTATGAATGGTGGTCATCCGTTTGCGGTCCGAATCAAAGGGCAGTTCGGCCACCCGCGGCAAGGCAGCTTCAAGCTCGGGTTTCAACAGCCCGGCTTTGGCCGCCGCAACCACCAGCGCTCCTTCCGTCGGGTCGCCAACGGCCTGAAAACCACCTTCAAGCCGGTTGACCCCTTCAAGCACCGCATCGTTGCACAACGCGCCGCCCGCCACCAGCAACACCGCTGCAGGAGTATCCAGCGCCAGCGGCGCAGCGGCTTCATCCCGCGTCACGCTTGGGCTGAAATCGCGCAGTTGTTCGCTGATATCCATCCGGTTGCCGGCCACATCCAACACCGTTACGGTCATACGGTTCTGGGTCAGTGTGCCGGTTTTATCTGAGCAGATCACCGTAACCGAACCCAGCGTCTCAACCGCGGGGAGTTTACGAATCAGGGCATTGCGCTTCAACATTCGCTGGGCGCCAAAAGCCAGCGCAATCGTCACAACCGCTACCAGCCCCTCGGGGATGGCCGCCACAGCCATGCTGATCGAGGTGCGGAACATCAACTCAAGGTCTTCGCCACGCAGCACACCGGTCAAAAACACCACTGCCACAATCCCCAGCGCCGCAATCGCCAGCGTGCGGCCCAGCGCATCCAACCGTTTTTGCAGCGGGGTCTGGTCAAAACCAACCGACTGGATCATGTCGGCAATCTTGCCCAACTGGGTACGCATGCCGGTTTCAACCACCAGCGCCGTGCCGCGGCCATAGGTGACGATCGTCCCCATAAAGAGCATATTGTGCTGGTCGCCCAGACTGATATTCTCTTTATCAACCGCGCGGGTTTCTTTTTCCACCGGTTCCGATTCGCCGGTAAGCACCGCTTCTTGAACGCGCAGATTAATGCTCTCCACCACCCGGCAGTCGGCCGGAATCGAATTACCCGCCTCCAGCAAGACCACGTCGCCAGGCACAAGCTGCTGCGCCTTCACTTCTTGAATATGACCATCGCGGCGCACCCGCACAGTGGGCACCGCCATCTTTTTTAGAGCCGCCATCGCCTGTTCGGCGCGATATTCCTGGGTAAACCCGAGAATGGCGTTTAAAATAACAATCACCAGAATGGCAACCGCGTCGGTGATTTCATCCAGATAAATCGAAATCCCCGCCGATAAGATCAAAATGATGGTCATCAGGCCGGTTAGCTGCTCCCAGAGGATCTTCCACGGGCTTTTCATCCCCCGGTCCACCAGCTCGTTCAAACCAAATTGGGTCTGCAGCTCCTGCACCTGCTCGGTCTTCAAACCTTTCTCAAGGTTGCTCCCCAGACGTTGCAGCGTTTCATCCACTCCCTGCTGGTACCATTCCATAGATCTCTTCTCCCATGATTGCGTATCTGACGGTATGAAAACTTAGGGTCTTGTGCGAAAAAAAGCCTGTGTAATAAAAAAGACCATCACGCCTTGGCGGTGATGGTCTTGCCTGCGCAATGAGCGTGCGAACCACCGGGAGATATCCTCCGTCCTGACGATAGTTCGACCGGTGACAAAAATCCGGCGGCTACTCCCCAACATAATTTAATATAGTCCAGAAGCAAGCCGCTGTCAAGCCAGGCTCACGCCGACCAGCTCAATTCCCTGGGCGCTCAAACGTTCCACCAGAATCAAATTCACCCGTTGCTGAGCCTGCATAAACACCTCATAGGCCGGGTCACTCAACCGATACAAGGTGTTAAACACCGCCGTAGACGGCGAGTTAACCCCTGCGGGCTGAATGCTAAGCAGGGTGCAGCGCTCAAAACTCAGCCCCTCAATTTCGCCCAGCCACCCGGCCACCTGGTCGGGGATGCCCGCCAGCCGGTCGACCGGAAGGGCAGCATTGACCGAGAAACGGAAAATTACCAGGCGTGTTTCCATCTGTTTCAGGTTTTTTAGCTGGGTGGATGTCAGATAAGAATTGGGCAGGATAATTAATTCACCGGTGGTGCTGCGTACCCGCGTGGTGCGCAGCCCAATCTGTTCCACCCGTCCCTGTAAACCGCCAACCTCAATTGCATCCCCAATCACAAACGGTTGGTCCATCGACAATGCCAGAGAAGAAAACAGGTCTCCCACCGAGTTCTGCACCGCCAGGCCCACCGCAATGCCCCCCACCCCCAGCGAGGCAATTAACGCCGGGGCCTGCATTCCGGTCAATGCCTCCAGCACAAATAACGCAGTCAGCGACCAGACCGCCACTCGGGCCACCACCCCCAGCGCGTTGATCATCGTCGCTGCGCTCGGGTCATTTTTCAGGGTCAACGCCACCCGCCGGGTGACATGCACCGCCACCAGACGGTTTATCCATAACCCCAGTTGAACATAGAGGAGCACCGTGCCGGCGCGCGCGAAGACGTTGGCCGCCCAGGGTGGAAGGGTGAAAAAGGCCAACGCCGCCGCCAGCCCAAGATACACCAGCAGCACCACGCTGGTTGCCTCAAGAACACTGGCAGCATAAACCGGCACAAAAGACCCGCTGCGTTCTGCGCTGCGGGCAAGAATGCGGCCGGTCACGTTTAACAACAAGCGCACGAACACAAAAGTCAGCACACCACTGACCAGAGCAGCCGTTAGCCGCACCAGCGGATTTTCCAACCATGCCAGAATCATCATCTCACCCAGCTCCATGATTTTGTTTAACGCTGATGACCATTAAATCTGTTTTCACGCCTGGCGTCAATCCCAATAAAAACGTGCGAGACCCAGGATGCACCCCTGCGGGTAAAACCTGGGTCCCTCCAACTTCGCCACAGCCCGCCCCAGACCTATTTGTCGGCCAGGCTCCCCTGCAACTGCACCGCCGGGCCGGCCACGGGCGGGGCATCTTCTTCAATACGCATAGCAACCGGGATCAGAAATCCGCTCAACCCGATGAGCACAAAACCGGCTGCGCCAATCCAAAACCATAACCGCACCCCAAAACCATCGGCCAGCGGACCGGAGATCAGCATCGAAAGGGGCACCATGGCCGATGCGCCGCTGGTCAACAGGGTAAACACCCGGCCCTGCATCTCGGGCGCAACCTTGGTTTGAATAATGGCAAAAATCGGGCCGTTAACAATCGGGTTCATCATCCCCGCCAGAAACATGCCCGCCACCGCCAGCCAGAACAGGTTTACCGGCGCAGCAGAGATCAGGCCAAAGCCCAGACCCATACCCACCAACCCCCAGAGGACGGTCAAAATCTTGCGTTTAAAACCACCCCACGCACCCAGCAATAGCCCACCGGCAACCACACCCAGGCCAAAGCCAGACTGCATCAACCCGAGCTGAACGGCATCGCCCTGGAAAAATTTTGTAACCAGAATCGGGGTCAATGCCACAGCCGGCATGGAGACAAAATTAATCACCATCGCCATGACCATCACCCACACCATGGCCGGCCAGCGCAACACATAACGCAGCCCTTCGCGCACATCCTGCAAAACGGTCTTGGCCGCCATCGGCCCGCCCGCGCGGCGCTGCGGCTGCGGAATTTGAATAAAGAACAACGGCAGAATCGCCAGCACGGCCGACAGGGGGTCTGAAATCAAAATTACCGGCAGCGGGATCACGCTCATCAAGAAAGCGCCCACCATCGGGGCGATGATATTAATGCCGCCCCGCAAAGATGAATTAATTCCGGCCACCCGCGCGAGATGCTCATCTGGCACCATCAGTGAGGTGGAGGCCTGCATGGCTGCAAATTGAAACACGCCGCTCAACGCACGCAAAAACAGAATCAGATAAACCTGCCACACCGCCTGCAAACCAAACGCAAATGAAAGCACCAGCAGCAGCGCAAAGACGGCCACAATTGCATCTGCCAAAATCATCACCAGTTTACGGTTCCAGCGGTCCACCAGTGCGCCGGCAAAAGGCCCGAGGAACACTTCGGGGATAAATGCCACCAGCGTGGCAGTAGAAAGGACTGTGGCCGACCCGGTGGACTGTGTTAACCACCAGATGAGCGCAAACTGTGCAATGGAACTGCCTAAAATTGAAAACGCCTGTCCGGTCCAGATAAAAAGGAACGGACGCATCCAGTTTTTGTTGGTTGGATCAATATTCTGTGCCATACGTTTTTCGAACTCCAAATCAGATCAGCCTTCCCGTACAGGAGGTCCGAGTGATCTATATGCCAGGAAATATTTGGGCCGGAAGGAGATCTGCCGGCCCACTAAAATATACGTCTCAACGGTCAATTCGTTGTGGCTTATTCGAGAAAAACTTCGACGTGTTCACCATCTTCGTCATCATACACATCGACCACATTTCCCATAACGCCATCTTTTAGCTGGTTCATCAAATCCACAATATCCAGCCCTTCAATTTCGGGCGCAAAGTTTTTGCCCATTTTTACAGCGGCATTCACCACCCCGATCGGCAGACGGACATTCACCCGCGTTTTGCCGGTATTGGTATCGGTGACCCGCACCCGCATCCAGCGCGCCTTGGCGCCCGAAAGCTCCCGTTCGGTGGTCGAAGAATTTGCAGCGCGAACAGAACCGGCCTCCTGGCTGGTCTCCTCCAGGGCAGATAACAATTCCGCGGCATCTTCTGCGGTCAGTTTTCCTTCCTGAACCATTTTTAAAATTTTCATACGGTCTTCAAATGACGGCGTCATGTGGTTTATTTCCTTTCCAGGTTTTCATTTCCAGCGTCCAGCTTGCTGCCGCGCAGCAGTTGGCCAGCTTCCTGGGCGCTGATGCGCCCCTGGTCCAGGTCTTCCAAAATGCGGCGGCGGTCATCCAGCGTCACCCGCGCCGGGGGTTCTTCGCGGCTGGGCTCAAGCCCCAGGGCGCGAATGACATCTCCCAGACGGTTACGCAGCGTTGGATAAGAGAGGTTTAATTCTTCTTCCAGGCGGTTCAAACGGCCCTCACAGCGCACAAACGCCAGCAAAAACTGGGTTTGCTCGGGGGTCAGGCGGTTAAAAGGCCCGGCAGCAGCAGAATAATAGCCCTCCAGGGTGGTGTCACACTGATGGCAGTGCAGCCGGGTTACTGCAAGCTCGGCGCCGCAGATCGGGCATTTTCCAGGTTGTGGATATTGCATACTTCCTCCAGCAAAGATTCAAACATCCCGGTTGACCGGGACAATATTCATTCGATGCATCGACTTAAAAAACAAAACCCTGCTTCAATTACCTGAGATAATTTTAGCATGGTTTTAAATAATGTCAATATGTAAATTAATTTTATTTATTTTTTATTCGTAATTATTAATTTATTCAAATAACAAGTGAATTTTATTGCATCACCATAACCGCAGCTGGTAGACCGGAGCATGGCCGTCGATCAGAATGAACGGGGCAGCCCGGTTGGCGGCAATTCCCAGGTGCTTCAGGTCATCCAACTCGCGCAAGCGCCGTTCGCGCCGGGCGCGAACAATTGCCAGCGCGCTGTGTTTGCCAATGCCCGGCACACGCAGCAGCTCATCGATGCCGGCGCGATTCACCTCCAACGGGGTCTCGCCCAGGTGCAGCCTGGCCCAGGCGGTCTTGGGGTCCACATCCAGCGGCAGCCCGCCCAGCGCAGTAAACGGCAGGTCTTCAAAACCAAAGCCATAATCACGCAACAAAAACGAAGCCTGATACAAACGCGCCCGCCGCAGCGGGTCGGATGGGGGCAGCGCTTCAAAGGGTGTATCGGCCACCGGATTAAACCCCGAAAAGTACACCCGCCGCAATTTCAATTTTTTGTGTAAATAATCCGCAC
>CAZQLE010000102.1:0-13871 GCA_964593905.1 uncultured Anaerolineaceae bacterium | reverse complement strand
CTGTAAAAGGCTCAACATAGGGCAGGGTCGGCGCCAGGGTGACGGTGGGGGTTAGCGTAAGCGTGGGCGTCTGGGTTGTGGTTGGGGTATGCGTGATGAATGCAGCCTGAATCGGTCTGACCAACCGACAGCCAGCCAGGGTCAAACTGCCCAGAATGGCAAGCACAAACAGCCCGAACTTGTTGCAATGAATTGTGCGCACGTGTGGATTATACCAACGAAAGCCGGTCGCCACGCCAGACCTGTACGGCGACAGCCGCACTCAATGAGTGCGGCTGTAAAAAATATCCCGGGTGTCAGAAACGCTTATTGCCCTCCACCGGCCCCGGCGCGAAAGAAGCGCACTTCATCGCCATCTTGCAACGGCCGGGAAAGATCTCGCTGGATCACCCCGTTGACAGCCCCCACCGCCTGCGCCGGAATGCCCAACTGCCGGCACAGGTCGCCCAACACTGCGCCGGGCGCCAACTCAATTTCGGTTTTTCCGCCGGCCGCAGGCGGCAGCAGATCGCGCAGCACTGAGTGGAAGATCACCCTGACCCGCATCATTCCATGTTCACCCATTCAAGCCCCAGCGCGGCAATCTTTTCAACACCGGGCTGCCCTTTTTCAAGATCCCAGCCTGCCAGAGTGTAGTAAATATCCTTGTAGTGTTCCATTTCTTCGGGGCTAAACGCCACCCCCGCCGAGGGTCCCTCGCCTTTTAACGGGGTCATAAACTTTTTGGGCAGCCGATCATCGCTACGCGTCAACCCCTCACGCAGGTTAAACAGACGCATCATATTCAGACGCCGCTCGCCTACGCGCATAATTTCATCCAGGTCAATCTCCCAACCGGTGGCCGCCGACAACATCTCGGCCATCTCTTGCGGACCATACAGCGTCCAGGCCGGACCCCACACAAACTGGCACAGACAGTAACTATCCAGCGCCGAATAAAACACCTCGGTCTTATAAGAGAAGCGCACCTTTTCGTCATTCATGCTGTTGGCCGGTTGAACCTGGTTTAACCCCAGCAGCGCCAGGCGGTCATAATAAAAATCACCCCCGCCCTCTTCATACATCGGGTCGTGCTCACTGGACTGATGATCGGCTCCATACGGGTTGACCGCATAATGGATGCTCAGTGAACGTTTGGCCTGCGGCATGTGCGCCGGGGCTTCGGCGCCCTTGCAGGTGATTAAATAGCCATCAGCGCCGCGGCCGATCTTTGCTGCTGCCCGCTCAGAGCCTTCGGCCAGCAGATCACCCAACCCCTCGCGCCGCACAATTTTTTCCAACATCGCCAGCATCGCATCAGTGTTGCCAAAACGCAGCTCAATCCCATCCGTATCCGCTGCCGTCAACAACCCATTTTCAAAACACTCCATGGCAAAAGCAATCGTCGCCCCGGCGGCAATGGTATCGACGCCGTGTTCGTTGCAGATCTGGTTTGCCAGGGCAATCGCCGGCAGATCGTCAATGCCACAGTAACTGCCAAAGGTCGCCACGGTCTCATATTCCGGGCCGCCGTAGGTAGGCAGCACTTTGCGGCCCTTATATTGCGTCTCTACCACCCGTTTGCAGCGCACCGTGCAGGCATGGCAGGTATCCGTTTCTTTCAAGATCGTATCGGTATAGGTATCGCCGCAAAGGTTCAGGTGGCCTTCAAATTGTCCTTCGTTGTAATTACGGGTCGGCAGGCTGCCCAGACCGTTCTGAAAAACGACCACATCCGGGGTGCCGTTCTTTTGCAGCCCGTAGACATCCAGCACTTCGGGAATACTGCGGGTGCCGGTGCGATTTAACGCGGCTACTTTTTGGCTGTTGGCCGCCGCCAGCTTTTGACGGCCGCACACCACCACCGCCTTAAGCTGCTTGGAACCCATCACCGCGCCCATACCGGTGCGCCCGTTGGCGCGGTTATGCATACTGAGCAATGCCGCAAAGCGCACCTGTTTTTCTCCCGCCGGGCCGCACTGCAACACCTCAATTTTTCTGTCATCCGTTTCAGCGGCCAAAAGCTCATCCACCTCGGCAGTGGTTTTACCCCACAAATGACCGGCATCGCGCAGTTCAGCTTTACCCTCTTCAATATAGAGATAAACCGGTTCGGGCGATCTACCATAAATGACAATTCCATCAAAGCCGGCAAATTTCAAACTGGCAGGAAAGAACCCGCCGCTCTGGCTGTCGCCAATGCCGCCGGTGATGGGAGATTTTGCGCTCACCGCCAGACGCGATTGTCCCGAAATCGCTAGCCCGGTCGGCAAACCGGCAAACATCGTCATCACATTTTCGGCAGATAAGGCATCTGCGCCGCGCGGAATCTCTTTGAGCAAATAATACAAACCCATCGAGCTCCCACCAGCATAGGTGCGGTAAAATTCATCTTCGGGATGCTCTACCCACAGTTTCCCGTCGCTCAGATTAACATGCAAAATAGAGCCGGTGAAGCAGCGCGCCATTGCATCTCCTTTCCATTCGATTTTCTGGTTGTCGGTTGAGGCGGATTTATCTGAATTTTAAAATGGTTATGACCCCGCAGATAACAGCGGCAAAAAGCCCAGGTTTGAAACTGCCTGCGTAGTTACAAGTATTATAGCAAAACCAATCCGGCAGCCAACGTGCAGAACTGACATAAGGGAATGTACAAATGACACAGCAAAAAGCACAAGTTCTGGTTTTCGATTGGGGCGGAACCCTGATGACAGAGTTCAGCCAGTTCAACGGACCTATGATCGAATGGCCCATGCTCGCAGCCGAACCCGGCGCAGTGGATGCGCTGGCCGCACTGCAAAAACAATACCGGTTGGTGGTAGCGACCAACGCCGCCAATTCCACCGCCCAACAGGTGCGCCAGGCGCTGGATCGGGTTGGTCTGGGTGACAGGATTGAAAATGTGTTCACCCGCGCCGAGGTAAACGGCGCAAAAAAACCTGCACTGGCCTTCTTTGAAGCCATCTCAAACGCGTTAAATGTTCCGCCATCTGCCCTGACCATGATCGGCGACAGCCTGCCCGCAGATATGCTGGGTGCTGCACGGGCCGGTTGGCACACGGTGTGGTACAACCCGCTTGCGCTGCCTGCGCCGGGTCTGATGCCGCTGCACCAGGCCGAACTATATCACTTCGCCAATTTACCCGACCTTTTGAAGGAAGATTTAAGCCTGCCATCCATCGGCCTCTGCTTTTCCTGGCTGGCCGAATTTAATGCCAGCGCGCAACTGCTCTGCCATGTCCAGCTTGTTGCTGCCGCGGCATATCAACTTGCGCTCTGGCTGGTCGAACAGGCCATAGCGGTTAACCCGGTCTGGGCCCACCGCGGCGGCCTGCTGCACGACCTATGCAAGCTCACCCAGCCCGGCAGCATCGCTGCCGGACGAAATGACCACGGCGCTGCCGCCGCAGAGGTGCTAAATCAGCGCGGGCAGCCGGTTCTGGCAGAAATTGCCCGCCGGCATATGCTATTTTGCATTCTGGATGACCGCCGCAAGCCAGCCACCTGGGAAGAAAAACTGGTCTTCTATGCAGATAAGCTCATTGAAGGCGGCCAGGTGGTCAGCCTCGATACCCGTCTTCAGGCGCTGCGTCTGCGTTATGCCAGAGATGTTGACCGCATCGCCGCTTCAACCCCGGCGCTGTACGAACTGGAGGCAGAAATCTGCACCTGCCTGAACCGCACCCCCGAAGAACTGCTCTTACAGCTCAATTCTGCTCTCTACGGACGAGACTAATCGCCTTCTTACCGCTCCAAAAAAACAACCGCCGTGGGCTGTGCCTGTCAAAGCCCCGGCGGTTGCTTAAGCTGCAATGACCCACACGTTGCGCTAACGCACCTGGTTGAAATAATTGTAGACCGCGCTGGAAACATCTGCCACCATCTTGTTAATCGGGTCAAACACCAGTTGCACCGGATGATACAGATAAATTGTCATCACATAGTTTCCGCCAGGAGAATACACAATTGCAGCGTCGCTAATATTATGAATGACGCCGTCAAAATCCAGAATCCAGCCATGTTTGTGCGCCATGCGCGTCCCTTCGGGCACACCGGCTTGCAGCAGCACCGCAATGCGGTTCTTCTGCAAATAGTCCAACATCTGGCGGCATTCATTTTGAGAAATCTGATCAGGGAACACCGCCCGCAGGGTGCCGCCATTGCTTTCAGCACACTGGTAGATATCATCCATCAACTGCCCCATCTCGGCCGGGGTGGTCTGATTATAGGCATCTGGTTCAGTGGATACGTCGCTGCGTGAATTGCCCGGCGTCTGAAAGCGCTGCAAAAGCGGTGCGCCGGGGTAGAAATACCCGGCTAAAAAGGTATTCTCCAGACCGATTGCGCGCAGATCATCTGTCACCTGCAATGGCCCCAGGTTGGCATCCATCACCTGTTCCATCAGGCGGTCGGCAGGATCATTCTCAGAACGTTCGATCATCAAAGCCATGCGGTCGGCAACCGCCTGCGGCGTCGGCTCACTCACCCGGCGCATGACCGAGAACATGATCGGAATTTTCATCGTGCTGGCAGCCGTAAAAGCAATATCCGGTTGGATCGTCTCACCCTGGGTATAGGCAAAGTGCATTTCCTGCCGGGTGGAAAGATCCAACAAATACACTTCGGCCAGCCCGTCGAACTGGTTGATCTCCAGAATTTGTTTTAACAAGATTTCGAGATTTTGCAGAGAAGCGCGCGGGGGATCTACTCGCGAGAAAGTCAGGTTAACCACCCGGCTGCCCGACGAACGCAGGGCATCGCTGATCAAAATCACCGCGCGGTCAACATCCAACACAGTCCCCTGCCGGCCAGGGTTAAACTGCACACTGCCCGCCACCGGCAGCGGGGCGGCCGGCGGTTGGTCGTAACGCGGGGCAACCTCTTCTTTTAGATAAGCACGCAGCCGGTCTTCAGAAATACGGGCGCGCAGCGGCACTTCCTCAGGCTCGGGCAAACGGTTCCATAGAAAATCCCAGAAAGCGGGCCAAAAAGGCTGTGTGATGCGCTGCAAATCTGCGGCGGCCAACATCGCTTCAAGATCAAGTTCAAACCCCACTACCGAGGGCTTAATCTGAATGATTGCGTTGTTATAACGCAGTTCCACCGGCATCCCATACGCCTGCACCAGACGTTCGGCCGCGCCAGATTGGTCCATCCCCCCCACCGGAACACCGGCGACAACCATGCCCGGCGGAAAAGACGCACGAATGCGGCTATAGATTACCAGCTCAATCGCAGTCAACAACACTGCGATAAAAATCAAGATCAATGCCACCCAGCGAAAAACGGAAAGGGAACCACTTTTTTTCAAAACAATCTCCCGATGTACTCTGCATCGATTTTACCAGATTCCAACGGCCGCCCCACATGGGTTAAAACTTTCTAACCCCCCCGACCCGCGCGCCAGGGTTTTCCATTTTGTGAAAACCGTGGTCAGGCGTGCGGCATTTCGCAAAGTAATTTGCCTTTTCCTGGGGTTCCGCCGGGCTTTGCGAATCGCCCTGGCGGCAAGGCGGGTTACAAATTGACAGTTTTTCAACGCCTGGATTATACTTAGCCCACGGAATGGAAGACAGGGGGAGAAAGCGTTACAAAACCTTCCTTCCCAAAAAAAGAAGGATGCGGGTTAAAACAACCCATTCGTTGGAGGAAAACGATCCATGAAAAAAGCGTTAATCACCGGAATCACCGGTCAAGACGGTTCGTATCTGGCCGAATTGCTGCTCTCAAAGGGATATGAAGTTCACGGGATCATTCGACGGTCCAGTTCATTCAACACCCGCCGAATTGACCACATCTATCATGACCCTCACAACAGCGGCGAGCCGGTGCATATGTACCTGCACTATGGCGACATCGATACCGCCGAAACGCTTCTGGATGTCATTTACAACGTACGTCCCGAAGAAGTGTATCATCTGGCGGCACAGAGCCATGTGCGCGTCAGTTTTGACATGCCCGAATACACCGGCAACGTAACCGGTCTGGGCGCCATTCGCATCCTCGAAGCACTGCGAAAAACCAACACCGCCGCTCGCTTCTACCAGGCCTCATCCAGTGAGCTATACGGCGCGGCCAAACCGCCCCAGAGCGAGACCACGCCCTTTGAGCCGCGCAGCCCATACGCAGCCGCCAAATTGTACGCCTACTGGATTACGCGCAACTACCGCGAAGGCTACAACATGTTTGCCACCAACGGCATCCTGTTCAACCACGAATCTCCCCGCCGCGGCGCCACATTTGTCACCCGCAAAATCACCCGTGCGCTGGCTGCCATCAAGGCCGGCAAGCAGAAAAACCTGTACCTGGGCAACCTGGACGCCCGCCGTGACTGGGGTTACGCTCCGGAATATGTCGAAGTGATGTGGAAACTCCTCCAACTGGATCAGCCCGGTGATTTTGTGATCGGCACCGGCGAAGCCCATTCAGTGCGCGAGTTTTTGGATGAATCTTTTGGCTATGTGGGGCTCGACTGGCAGCAGTATGTCAAGATCGACCCGCGTTATTTCCGCCCGACCGAGGTCGATTACCTTTTGGCCGATCCCGCCCGTTCGCGGTCTGCCCTCAACTGGGAACCCAAAATCAAGTTCCACGAACTGGTGCGCATCATGGTTGACGCCGACCTGGAAATGGCCGGTTTGGAATGCCCCGGCGAGGGCCGCGCCATTCTCAAACGCAATTTTGGCGGCTGGCACCGTTGGGAACAGCAAGTCGTTTCGATGGAAAGCTAGCAGCGATCAACAGACAAAAACGGGCGAAATCACCAAAATGATTTCGCCCGTTGTTTTGTTTCACAGTCAGATTACTTCAAACCGTTGTAAATGGACAGCACCTTGTCGGCATAACTGTAGCCAACATTCATGGGACCATAGACCACCAACGCCTCACGCACATCCCCATACTTGCGGATCAATCCGGCCAGAAGCCGGGTGCCAAAGATCACATTATATTCCGGGTCCAGCAGCTCTTGAATGGTGGGCCGGTTGGCAAAACAGGGGCCATTGATACACATAAACGAGGCGGCAATGCCATCCCGCGGCATAACCTGCATCAAACCCACCGCGCCCGAGTGCGACATAACGTCTTCCTGCCCCCCGCTCTCTTGCGTCATCACGGCCGCCACCAGATCAGGGTCGATCCCCTCATCATTTGCCGCCTGCCCAATCACCCCACACCAGCGCTGCACCGATTCCGCCACCCCCGCCGACAGGCTGCACGAATCCTCCTGCGTTTCCTCAGCCGGGGCAGCAGGTTCAACCGGCGCCGCTTCTTGCACCGGCAGCACATCCGGTTGAGCGCTCGCCTCCGCCGGAACAACCTGCTCTACGGCTGCGGCCGCGGTGGGCAGGATCATCGCAGCCGCCGGCATTTGCGGCGCTGCCAGAAAAAAACTAAACATCGCAATCACCAGACTGCCCATAATAATTCCCGGAAATATTGCGCTTTGCACTCGCTCCATGATTTACATCCTTAGAAATTGCCGCGGTCTCTTCCGCCTTTAAAAGATTCTAGGTACGGCTCCTGCCGCCACGATGAAACAGCGATGAAATTATGTTCTATTTACAATTATAGAATATTATTTCTATTTATTCAAGGATGAATTCAAAAAAACGGCGCTTCGATCAATTGACAGTACAATAGGGTTTCAGGAGCAAAGTCATGCAAAATCAATGGAAACGCATCCTATGGTTCATTTGTCTGCTGGCCGCTGCGGCCTGTGCGCCACGGGTAACCCAGGGCAGCACTGCCATTCAGACCGTGCTGGCCGAGAACGGGTTCCAGCCCATGCAGTGGATCGTACCGGCGGGCGAGGTCATTCGCCTGAGCCTCAAAAACAGCACCGCGCAAACCCATAGCTGGACCCTGCTGGAGCGTTTTCCAAAACACGACGCGGCCCCCACCGACCCGCTCCCGCAGGCGCTCATCCGGTTTGAGATTGAACCCGGAGCTGAACAGACTGTTGCCTTCACCGCCCCGCTGGCGCCAGGTGAATATCGCGTTCTGTGTGATATGCATCGCCAAGACAACGAAGCGCTGCTGGGAATACTGGTGGTTGAAAACAACCCCTGAAAAGTTTTGCCCGGTGCTTTTACACACAATAAAAGGCGGGTGATCGTCTCGAAAAAACGATCACCCGCCTTTTGGTTTTTGAATTGGCTACGGCAGCAGGGTATGCGGGTCGGCTTTGTAAGAATCGGTGCGCATCTCAAAATGCAAATGCGGGCCGGAAGAATTTCCGGTTGAGCCCATTGTGCCAATGATATCGCCCTGATAGACATAGGAACCGCAGCCGACATTATAAGCATCCAGATGGGCATATAAGGTCTGCCAGCTATTGCCATGATCAACCACGACCACGTTCCCATAGCCCCAGTCGTTCCAGCCGGCATAAACCACCACACCGCTGTCGGCAGCCAGAATACCCACCCCGATTGAACCGCCCAGGTCAACCCCGAAATGGTTCGTTGCGGGCGAATAATCATAGCCCGAAATCCAGTGATTGGCTGTCGGCCAGACAAACGCACCCGTGCCGACCGGGCCATCTACCACGCTGCCGCAGGCCCCCGGGCCAAAGATCTTGGCCACCGCCGGGTTCGAACGGGTAATGCGCGGCGCGCTCCATGTGATAAATTCACGCCGCCCGCCGGGAATCACCAGCCAGGCGCCCGCCGGGATATTGGGGTTGGTGTAATCACCAAT
This sequence comes from uncultured Anaerolineaceae bacterium, assembly GCA_964593905.1. Lineage (GTDB taxonomy): Bacteria > Chloroflexota > Anaerolineae > Anaerolineales > Anaerolineaceae > CAZQLE01. The sequence continues at coordinate 5,192 of CAZQLE010000102.1, read as the reverse complement.
GGTCTCGAGGTTCAACCCGTTGGAGGGAAAATTAATGATATCCTCGGCTTTAACACCATAGAACTCGGCCACACCATTCAGGCCATCGCCGGCGTGCCATTCATAATAAACGCCGTCAACCGGCAGGATGTTGAGTTCTTTGCCGGGCTGCAGCCGGTGCGGGTCATCGGCCAGGGTGTAGTAATTGCCCCACAGGATCGTTTCGGGTTGCAGATTGAATTTTTCCGCAATTCCAAAAATCGTATCGCCCGTTTGAACAACGTATTTGGTAATTTCTGAGCGGGGTTTGGCCGGTTGGTCGGTATGCAACTGGGCAAAACGGGTAACCCCGGCCGGGTAAACAGCCAGATCCGGAACATCAAAATAGGGTGCGGCGACCGGGGCGGCACTGGTTGGCAAAGATGCCGCCAGCGCGGCCTCATTTACCGGCCTGGAGATCGCCGTGCCTTTCAGGTAAAAATTGTTCATCACCCATACCACTAACAGCACCATAGAAACCGATACCAGCGCGGTGCCAACCCGCATTGCCGTTTCACCCAGGCCCAGACGAAGGATCTGCTCCCAAATTTGCGGCCAACTGCGTTTTTTTGGTTGTTCAGAGTGGGGGTGTATTGTTTGCGTTGCGGATTGCGCTTCGGCATCGTTCGATTTGGGTAAATTCGATGTCGAGTTATCATCTGTCATATTGTCGTTCTTCCTCTTCTGGTCATCATAACATAAGCATTAATCAGGGTCAAGCTGCCCCCGATTCGGCATATCCCCGGGTTTACAACCTTCCCGCGCCGGCGGAGTACTGTATATAATCAGAATACGGCGGCGCTCAGCCAGCAGAGAGAGATCACCCTGCCCCGGCTGCCGGCCCTGACCAGCGGTCAGCGGAGTGCGTTGGCAAAACAAATGGAGAAAATATGGCGGAACCAATCGAAAGACAAATCGGCCGTTTGCTAAAAGAAAACAATCTGAAACTGGTATGCGCCGAAAGCTGCACCGGCGGGCTGTTGAGCGATCACATCACCAATCAGCCGGGTTCGTCCGAATATTTCCTCGGCGGCGTGGTTTCCTATTCCAATCAGGTCAAACAAGAAATCCTGCATGTGCCTGCCCAGACGATTGAAGAATTCGGGGCGGTCAGCCGTGAAACTGCGCTGGCTATGGCGCGCGGTATGCGTGAAACATGTGCTTTTTGCCCCCCTGAAAACCTGATCAGTGTTGCCATCACCGGTATCGCCGGACCCGGCGGCGGAAGCCCCGAAAAGCCGGTCGGGCTGACCTGGATCGGCATCAGCTCTCCCAAAGGAGATGCTGCCTGGTCATTTCAATGGAACGGAAACCGCGTTCAGAACAAGGAACAATCAGCCAAGGCCGCGCTAAAAATTCTGCATCAGCTTTTATCCGGCTATCAAACCGATAAACCCAAAAAGAAGATCTTAATCCTGACCGCAGACGCCGGATTTGGTCATCGCAGCGCCGCCAACGCCGTTGCGGCTGCAATGGAAGAGCTGCACGGCCAGGATTGTGAAATTATCATCCTCAACCCGTTGGATGACCGGCGTGCGCCGTTCCTCTTGCGCGACAGCCAGTCTGATTACGATAAAATCATCCGCCAGATTCCAGAACTCTACCAGCTTGGCTATTCGGCCAGCGACAAAGCTGTGCCAAGTGCCATTATGGAAAGCGCTTTAACTGTGATGCTGTTCGAACTGATGCGCGATATTCTGGAAGAGTATAAACCGGATGCCATTCTGACCACATTTCCGTTGTATCAATATGCGCTAACCGCCAACTTCACCGTCAGCGGTCGTTCGGTGCCTTTGCTCACTGCCATCACCGATCTATCCACCCTGCATCGGGTCTGGTTTCACTCGCGGGTGGAGGGCTGCCTGGTGCCCAATGCAATCGTGCGCGATCTTGCCATCAGCAATGGCGTTCCACCCGAAAAAGTGCACCTGACCGGCATCCCCGTTCACCCCGATACCGTGCGTGAGCAGCGCACCAGAGCCGAGATCCGCGCCAGCCTGGGCTGGGAAACAGACCGCATTACATTTCTGGCGGTCGGCAGCAGCCGGGTTAAAGGTCTGGTGGATATTTTAAGGGTGTTAAACCATTTCGGAGCACCGCGCGACATTCAACTGGTCGCCACTGCCGGCAAAGATCACGAATTGTATGAACAGCTTCAGGCGGTTGAGTGGCATATTCCCACCCATATCTATGAATATACCGATCAGATGCCGGCTTTCATGCACGCTTCAGATGTCATCATCACCAAAGCCGGCGGGTTAATCACCACCGAATCGCTTGCCTGCGGGCTGCCCATGATTCTGGTTGACGTAATTCCCGGCCAGGAGACGGGCAATGCCGAACTGGTCGTCACCCACGGCGCGGGCGAAATGGCGACCGATCCAATCAGCGCCCTGGAGGTCTTTTCGCATCTACTGCTCGATAACTGCCGGCTGCTAAAGCTGCGCGCAGAAATTGCCACCCGGTTGGGCAAACCCAACTCGGCCTATGCCGTGGCAGACTTATTATGGGATGCAGCCGTTCGCGGTCCCTCCAGACGGGGCGACCTGAACAACACCATCCGGCTGTCGTTGATCGATTTGCTTGCCAAAAACCAGGTTAAACTGCAAGATGGGCACAAGAAGTATGCTGCCCGGCAAAAGAAAACAAAGGGGTAGGGTGGTCTGCCAGGGCTGATCTAAGCCAGTTGCGCCCTCCCCATCAGCCAACAAAAAACCTCCGGGCAGCGCTGCCCGGAGGTTTAATTTCATAAAATTTACTGGCCCAATCGCCCGCGTTCTTCTTCGATAATTGCCGCGTCCAGCTTGCGAAAGAGCGGTCTGGGCGGGTTGACCGGGTGACCGGGGGTAAGCCGGCGCGGTTCCCAGCGGCCGGTGGCCGACGAGCCGTCATAGCGCAGCACGGTGTGCTCGCCCAGAGAATCCTGGCGCGTCTCCACCTTCTGGGTGCCGAAGATCTGCCCGTGATAACCCAGGAACCCGTGCAACTGCTCGCTGGTGAACGGCAGAAAAGGTGCCAGAAGGATGCTCAGATCATCAATGGCGCACATGGCCGTATAAATCGCCCGCGCGGCGGCCGGTTTATCGGTTTTCACCAACTGCCAGGGGGCAGTCTGATCCAGATATTTATTCACTTCCGAGGCCAAACGCATGGCTTCGCCTAACGCGGCGCGCAGCCGCACCGATTCCAATTCCTTGCCGACCGTTTCAAATCCGGCTTCCACAGCAGCCAGCAGCGCTTCATCTTCCGGTTGCAGCGTTCCCGGTTCAGGCACCACGCCCTCCCAGTACTTGTTGGCAAAAGAAAGCACCCGGTTAGCCAGATTGCCCCACGTGGCAACCAGTTCATCATTATTCCGTTTATAAAAATCTTCCCAGTCCCAATCGGTATCTTTTGATTCGGGCATGTTGACGGTCAAATAATAGCGCAGCGGATCAGGGTCGTAGCGGGTCAAATAATCCAACACCCACACCGCCCAGTTGCGGCTGCCCGAAATCTTCTGCCCTTCCAGGTTCATAAACTCGTTGGCGGGCACATCATAAGGCAGACGCATCGGCTCGGCCGGCGAACTGTCCATCAGCTCATCAAAGGCCTTTCCGGTGCCAATCAACTGCGCCGGCCAGATAATGGCGTGGAACGGGATATTGTCTTTGCCAATAAAGTACAGCGCGCGGGAATCGTCCCGTTTCCACCATTTGCGCCAGGCTTCATCCTGCTCATTCACCTGGGCCCACTCAATTGAGGCCGAAAGATAACCAATCACCGCCTCAAACCAGACATACAGGCATTTCCCCTGCGCGTCATCCGCAGGCACCGGAATACCCCAGTCCAGGTCACGGGTAATGGCGCGCCCATGCAGCCCTTCGGCGAGCATCTGACCCAGAGACTGGCGCAGCACATTGGGCCGCCAGTAAGATTCGCGCTCTTTCAAAAACTCAACCACAGGCTCTTGCAGCCTGGCTAAGTCCAGATAATAATGTTCGGTCTCGCGCAGTTCGGGGGTTGAACCATCAATCTTGGAACGTGGCTCAAGCAACTGCGCCGGGTCCAACAAACTGCCGCATTTATCACACTGATCGCTGCGCGCACCGACATAACCACAGATATAACAGGTCCCCTCCACATAACGGTCGGGCAGGAACTTCTTCTGGCTGGGCGCATACCACTGCATTTCCTTCGCCTGATACAAATATCCGTTCTTCTGCAGTGCCAGGAATATCTTCTGCGAAACATTGAAATGATTTTCGGTATGCGTGCTGGTAAACAGATCGTAAGTAATGCCAACTTTCTGGAACATTTCCAGAAAGCCTGCATGAAAGCGTTGGTAAACTGCTTGCGGGGTGGTCTTTTCAGCATCGGCGCGAACCGTAATTGGCGTGCCGTGCGAATCCGAACCGGATACCATTAATGTATCTCGCCCCTTCAAACGCTGGTAACGGGCAAAAATATCTGCGGGAAGATACGCGCCGGTCAGATTGCCAACATGAATATTGGCATTTGCATACGGCCAAGCAACCGCAACAAGAACAGGTTCAGACATCAATACACCTCACGAAGGATCCAGAGTTAACATTTGGATTTTATCATGAAAACGAGGCTCACGTTGTATAATGGCCCCATGACGACCCACCAACCCGACAGCGCACCTTCACCCTTGCCCGGCTTGCCGCTGCTGCGCGCCAGTGCAGGTTTGCTGGTCATTCTGGTCATGCTCTTTTGTGCCGTGCAAACCGGCCGCCTGGCGCTTTCGTATGCCGCAGTGCGCACCGGCGCAAATCGCGCCGCCGTTTATGCCGTTTCGGGTGCTTTAAACCCGCAAAAAATCCCCACCTATCAAGATTGCGCCGCCATCCGCACGGTTGCGCTGCAAACCGGCTGGATGGGCGCTTTTGACGAAAACGATATCGAAATCCGTTATCTGCCCTCGGGGTCCAACTGCCCTTACGGCCAGGCGGGCGACCACAACCTTGAGGTGCGTGTTCATGGCCGCTTTCTATTTGTGCCCCTGGTGCGCATCCTGCCGCTGCCGCTGAGCGCCAGCCACGCGCTGACCATCACACCGGCGGCCGGACTGCCCGCAAAAGAAGGTCCGCTGTCTCCGGGTTCTGCCCTGCCAACCGAAACACTGGTGGATGAAGGCAACCCGCTGCCACTCAACCCTAAAACCAACCTAC
>CAZQLE010000101.1:0-13914 GCA_964593905.1 uncultured Anaerolineaceae bacterium | reverse complement strand
CCCCCAGGCAGCGCAATGTACCAAACAACTGTCGGCGCTGCACCACCGAAAAGGTCATCGTGTTATAAATCAAAAACAGGCCCACCACCAGCGCCAGCATACTGAGCGCAGTCAGGTTCAACCGAAACGCTGCCGTCATCTGTTCCACCGACCCCTGACGGGCCGCCGTGCCCGCCAGGCGCACATCTTGCGGGAGCCACTCCTCAATTCGGGTTCGCTGTGCCTCATCCGCAACAATCAGATCAATCCGTTCCAACCAGCCCTGTTTGCCAGCCAGTTCCTGCACGGTGGAAATATCCGCCAGCAACAGCCCCTCCACTGCCCTGCGGGCAATGGCATCCTGCGGGTCTAGCAAACCGACAATCAACGCCGGCTTTTGCCGCCCGCCCAGATCGAGGGTAATCGTATCGCCCAGTTTCAAACCATACCGCAGCGCATTTGCCTGTGAGATCAGCACCGCCCCCGGATGGGTTAAGAACGGGGTCAACTGGTCCAGCGGCACTGAACCGCCGTTATTGAGATAACTGCGAAAGGGAGCATCGGCAAAGGGGTCAATCCCCAGAATTTGAAATGGCCGGTCGCCAAGTTGCGCTGAAGAAGTGTAGGCGCTGAGAATGGGTGCAGCCGTCAACAGCACGCCAGAACGGCGCAAATCGAAATAAACCGCGTCGGGCACGCCCTTCGGTCCACCGGTAATCTGGTGCGTGGCCCGGCCGGTCACGGCCTCGGTGCTGAGGGTGAACGCCCGCGCCGCGCTCGCATTCGCCATATCCACCGCCACCACCAGGGCCACACCCAGCATCACCCCGATCACCATCAGGGCGGTTTGCCAGCGGCGGCGCAGCAAATAGCGCCAGCCCACCTGCCAGAGAGGGTGGTCAAGACGCATGCTCCTCCTCTTTACGGTAAAGCTGACCCTCACGTAATAGATAGAGATGATCTGCCACAGCCGCAGCCTCGGGGCTATGCGTCACCATGATCATATTTCGCCCCATTTTTCGGGTCAGACGGTCCAACAGGGCCAGAATCTGGCGCCCGGTCTCTTCATCCAGGTTCCCGGTCGGCTCATCAGCCAGAACCAGGTCGGGGTTATGCACCAAAGCCCGCGCAATTGCCACCCGCTGCTGTTCACCCCCCGATAATCGATCCGGGAAGGTCTTTTCACGTCCGGCCAGCCCCACTTCGGCGAGCAGGGCTGAGGCCCGCTGCCGGGTTTCGGGGTTCATGCGGCGGTTCAGCTCCAGCGGCAAAACGATATTCTCCCACACCGTCAGGGTGGGGATCAGGTTGAAAAACTGAAAGATAAAGCCGATGTGCTCGCGCCGGAAAAGTGTCCGCGCCTGATCATTTAGACCCGTCAGCCGCGTTCCGGCCAGAAAGATATCCCCCTGGTCCGGACAGTCAATTCCGCTGATCAGGTTTAGCAGGGTGGTTTTGCCGCTGCCGCTTTTGCCCAGAATGGCCGCAAACTCTCCGCGCGCAAAGCAGATCGTTGTATTGCGCAGCACATCCCGCCGTTTTGACCCTTCCACATAGGCCTTACTCAAGTTTACCAGCCGAAAAAAGCCGCTTTCCTGATCCTGACAGGGTGAAATGGATTGCACCGCCCCAAAGTCAGTCACAGAAGCATCGACCCAATTGTCAGATGTTGTCATCCACAAACCTCCATATTTAATCATTGTATCGACCCGGCAAACTTTTGTAAAACGATTGTACAATCAGAATATGGATCCTATCCAATTATACAAATCAGAGCTTGAGCAAAACCGGGCTCAAGCTCTGATCATTTTTAATTTTTTCCGAATGAAGGAATGCCGCTCAAACAAAGTGCCGGAAGGTTAGAACCAGTCTCTCCGCACAAAAATAATCGTTACCAAAACCGACACCGTGACGATAATGCCGATAATCCCCAAGTATCCCAGCGGGTTCGTTTCCAGCGGCAGCGGCACGTTCATCCCAAAAAAGCCCGTGACGATGGTTGGCAGACTGAGGACAATCGTGACGGATGCCAGAAATTTCATCACCCCGTTCAAATTGTTCGAGATGATCGAAGCAAAAGCGTCCATCGTCGAGGTCAAAATGTTCTCTGAAATGTTGGTCATTTCAATTGCTTGCTGGTTTTCGGTGATAACATCTTCCAGCAGATCTTCATCATCAGGGTACATCTTAAAAAACGAGGTGCGCTGCAAACGAACCAGCGTCAATTCGTTGGTCTTCAGCGCGGTGGTGAAATACACCAGACTTTTCTGATACTTCAACAGCTCCAGAACCTCATTGTTACGCATGGAGGCATTCAGCGCATCCTCAAGCAAATCGGTCGCCTTGTTAATTTCGCGCACAAAAGCCAGAAAGTTCTGCGCATTGGCCAGCAACACGCGCAGCACAAAACGGTTGCGTTTGGCTGTGGATAGCTTTGGAATTTTACCGCTGGCAAAGACCTGCAACACATCCACCGTGCGACGGCAAATGGTCACGATATATTTGTCGGTTAACACCAGACCCAGTGGCAGCGTGGTGTAAGGCACATCCACCTTCAAGCCCTGAAAATAGGGGACGCGGATGAGAATTAAGGTTGTGCCGTCATCTTCCCGTTCGATACGAGAACGCTCATCAATATCCAATGGATAGGTAATGAAATCCTGGGGGATATCCAGCCCTGCCAGAAATTCAATTTCGTCTGTGGTCGGGTCAACCACATTGATCCAGCAATTGGGAACGGCTTTTTCCAGCGTTTCCAATCCGGTATCCGTACTTTTGTAAAAACGGATCAAACCACACCTCCTAATTAAACTCGCGTCGGTGGGCGACGACGGATCAATTTTACCGCTGATAAGTGAAAATAGTAATTATTCGAAAGACCAGATATCGAATCATAAAATCACCGGTGGGTCTGAAAACTTCGTAGTATAATGAAATTGTAACTGGGGATGCTTGGTCTCGACGGGGGAGGCTGGTCCCGGGTTGCGAGCCGAGAGGTACCGACCTCGTAAAATCAGTACAAAAAATTAAGTGCCAATCGCACTTCCTACGCTGCAATGCCCCTCGCCGCCTAAGGCGAATGGTTAGCAGTTGATCCCTTCGGGGGTCCGTCTGCCTGCACCGCTCTTTGACCGGTCGCAGAGCGGGCGACACAATGTCAAAGTGCTGTGCGGGTTGTCGCGCCCCGCACAAAAGAGGGCTTTCGGGTTCAAGCGGCTGGCTGCTCGTGGTTTTGTAGGCTTCTCCACTGTGCGGCGAGATTAATAAACCAACTACGCTCGTAGATATCCGGTGGTCGAATCTTTCGGACGCGGGTTCGAATCCCGCCATCTCCACAGAGATTGTGAGTGGTGAACAGAAATCAATTCACTGGCTCACACAACAAAAAAAATTGAGATTGTTCTCCGATTTTGTTTCGGCGGTCAATCTCAATTTTGTTTTCTGCACACTTTGCTCCACTTACCGGTTTGTTTCCATAAACATCGCCCCGGTTTTAACCGCTTCCAGCGGGAATTTTCCAATTGCAGCCTCATCTGAAAGCACAAACCCGGCGTACCCGGCCAGCAAAGCATCATACAGATAGCAAACCTCCGAACGGGTTGGCGTGGGCGAGACGGTCATGTGTTCCAACACCTGCCCCGCCATCACAACCGGTTTTGAAAAAGACGCAAGCTGGCACGACATCGCCCCCACCAGTTCGGCCATGCGTGCCAGACCCACCTCGGCCCCCAGATCGCCGCGGCAAACCCACACAGCCGCGCAGCTTTTGGCAATCTCTACCGCTTCCAGCATGGCCGGTTCACGTTCCAGCTTGGCAATCACCGCCCGCTCCGGGCCAATCCAGCGCATATAGCGCTGCAATTCTTCCGCATCGCGCAGATATGAAATAGCCAGTTCAACCCATTCCATCCCGCGTGTAGACTGGATGATGATATCGTCTTTCTCGGCCAGCGATTCAACCCGAAAAGCGGTCTCGGGCAGGGTAATGCCCTTGTGGGGCGAGATGCGCCCCCCCAGCACCACCCGCGCCGTCACCGTCTCATCGTTAACTTGTTCAACCTGCAGCCGGGTCTTGGCGTCATTCAACACCACCTCGCCGGGCGACTGCGCCAGCGCTTTGAAAAAATCGGCATGGGGCACCGGAATGACCCCGGCTGTTTGACAGACCTTGCCCTGCGCCAGGGTGATGGTTTGACCTGCTTGCAGATCAACGGGTTCAAATTCTCCCAACCGCCATTTGCTGCCCTGCAGGTCCAAAATAACCGGCAGACCCGCCCCGCGCTGTTCAAAGAACACTCTCAGGCGCTCCAGCCAGCCCCACAGAGCATCCGGGGTCAGGTGCGAGGTGTTCAACCGAAACGCTGTCGCCCCAGCAGCGATCATTGCGGCCCAGATGGTTTCCTCTGCGCTGGCGGGTCCCAGCGTGACGATCAGCTCATAGGCCCGATACGCCCGGTTCAATGCACCTGACATACCAGCCCCTTCAAATAGGCGCCTTCCGGGAAGTTTAAAGCGATCGGATGATCCGGCGACTGGGACAGGGTTTCGATAATTCCGGCTCCCACACCCGCATCCAATGCTGCACCGGCAATGATCTTTTGAAACAACTCGGCGCTGATTCCGCCCGAACAGGAAAAAGTAAACAGCAGCCCACCCGGGTTAAGCAGTTTGAACGCCAGCAGGTTAATATCCTTATAGCCGCGCGCCGCACGCACCGCCTGCGCCGCGGTGGGCGCAAATTTTGGCGGGTCGAGAATGATCGCATCAAACTTCTGGTTCTGGTCGCGCAGCTTGCGCAGCGCCATAAACACATCGGCTTCCTGCCAGCGAATCTGATCCCCGGCAAAATTATTGCGCTCCACATTTTTAACGGCCATCGCCAGGGCGTCGGCCGAACTGTCAATTGAAAGCACTTCTGCCGCGCCCCCGGCCAGAGCCGCCGCGGTGAAACCGCCGGTGTAACAGAAGCAGTTTAACACCCGCCTTCCGGCGGTCAACTCGCGGGTGCGCTGGCGGTTCAAACGCTGATCCAGGTAAAAACCTGTCTTCTGGCCGTGTTCCAGATCGACCAGATAGCGCAGCCCGGCCTCATCAATCTCCACCAGACCGCCCGGCGTTCCGCGCAGCGGGCCAATGCGCTCTTCCAGTCCTTCCAGCCTGCGCACTTCCACATCCGAGCGCTCATACACCTGGTTCACGCCGGTCTCCTCAGAAAGCCATTCCACCAGGCCATCTTTCCAACGCTCGGCTCCGGCAGTCAAAAACTGCACAACCAGCCAGTCGTTGTAGCGATCCACCACCACCCCGGCCAGGCCATCCGATTCGGCATGGATCAAACGGGTGCCCCGCCCTTCAAAAGATGAGATAAACGCCTTGCGCCGCGCAATGCTGTTGCGGATCACGCGCCGAAAAAAGGTCTCATCCACCCGTTCTTCCGGGTTCCAGTTCCACATGCGGGCAATGATTTTCGAGGTTGGGCTATACGCAGCATACCCCAGCGCTTCACCCGCCGCACTGCGCACCAGAATCGTCTCGCCCGATCCGGGTTCGCCGGTGATCCGCGCGACTGCGCCGGTGAAGATCCACGGATGCCTTTGGCGTACAGAGCGGTCCCGCTCCGGTTTCAGGAACAGTTCAAAATCCAAAATAATCTCTCCTTAACACTGTCTGCAACAGACGGCGTTATTTTCTCTGCCACCCTTGCTCAGGATGATTTTTCTTTCACAAGCGCCACCAGACCGGCTTCATCCACAATATTCACGCCCAGCGCGCGCGCCTTATCCAGCTTTGAGCCCGCGTTCTCCCCCACCACCAGATAATCGGTCTTTTTGCTCACCGAATCGGTCACCTTGCCGCCCTGCGCCTGAATATATTCTTTAATCCCTTCGCGGGTAAAACTCGCCAACGTGCCGGTAACAACAAAGGTCAACCCGTTCAGCGGGCCGGCCGTTTCGGGCGCGGGCGCCACCGTGGCGGGGTCCACCGGCTGCCAGACGCCCGCAGCGCGCAATTTTTGCACCACCATCTGATTTGCGGGACGGGCAAACCAGTCTACCACGGCTTCGGCGATATTGGGGCCCACCCCTTCCATTTCTTGCAGTTCAGCCTCCGGCGCAACCGCAAAACGATCCAGGCTGAGATAGCGGGCGGCAAACTCTGCCGCCATCACTTCGCCCACCCCGCGAATCCCCAGCGCATTAATCAGCCGGTTGAACGGCTGCTGTTTCGAAATCTCGATGGAGCTGAGCAAATTGCTGGCTTTCTTTTCGGCAAATCCTTCGAGCTGCAGCAGGTCTTCCATGCGCAGGGTATAAAGATCGGCGATATCTTTAACCAGGCCCACCTCGATCAACTGCTCCACAATTTTGATCCCCAGGCCGACAATATCCATCGCCCCGCGCGAGACAAAATGTTCCACATTGCGCACCAACTGTGCCGGGCACGACGAGTTAACGCAGTACCAGGCCACTTCGCCTTCAAAATGCTCCACCGGCTGCCCGCAGGCCGGGCAGGTCTGGGGTGGACGATAGATTTGTTCGTTTCCGGTTCGCGCCCCTTCCACCGGGCCAATCACATATGGGATCACATCTCCGGCCCGTTTAATCATCACCCGGTCACCGATGCGGATATCTTTTTCAGCGATATAGTCAAAATTATGCAGCGTGGCCTGTTTCACCACCACCCCGCCCAGTTCCACCGGTTCCAACATCGCCGAAGGGGTCAACACCCCCGTACGGCCCACGGTAATGGTGATATCTTGCAGCGTGGTGGTAATTTCGCGTGCCGGAAATTTAAGCGCCAGAGCGCCGCGCGGGTCTTTACCCACAAAACCCAGCTCGGCCTGCAGATTAAGATCATCAATTTTGATCACCACCCCGTCGATCTCAAAATCCAACTCGTCGCGCAGCTTCTGCCAGGCATCCAGCGCGGCCAGCATCGTTTCAAAATCATCATAATGGGCCGGGTAGTCGCTGACCGGAAAACCCAATGCTTTGAGATATTGCAATTGTCCCCACTGCGTCTGGGGCACCAGGCCGTCTGAAGAAACAATCGCATACGAAAACAGAATCAACGGCCGGCCGGCGGTCACGGTCGGGTCTAACTGGCGCAATGAACCGGCTGCCGTATTGCGCGGGTTGAGATAGGTTTTGTCTCCTGCTTCCAACAACCGGGCATTTAAGACATCAAAATCCGATTTCGAGATCATCACCTCTCCGCGCACCACCAGGGTGGCCGGCGCAGGCGGACCGTTTGGATCAAGCGGGATCGAAAGCGGCAGCGAGCGCACCGTGCGCAGGTTGGCCGTAATATCTTCGCCAATCTCGCCGTCACCGCGGGTGGCGCCCGTTGAAAGCAGCCCATTTTGATAAGTAAGCACGACCGTCAAGCCATCATATTTTGGCTCCAACACAAAACCGGCGCTGCGCACCCGCTCATCCAGTCGGGCAATGCGCTCAAACCAGGCGCGCACATCAGCGGTGTTAAAGGCATTTCCCAGGCTTAAGATCGGGGCCACGTGACGCACTTTGGTAAACCGGTCCAAGGGTGCGCTGCCGGCACGCTGGCTCGGTGAATCACTGGTGATCCACTGCGGATGTTCCACCTCAATTTGACGCAGCCGCACCAGCATCCGGTCAAATTCAGCGTCGCTGATCAGCGGTGAATCCAGTACATGATAGCGATAGTTATGAAAATGAAGGTCTTTTTTAAGCTGTTCGTATTCGGATTTTTGCGTTTGAGGTTCCATAAAAAACATTATATATCAGGAACCGCCCACGCGAAACAACAGCAATTTTGACACACCGCCGCTTTTTCAGGGCCAATGTATCGCGCAGCCATTTGTGGAAGATTCCATTGATTACTCTTGTTATTCTGAGCAGTTACGCAATAAATTGCTATAATATTGGTAGATCTGAGCTACACAGGTCGTCCCCACAACGGATTTTTAGCACACGCGTATATACATCAGGTGGCAGATTCATCTGAGCGCTTTAGCGAATATTTTTTGGATGGATCAAGACACCCTCGTATGAGAAATGAATCATTTCTTTAATAACCAACAACGGAGGTAAGGGATGAGCGCTGGACGAATTATTGCATATATTGGCGCAGCGATCGCGATCTTTTTTGGCGTGTTATTCATCTGGGCAACGTTTTCACCACAGGGACAAATCGGCTGGTTGATCGTAGGGATCATCAGTGTGTTGATCGGCTTTGGGCTGATCTTTTTTGCCTCACGCCGCGGCGCCCAGGCCGAAAGCAACAATGTCACCGTCAAAATCGATCTGCCCGGCAACGTCACCATGGATAGCATCAAATGCAAATCGTGTGGGGGCGTGTTGAGTTCTGAAAACATTAAACTGGTTGCCGGAGCGCCGGTCGTCACCTGCCCCTACTGCGCCAGCACCTACCAGATCACCGAAGAACCCAAGTGGTAATGCCCGCATGAAAGGAACTGCCTTAAACATGAAACGTACCCTGGCTGCAATTTTCCTGCTGCTCATCGCCCTGGGTTGGGTTGTCACCCCGGCTGCCGCCCAAACCTACCTGTTTCAGGTCACCAAAAATGAAGTCAATGTGTTCATCAACGCCGACGGCACGATGAGCATTGAATACACCACCGAGTTTCTCAATGACGCCTCTGCCAGCCCGATTGACTTTGTCGACATCGGACTGCCCAACGAAAGCTACGATCTTGGCAGCATCGAAGCCGAGGTGGATGGTAAGCCGATCACCGATATTCAGCGCTCTGAATATGTCACTCACGGCGTCGCACTTGGGCTGGGCAGCAATGCCATTCAACCCGGCCAGCGCGGCACGGTGCATGTCTGGGTTGCCCGTGTCGAGGGCATTCTATTCCCCTCCACTGAAGAAGAAAGCGAGGCCTACGCCAGCTTTCAGTTTTCGCCCAACTATTTCGGCAGCCAGTATGTCAACGGCGCGACCGATCTTTCGGTTGCGCTCATTCTGCCGGCCGGAATGACAGAAAACGAGCCGCGTTATTATCCGCCCAGCGGTTGGCCCGGCGCGTCTGAACCCGATGGTTACTTTGATGACCAGGGACGGGTGGTGTATGTCTGGGATGCCCCTCAGGCGAACAGCTCAACCGAATATGTGTTTGGCGGTGGGTTCCCCGCCCGGTTGGTGCCCGAGACGGCCATCTCAACCGCGCCTTCCGCGTCCGATTTTAAGATTGATGAAGGGTTCGTCTGCTGTCTCGGCATCGGGGTAGTCTTTGCCGGCTTTTTTGGGTTGACCATTTATGGCGCGACGATTGGCGCGCGCAAACGCAAGATGCAATATCTGCCCCCGAAAATCGCCATTGAAGGTCACGGCATCAAACGCGGTCTAACTTCACCAGAAGCCGCCGTGTTGATGGAACTGCCGCCGGATAAGGTTTTGACCATGATCCTGTTCTCGGTCATCAAAAAGGGCGCCGCGGCGGTGGCAAGCAAAGACCCGCTCAAGCTGAAAATTGAAGAGACCCTTCCCGAAGGTTTGCAGCCGTATGAAATCGCTTTTGCAAAAGCGTTTTCTGAAACCGATAAAAACGCAATCCGCAAAGAACTGCAAACCTTGATGATCGATCTGGTGCGATCGCTGACCGACAAGATGAAAGGTTTCAGCCGAAAAGAGACCGTGGCTTATTATAAAGACATCATGACCCGCGCCTGGGAACAGGTTGAAACTGCCGGAACGCCCGAAGTGCAGATGCAGAAGTTTGATGAATATATGGGCTGGACCATGTTGGACGACCGCTTTGGAGATCGCACCCGCGATATCTTTACCGCGCGTCCGGTGTTTGTTCCCACCTGGTGGGGACGCTATGACCCCGATTTCGGCCACTCTGCCACACCCGCTTCACTGGGCGGTGGAGTCCCTTCGACTTCCTCCGGCGGTGGATCAATCTCTATGCCCACCCTGCCCGGCGGCGAATTTGCCGCCTCGATGGTAGGTGGAATTCAAGACTTTTCGGGTAAAGTCATCGGTGATCTGACCGGTTTTACCAACACAATCACCAGCAAGACCAATCCCATCCCACCGCCGAGCAAATCGTCCGGCGGGCGGCCCTCGCGCGGCGGTGGTGGCGGCTGTGCCTGCGCTTGCGCCTGTGCGGGTTGCGCCTGCGCCTGCGCCGGTGGTGGACGTTAAAGGTTCCTCATGTCTTTTTGGAACTCATTGACTCGGAAATTTAATGGCAAACCCGCGCAGGGGGGAGGCGCAATCCTCCCGCCTGCGCCCGGGCTTCATCCTTACCATCAGCAGAGCGAGGGTGAAGAAGCCCATTTTCACCTGCGCGTTGAGAGCGACGGCAGCGGGGTGTTGCTGGTGAATGCCAACCAGTTGATTCACCTTAACCCAACCGCCACCAGCCTGGCCTACCTGACCCTTGAAGGGCTGAACGAAGAAGAAATCATCACTGCCATGCGCCGGCATTACCGCCATTCGGCCGAAAAAATCACCGCCGACTGGCAGGAATTCTCGACCCAGTTGGAGGGTTTTCTTCATCCAGGTTCCGGGGTTTGCCCGGTGCACGATCTTAACCTCGATATTTTACAGCCCTTCTCCAGCCGTCCCTCCGCACCCTATCGCATGGACCTGGCGCTCACCTATCGCTGCTCCAACGACTGCGCGCACTGCTACAACGACCGCGCCCGCGCCGGCAGCGAACTGACCACCAATCAGTGGCGCGTCGCCATCGACCGTATCTGGCAAAACGGCATTCCGCATGTGGTCTTCACTGGCGGCGAACCCACCCTGCGGCCCGATTTGCCCGAACTGATCCACCATGCCAGCCAGAACGGCCAGATCACCGGCCTGAACACCAACGGACGACGCTTGAAAGACCCCGCCTTTGTGGCCGCCCTGGTTGCGGCCGGGCTGGACCATGTGCAGATCACGCTCGAGTCACACGACCCTGCCATCCATGACCAGATGGTGTTGCGCAAAGGCGCCTGGCAAGAAACCGTGGCCGGGATTAAAAACGTGCTCCAATCACGGTTATATGTGATGACCAACACCACCCTGTTGCAGCCCAACAGCAGCCCCGACTTGCTGCGCCAGACGCTGGAATTTCTGGCCGGTCTGGGGCTGCCCACCATTGGCCTCAATGCGCTCATCTATTCCGGGGCCGGCCTCTCGGTTGGCACCGGCATTGCAGAAGAAGTGCTGCCCGCCCTGCTGGATCTGGCATCCGGGTTTACCCGTCAGAGCGGTCAGCGGCTAATCTGGTACACACCCACCCAGTACTGTCACTTTGACCCGATGGCGCTGGACCTGGGCATTAAAGGCTGCACCGCTGCGCTGTATAACATGTGCATCGAGCCAGATGGCGCAGTCATCCCCTGTCAGTCGTATTACCGTTCGCTCGGCAATCTTTTAACTGAATCCTGGGATTCGATCTGGAATCATCCTCTGGCGTTGGAACTGCGTGAGCGGCGGAACATCCCGGCGGCCTGTCAGACCTGCGCGCTGCTGCCCGACTGCGGCGGCGGCTGCCCCCTTGCCCGGCAGGCCAATCAGGGCCAGCCCTTCCAACCGGTTCTTCCGACAGCGTTTTAATTTTCAGGAGAAATCTGCATGAATGCCTTTCAAAAACTCCTCAACCTGATCTTTCCCCCGCAGCAAAAACCGCTCCCGGCCGGGATGTATGAATTTCACACTACTGCTGAAGCCGAAAAACAATACCGTATGCATCTGCGGCTCGAAAACGACGGCAGCGGGCTGCTGGTGGTCAACGCCAGCACCGTACTGCACCTTAACCAGACTGCCGCCGAGTTCGCTTACCACCTCATCCAGCAGACCCCCGAAGACGCGGCCATCCAATCGGTCAGCCAGCGCTACAACGTCAGCCGCGATCAGGCCCGAGAAGATTATTACGAGCTCCGAGAACAGCTTGAAACCCTGGCTGCCACCGAAGACCTCGACCCCGAGACCTTCCTGGGGCTCGACCGCAGCCAACCCCATCAGAACCTGTCGGCCCCCATCCGTCTGGACTGCGCACTCACCTATCAGTGCAGCGACGGCACACGCAATGAAAGCGCGCCCGAAGACCGCGTGCGCCGCGAACTGGTGACCGAAGAGTGGCAGGAGATTCTGACCAAAGCCTGGGCGGCGGGTGTTCCTCACATCCTGTTCACCGGCGGCGAGCCCACCTTGCGCCCCGATCTGCCCGAATTGATTAAAAAAGCCGAAGCGCTCGGCCAGGTGACCGGGCTGCTGACCGACGGTCTGCGATTAACCGAACGCGATTACCTGCACCACCTGCTGGCAGCCGGGTTGGACCATTTGATGATCATGCTCGATCCCGCCGAAGAACAATCCTGGGAAGCCGTGCGGGACGCACTGGCAGAGGATATTTACATCACCGTCCATCTCACCCTGACGCCGCACAATCGCGCCGATCTGTTCCCGGTGATTGACCGTCTGCAAAAGATGGGCGTTCCGGCATTGTCGTTCAGCGCAATCGATGTGGCGCTGGCCGCCGACCTGCAGGCCGCGCGCGATTACGCCACCGGCAAGGGCTTTAAACTGGTCTGGGATATGCCCGTGCCCTACTCGCAGCTTAACCCGGTCAGCATGGAACTGGTCGAATCAGGAGAGCACGTGCCCGGCGCCGGCACGGCCTGGCTGTATGTGGAACCCGACGGCGATGTGCTCCCCGCCCAGGGGGTTGTAACCGTGCTGGGCAACCTGACCGCCGACCCCTGGGAGAAAATTCTGGCAAATGCCCGGGAATATGCCAACGCTGGCTGATCTGGACCAACGCTACACACAACAGGCCGGATGGACTTCCTCCATCCGGCAGTCTTTATTAAGTCAGGTGGATCTGGAACACTGCCAGACCGTTTTGGAGGTGGGCTGCGGCACCGGCGCCGTGCTGGAGGCTCTGCCCCACTCCCCGCTCATTCGCTGCGGCATCGACCTGCACCTGCCCACCCTGCGCTTTGCGCGTGAAAAACACCCCGCGCTCACCCTGGCCGCCGCCAATGCCCTGCACCTGCCCTTTGACAACGCCTGTTTTGAGATTACCTTCTGCCATTTCTTTTTGCTTTGGGTGGCCCAGCCGCTGGCAGCCCTGGCCGAGATGCGCCGCGTCACCCGCCCCGGCGGCTGGGTAATTGCCTTTGCCGAGCCCGATCATGCCCAACGATTGGATTTTCCGACCGGGTTGGAGGAAATCGGCCGCCGGCAGACCCATGCCCTGCAGCAGCGGGGTGCAGACCCCCGGGCCGGGCGCAAACTGCGCGGCTGGTTTGCGCAGACGGGTCTGGAGCAGGTCTATTGCGGGCTACTGGGCGGTGAATGGCACACAGAGGGCGCCCTGCCCCCCGGTTGGGAGCAGGAATGGGCCACCCTGCGCAGCGACCTCGTGGCAGAGGTCCCGGCCGCCGAGCTGGACCGCTGGCAGCAGTTGGACCGCCGGGCCTGGCTGACGGGTGAACGGGTGTTATACGTGCCCACCTTCTTTGCCATCGGGCGCAAACCGGAAAATGAAGGGCACGAAAACTCTTGATTTCTACGGTCTTTGGGGTATAATCCTAACCGTTGCAGTAACGGGTATCTGCAAAGCAAGAAAACGAAATCGGGGCGTGGCGCAGCCCGGCTAGCGCGCTTGCATGGGGTGCAAGAGGTCGAAGGTTCAAATCCTTTCGCCCCGACTTTCAGAAAAAAGAGTCCTTTCGCAGGGCTCTTTTTTTGTCGCAGTTTCTCCCATCGAGGGATGCTAAAATCCTTTCGCCCCGACTTTCAGAAAAAAGGATCCTATCCGTGGGATCCTTTTTTTATCGCAGCTTCTCCCATCGAGGGATGCTAAAATCCTTTCGCCCCGACTTTCAGAAAAAAGGATCCTATCCGTGGGATCCTTTTTTTATCGCAGCTTCTCCCATCGAGGGATGCTAAAATCCTTTCGCCCCGACTTTCAGAAAAAAGGAT
>CAZQLE010000100.1:0-14069 GCA_964593905.1 uncultured Anaerolineaceae bacterium | reverse complement strand
AATAAAAACCATCCGGTAAGGCGAGGTAACTTTTTCAAAAGCACTCCGGAAGAAGCGGTGGGGACCCAAAAAACGGACTGTTGAACGGAATAAGTGTAGCGTAGATGCGAATTTTTGTCGACCGCCGTTTGTGGTTTCACCGCTAAATTTTTGAAAGGCTATTGTAATGAATATCGTTTGGCGGCTGCTGTAAGATCAATAAAGGGAAATTTTAGCATTGCGCCCACCGGTCCTTGACGACGGCCATTATTGCAAAAGAGGGATGTTTTGGGAGCATTGACACAGCAGGGCTTGGCTGCATTTAAGAACGGGCAGAAAAAAGAGGCCCGTCAATACCTGTCTCGGGCTGTTCAACAAGACCCAAACGATTTGCAGGCCTGGCTGTATCTGGCTGCGGTGGTAGAGACAGACCGCGAGCGCAGCCATTGTTTGACCCAGGCGTTGCGCATCGACCCCCACCAGAGCGGTGTGCGCCAGGCGTTGGAGAAGATCCACGCCCGGCTGGTCGGTTCACCCGCGCCGCCCCCTGCACAACCTCCGCCGGTATCCCCTTTTTCGACCGCTTCTTTTTCGCCCCCGGCTGCCAACCGGGAAGATCCCTTTTCTCAAGCGGTTGAGCCGCAGTTCCCGCAGGCGGCCCCACTCCCTCGCCGGGCTGAAATTCAACCCGAGACCTGGACCCCGGCCGCTTTAAGCCCCGCACAGAACCCCGCCGCAGCGTCTGACCGCGCCGCCGCGCCGCTGCTGCCCGAAACACCTGCACCCAAAGGTTCTTCAAAGCGGGGGCTGTGGGTCATTGCGGTTGTTCTGGTGGGGCTCATTCTGGTCGCGGGCACGGCGCTGGTGAGGCTCTTGCCGGGTCTCACAGCTCAGGCGGGCGCCCCGCCAGCCGCAGCCGAGGCGGCCAGCCCGCTGCCGGTTGTGCTCGACACCCTGACCCCTTCACTCACCCGCACCCCCCGGCCCACAGCCACCCAGACGCCGACCATTACGCCAAAACCAACCCGCACCGCCACCCCGACCCAGACGCTGATTCCGCTGGGGCCGACTGTGCAGGCGCAGATGGAAAATATCGCCAGACAGGTATCGGATCTGCGCGGACTGCCGATTAAGGCGGATGTGCCTGGGTATCTGGTCACCAAACAGCAGGCCAAAGATTTTCTGTTAAGTTCTTATGTTACCGAAGATTTGCGCACCGAACTGGAGCATCAGAAACGCACCCTGGTGGCGCTGGGTCTGGTGAAAGAGACCTATGACATGGTGGGCAATGCGATCAATTATATTGCGGATAACATTGGCGGTTTCTACACCCCCTGGGACCCGCAGATTTTTGTGCTGGCAGTGCGCTTTGGCGGGATTGAGCATTATATTTATTCGCATGAGTTTACCCATGCCATCACCGACCAGAATTTTGATTATGCGGCGATGGGACATTCACCCTGCAAGTATGATTCGCAGCGCTGTGCAGCGGCAGATGCGTTAATTGAGGGCGACGCTTCGCTGTTGATGGAACAATGGTGGCAGCAATATGCCGGGCCGCAAGACTATCGTGATATTATGGCGTACATCCCGCCCTTGTTCCTGTTCAACCAGCCCGAGCAGTTCCCCCCGCCTTTTGCGGGGTTGGACGCTTCGTTTCCGTATGATCAGGGTAAGGCCTTTGTGGCGGCACTGTATGAAAAGGGTAACTGGGCTGAGGTGAACCGGGCCTATCAAAACCTGCCGATCAGCACCGAGCAGATCTTGCACCCCGAAAAATATTTCAGCGGTGAGCCGGTGATTCCGGTGAATTTGCCCGATTTGACAGAGACGCTGGGTGCGGGCTGGGAGCTGACCGAACAAGATTCGCTGGGCGAGTGGAAGACCTACCTGCTGTTGGGCTACCCGGCCGATGTAAAAGCGGGTGTGCCCGATGAAACCGCCATTCAGGCCAGCCAGGGGTGGGGCGGCGACCAGTATCAGGTCTATTATCAGGCCGAGCGCCAATCGCTGGTGCTGGTCGGGCAGTGGGTCTGGGATTCAGCCAACGATCAGAATGAATTCCATGCGGCTTTCCACACCCAGTTAAATGAACGTTTTCGCGGCAATGTGTTGGAGCGGGGGCACGGCGACTGCTGGTCGGCCAACGATCAGGTGACCTGTCTGTTCCGTTCAGATGGGGGCACGTTGTGGCTGCTGGCTTCGAGCGAAGAAGAGCTGAATGCCATTCTGCCGCTATTTCCCGATTTCTAACCCGCGCGTGGTGGCGCGGGGTGGAAACAGCACCGTTTCGACGTCTGGACCGCGCCGAAGCGGTGCGCTTTTTTAATCACACAGATCGAGACGATAGAAAAACCGTCTCGATCTGTGTGGTTTATTGCGGGTCTTACAGTTGGTTTTGAAGCGTGATCAGCCGCCAGATATATATCAGCCCGCTGCTGACCACCAGAAAGGCCAGCGCGCCCCAGGCCAGATCGCCGGTCGGGATGGCGATGGCGGTTAGATCGAGCAGCGAAAAGGCAAACAGTTCCACAATGGCAACCGCCATCATATAGTAAAAGGCCGCATTGCCGGCTCTGCGGCGCAGCTCCAGGCTGCGTTCGTCGTTTTCAGCCAGCCATATGCGCCGCGCGGTCTGGGGGTCTTTTTGGGCGGCCCGGTAGCGCACGGTCTTGCCCAGCCCGCCGCCGGCCAGAGCAATGCTCAGCGCGGTGATCGGGCGCGCCCAGTCGCTGTAGGCTGGAAACACCAGGCCGGTCACCAGTCCGGCCAGGCCGGTGAGGATGCCGCCGATCAGCAAGATGCGGCCGATTTTAATTTGCAACTGCACAGCGTTGTGTTTGGCTTCCATTACAGACCTTCTTCTTCATAGATGAACAAATCTTCGATGGTCACCTCAAAGCATTTTGCCAGCCGGAAGGCCAGCAGAATGGAGGGGTTGTATTTTCCATTCTCCAGCGAGATGATGGTCTGGCGCGAAACTTCAACCCGGTCGGCCAGTTCCTGCTGTGTCCAACTGCGCCGGGTGCGCAGCTCTTCCAGTCGATTTTTCATTACACCTCCTTGATGTCAAGCTTACTTTACATATTTTACGCTGTTTTGAAAAAATGTCAAGCTTGCTTTACATTTTGGTGTAATTTAAGCGGTAGGGGTCTCGTAGACCGGCGCAGCATGACAAACACCTGTCATTCTGAGCCGAAGCGCAGCGCAGGCGAAGAATCCCTGCCTGTGCGGGCAGCGGTAAGAGTTTGCAAGTTCGACGCGAGGCAAGAAGAGGGTTGACCAGGCCATCACGCGGGTAATTTGCCGCGCCCGTACGCAGAAGCAGGTGCGCCTTGGCGCACCCTACTACCACTCAACATGACACGGCCGAAAGGCCGACGCGCCGTGCTTTATCGGCGCAACGTGTGAAGAATCCCCGCGCCGCACCAGCACTATTCACAAGATCTGATCAACAGCGACTGCAATTCCTTGATCCAGCCATACCCGCTGTCTTTGACCTCGTAGGCATGACAAAGCTGCAGCGCCACGGCTTGCGGGGCCGTTCCGCCCCACACGCCCCGGCGGGCAATGGACTGCTCAAACGAGAATTTGCTGGCGAAATCGCCATCCAGCGCGGGGTGAATGGCCTGCCAGTCTTCGTTTGAAAGCTGGTCGAGCGATACCCCAGCGGCGGCCGCTTTGCGCACTGCGGCGGCGGCAAAGGCATGCGCCTGGCGGAAGGGCACCCCTTTTTCAACCAGGGCATCGGCCACATCGGTGGCGAGCATGTTGGAATCCATCGCGGCAGCCGTTTTTTCGGGGTGGACGGTGAGGGTCTGAATGACCCCGCCCACCACCGGCAGCAGCAGAGCCAGGGTATCGGCGGCTTCAAACACAGCGGGTTTGTCTTCCTGCAGGTCCTTGTCGTATGCCGAGGGCAGGCCCTTAAGCGTGCCCAGCCAGCCGCCCAGCCGCCCATTCAGCCCCGCCGCACGGGCGCGCACCAGCTCCAACGGGTCGGGGTTGCGCTTCTGGGGCATGAGCGAAGATCCGGTGGAGTAGGCATCTGAATGGGTGATGAAGCCAAACTCGCGGGTGGAGTAGAGAATTAACGCCTCGGCCAGACGGCTGAGGTGCGCGGCGGTCAGGGCCGACCAGAAGAGAAACTCGGCGGCAAAATCGCGATCTGAGACCGCATCCAGACTGTTGGGTGTCGGGCCGGCAAAACCAAGCTCAGAGGCCAGGGCAAAACGGTCGATGGCGGCAAAGCCGGTGCCGGCCAGCGCCCCGCTGCCCAGCGGAGATGCTGCGGCAGCGCTGCGGCGCACCTGCACCAGCCGTTCACGGTCGCGTTGCAGCGCCCAGAAATGCGAAAGCCACCAGTGGCTGAGCAGAATCGGCTGGGCCTGCTGAAAGTGGGTATATCCCGGCAGCATTACCCCTGCGTCTTGTTCGGCGCGTTTAAGCAGCACCCCCTGCAAGTTGTCGAGCAGGCTCTCCAGCTTGCCGCAGGCGTTGATCATCCACAGACGAAAATCGGTGGCGACCTGATCATTGCGGCTGCGTCCGGTATGAAGCTTGCCACCCACCGTGCCGGTCAGCTCGCCCAGGCGGCGCTCGACCGCGGTGTGAATATCTTCGTCGCCTGCTTTGAATTCAAAAGACCCGCCGTCAAACTCGGCCATAATCAGCTTCAGCCCCTGTTCCAGCTCGGCGGCTTCGGCCGGGGCGATCAGACCGGCCTCGGCCAGGGCGTGCACCCAGGCGATGCTGCCCTGCACATCCACCTGCGCCATGCGCTGGTCAAAGGGCAGCGAATCGTTCAGTTTCGCCGCCAGTTCATCCGGCGGGGTGGTCCAGTTTGCATTCCAGAGATTGTGACTCATTTTGTTCTCCTAATGGGTGGCAATGGGTGCATCTTGCGGCAGGCTGACTGCCTCGGCGCTGAGCGCAGCCTGAACACGGGAGGGCAGGCTGAACAGGCGGATAAACCCGGCCGCATCATGATGATTGTACACAGTTGAATGGCCGAATGTGGCGATATCTGGGCGATAAAGCGAGTGGGCGCTCTTGCGCCCGGCAATGGAAACCGTGCCCTTGAACAGCTTAAGCTTGATCGACCCGGCGACGTTCTTTTGTGTTTCGAGGAAGAAGGCATCCAGCGCCTCGCGCAGGGGTGAGAACCACTGCCCAAAATACACCAGTTCGGCGTAGCGTTGAGCGATCAGGTCTTTAAAGTGCAGGGTCTCGCGGTCGAGACACAGGGTCTCCAGCTCTTTATGGGCGGTATAGAGCAGCGTGCCGCCGGGGGTTTCATAAACGCCGCGTGATTTCATCCCCACCAGGCGGTTTTCCACCAGGTCGATGCGGCCAATGCCGTGTTCGCCGCCGAGCTGGTTGAGGGTCTCAATCAACGCCACCGGGTTGAGATATTCTCCGTTAACGCTGATCGGCGTGCCCGAAGAGAACCCGATCTCGACGATTTCGGGGGTGTCGGGAGCGGCTTCAGGTGAAACGGTTAACTGATAGATCCATTCATCGGGAATGTAATCGGCGTCTTCCAGCGGGCCGCCCTCGTGCGAGATGTGCCACAGGTTGCGGTCGCGGCTGAGCAGCGAGGGATTGGTATCAAATGGAGCGGGCAGGCCGCGCGCCTTAAGATAATTCAGGGCATCTTCGCGCGAGTGCAGGTCCCATTCGCGCCAGGGGGCAATCACCTGCAGCGCGGGGTCCAGCGCGGCAAAGCCCATCTCAAAGCGCACCTGGTCGTTACCCTTGCCGGTGCAGCCGTGGGCCAGGGCAGCGGCGCCTTCGGCGTGGGCAATTTCGACCTGCTTTTTCGCGACCAGCGGCCGGGCAATGGAAGTGCCGAGCAAATATTTGCGTTCGTAAATTGCGCCGGAACGGATCATGGGGAAGATGTAATCGTTGACCAGCTCTTCTTTCAGGTCGAGCAGAATGAATTTGGATGCGCCGCTTTGCAATGCGCGCTGTTTGAGCCCCGAAAGCTCTTCGCCCTGGCCGACATCGGCGCAGAAGCAAATGACCTCGCAGCCGTAATTCTCCTTCAGCCAGGGTACGATGACCGAGGTATCCAGACCGCCTGAATAAGCCAGAACGACTTTGTTGAATTGCCTGTGCATGAGACTGCTCCTTGATTCATGATGAATAAAGACACCGGCTGTTGGGGTGGGCGGCTGCCGGGGCGCCAAAAACAAAAAAGCCCTTCCGGATGGAAGGGCCTGGTTTCCGCTGCCTGTTATTGTTCAGGAAAGGGATTGACCGGTATTTTCTCTCGCTGTTATGCGAAAATGCCCACCGCTCCGGGTTTATGGAGGGTGTTGGCTCGTCGCATGTGCAGAGAAATGAGGGTCAACATATTGAAAAAGATTGTAGTGTTTTTTTGCCACAGCGTCAATAGCTTTGGGTAATTTATTTGCAAATTCCAGCGGCCCCCCCGGCGGCGAAAAACCGCACCTCCGGGAGGAAAAAACTTTTTTGGGGTAGCCCCCAAACCCCAGGAAAAGGTACGAAATGCCGTGGCAATTTGGCCCGGGCACAAAAATCTTTACACCATCTTAACCCCACCCTGGATATAACCGTGCATGGAATAAGGGTCTTTAACCAATGACGCCTTCCAAAGCGCTTGAAATATCGGAGGAACCGGAGATGGCTGATCTTGGATTGTTTTTGTTTTTGACGGTTTTGTTTGCGTTAAGCCTGGGATTCATTCGTTTGTTTGAAGCCCTGAAGGAGCGTTGAGATGACGGTGTTGTACTGGGCGGCCGGAATGATCGCTGCCGCATTGCTGGTTTATCTATTTGTTGCCCTGTTGAACCCGGAGAAATTCGGATGACCATTAGCGGTTGGCTGCAAATCATTGTGTTTCTTTGCCTGTTAACTTTGCTGGTGAAACCATTGGGCAGTTATATGGCGCGCGTGTTATCGGGTGAGCCGGTCTGGGTTGGCCGTTTCATCCGGCCGGTGGAACGCCTGGTATATCGGATCGGCGGCGTGGACCCGGAGGTGGAGATGTCGTGGCAGGCTTTCAGTCTGGCATTTCTGGCGTTCAGCCTGGTGGGGATGGTCTTTCTTTACCTGCTCCAGCGTGTGCAGGGCTGGCTGCCGTTGAACCCGCAGGGCGTCGGGGCGGTGGAACCCGCGCTGGCGTTGAACACGGCAGTCAGTTTTGTGACCAACACCAACTGGCAAAATTATGCCGGCGAAACCACCCTGAGTTATCTGACCCAGATGCTGGGCCTGACGGTGCAAAACTTTCTTTCAGCGGCGGCCGGCATGGCCGTGATGGCCGCGCTGATTCGCGGTTTTGCCCGACGGTCTGCACAGACCATTGGTAATTTCTGGGTGGACCTCACCCGGTCGATATTGTATATTTTGCTGCCTTTGGCGTTTCTTTTGACGTTTGTGCTGGTTTCGCAGGGTGTGGTGCAAACCTTTTCGCCGTCTGTTGAGGCACTGCTGATACAGCCGTTTACCGGGTCTGACGGGCGGCCAGTTGTTTCGCAGACGATTGCGATGGGCCCGGCGGCCGCGCAGGTTGCGATCAAACATCTGGGCACCAATGGCGGTGGTTTCTTCAATGCAAATTCTGCGCATCCCTTTGAGAACCCCACCCCGCTGACCAATCTGCTGCTGTTGTTGGCCGAGGCAGCCATCCCGGCGGCGTCGACGTATACCTTTGGGCGCATGATCAAAGATGACCGCCAGGGTTGGACACTGTATATCGCCATGTTGCTGCTGTTGCTGGTGTTTGGCGGGCTGGCATATGCCGCCGAAGCGCAGGGGAACCCCCAACTTGCCGCATTGGGTGTTGAAACAACTTCTGATGCGCTGCAACCGGGTGGCAATATGGAAGGTAAAGAGCTGCGCAATGGCATTGCACCGTCGGCGCTGTTTGCCACCGTAACCACTGCCACCTCAACCGGCGCAATCAACAGTATGCACGATTCATTTACCCCGTTGGGCGGTCTGGTGTTGTTGTTAATGATGCAGCTTGGCGAGGTGGTGCTGGGCGGGGCCGGTTCGGGGCTGTATGGCATGCTTATTTTTGTCATCGTGGCAGTATTTATCGCCGGGTTAACGGTTGGCCGCACGCCGGAGTATCTGGGAAAGAAGATAGAGCCCTTTGAGATCAAGATGGCAGCCCTGGTGATTCTGATTATGCCGCTGACCGTGCTGGGCCTGACTGCGCTGGCCGTCTCGACCGAGGCCGGGCGCGCTGCGGTGAGCAATCCCGGCCCGCATGGTTTCAGCCAGATTCTCTATGCGTTTACCTCGCAGGGGAACAATAATGGTTCGGCGTTTGCTGGTCTGGGCGGCAACACGCTGTTTTATAACCTGAGCGGGGCGCTGGCGATGTTTATTTCGCGTTTTTGGCTGGCGCTGCCGGTGTTGGCTCTGGCGGGCTCGTTGGTGCAAAAGAAAAAGACACCTGCCGGTGCGGGAACGCTTTCGACCACCTCGCCGCTGTTTATTGGCTGGTTGATCGTGGTGATTTTGATTGTCGGCGCGTTGAACTTTCTGCCAGCCCTGGCCCTGGGGCCGGTAATTGAGCACCTGGGATTTATCGGAGCTTGAATCAATGTCTGAGCGAAAAAAAACACAACAATTTCAATGGGGGCTGTATCGGCGTGCCCTGGTGGATTCATTTCTAAAATTGGATCCGCGGCGGATGCTGCGCAACCCGGTTATGTTCGTGGTGGAAGTGGGCAGCCTGTTGACCACGCTGCTGTGGGTGCAGGCGCTGGCAGGGCGCGGCGAGGCCCCGGCCTGGTTTATTGGTCTGGTGGCGTTGTGGCTGTGGTTCACCGTGTTGTTTGCCAACTTCTCTGAGGCGCTGGCCGAAGGGCGCGGCAAAGCCCAGGCCGAAGCGCTGCGCAAGACCCGCCAGGAGACCAACGCCAAAAAGCTGGCTCACCCGGCGGTGAGGGGTCACAAACCGGTGGAGTTTGCCGTGGTGACGTCGGCCCAATTGCGCCAGGGTGATTATTATCTGGTGGAATCGGGTGATTTTTTGGCGGCAGATGGTGAGGTGGTGGATGGCATTGCCTCGGTGGATGAATCGGCGGTGACGGGTGAATCGGCTCCGGTCATTCGTGAGGCGGGTGGCGACCGCAGCGCGGTCACCGGCGGCACGCGCATTCTCTCTGACTGGCTGGTGGTGCAGGTGACAACCAACCCCGGTGAAGGGTTTTTGGATCGCATGATTGGTCTGGTGGAAGGCGCCAAACGCCAGAAAACCCCCAATGAAATTGCGCTGGATATCCTGTTGGCCGGTTTTACCATCATTTTTCTGGGGGTGGTGGTCACGCTGCTGCCATTTTCGCAATACAGTGTGCGCGTTGCCGGGCAGGGCGCGCCGGTTACCATTACCGTGCTGGTGGCGCTGCTGGTTTGCCTGATTCCGACCACCATTGGCGGCCTGCTCTCGGCCATTGGTATTGCCGGGATGGACCGCCTGATCGGGCACAATGTGATTGCGTTATCGGGCCGGGCGGTGGAAGCAGCCGGTGATGTGGATGTGCTGCTGCTGGATAAAACTGGCACGATCACGCTGGGCAACCGCGAGGCGGTGGAGTTTTTGCCGGTGAACGGCGTGACCCCTTCTGAACTGGTTGACGCGGCGCAGTTGGCCTCACTGGCTGATGAGACGCCCGAAGGGCGTAGCATTGTGGTGTTGGCCAAAGAGAAATATAACCTGCGGGGTCGCGTGGTAAGCCCCAGCGCAGCGGCCCCCCGGGGAATGCATTTTGTGCCCTTTACTGCTCAGACCCGCATGAGCGGGGTGGATTTTAACGGGACGAGCATCCGTAAGGGCGCGCCGGATACCATGCTGGCTTATCTGGAGCAGAACGGCCAACCGGTTGCTGCAGAACTGCGCCGCCTGGTGGATGAAATTGCGCGCAGCGGTGGAACGCCGCTGGTGGTGGTGAAAAACAACCGCGCCCTGGGGGTGATCCATCTGAAAGATATCGTCAAAGGTGGGTTGAAGGAACGCTTTGCGCAGTTGCGCAAAATGGGGATCAAGACCGTGATGATCACCGGTGATAACCCGTTAACCGCCGCAGCGATTGCCGCCGAAGCCGGGGTGGATGATTTTCTGGCCCAGGCCACCCCCGAAAAAAAGCTGACCCTGATTCGTGAATTTCAGGCCGGCGGGCGGCTGGTGGCGATGACCGGTGATGGCACCAATGATGCCCCGGCGCTGGCGCAGGCCGATGTGGCTGTGGCAATGAACACCGGCACCCAACCGGCGCGTGAAGCCGCTAATATGATCGACCTGGAGAGCAACCCGACCAAACTGATTGAGATTGTGGAGATTGGCAAACAATTGTTGATGACCCGCGGCGCGCTGACCACTTTCAGCATTGCCAATGATGTCTCAAAATATTTTGCCATCATCCCGGCCGCGTTTGCATCCACCTACCCGCAGCTTGGCGCGCTAAATTTTATGCACCTGGCGACGCCGCAGAGCGCGATCCTTTCGGCGGTGATTTTCAATGCCCTGATCATTATTGCGCTGATCCCGTTGGCGCTGCGCGGTGTGCCCTACCGGGCGGTGGGTGCGAACCAGCTCTTGCGCGACAACCTGCTGATTTACGGGCTGGGTGGGTTGGTGTCTCCCTTTTTGGGGATCAAGTTGATTGATCTGTTGTTGACGGTTCTGGGTGTGATCTAAAAGAAAGGTCTGGTTAAAATGTTGCGTTCAATCTTGCGTTGGCTGCTGCTGGTGTCTTTGCTCCCGGTTTTTATCGGTCTGGGTGTCTGGGAAACCAATTTGCCGATGGATCCGCTGATGCACAAAATAGCATTATTTTTGATTATCGCACTGGTTTTTGGGGGGGCTTACGAGTGGGTTAAGCATAATGAAAAAGAGGTGTTGGACCTGCACACCGAATGGTACGATAAAACGGAAGAAGATTTGAAGTGAAAAAAATGATCCGTCCGGCTGTGATTATTTTTGCATTTTTTGCATTATTGACCGGGGTGCTTTATCCGCTGGTCGCCACAGGGTTGGCTCAGGTGTTCTTTCCGGCCCAGGCAAATGGCAGTTTGATCTTGAAAGATGGACAGGTGATTGGGTCGCACCAACTGGGTCAATGGTTTGATGCACCGCAATATTTTTGGCCGCGGCTCTCGGCAACCAGCGGTGTGCCCTACAATGCCGCTGCTTCAGCGGGCTCCAATCTCAGCGTGTTAAACCCGGTTCTTAAAGATCGGGCGGCGCAGCGCATGGCCCAATTGCGTCAAAATGGCGCGGTTGTTGGGCCGGTTCCGGTGGACCTGGTCACTGCCTCGGCCAGCGGGCTGGACCCGCATATCAGCCCGGCCGCGGCGGCAGTGCAGGTTGAACGGGTGGCAAAAGCGCGCGGGCTGTTGCACGCAACGGTTCAAAATCTGGTTGCTGAACATACCACCGGCCGTTTTTTGGGGCTGTTTGGTGAGGCGCGGGTGAATGTGGTTGAGCTGAATCTGGCTCTGGATGCGCTACAATAAATTTATGGAACGCGAACAAAAACGCCCCGATCCCGATGCACTGCTGGCTCAAATTCAACAGGCTGAACGCGGCCGGTTGAAAATTTTCCTTGGCTATGTGGCCGGGGTGGGAAAAACCTACGCCATGTTGGAAGCTGCCCACCAGCGCAAGGCCGAAGGGGTTGATGTCGTTGCTGCTTTTGTTGAAACGCATGGGCGCAAAGAGACCATTGAATTGTTGGCTGGCCTTGAACTGTTGCCGCGGCTAACCATTCTGTATCATGGCGCCACCCTGACCGAGATGAACCTGGATGCGGTGTTGGCCCGTGGCCCGAAATTGGCATTGGTGGATGAGCTGGCACATACCAACGCCCCGGGCAGCCGTCACCCCAAGCGCTATCAAGATGTTGAAGAACTGCTGGTGGCCGGGGTGGATGTCTATACTACGGTTAATATCCAGCATCTTGAAAGCTTGAACGATATTGTCTTTCAAATTACCGGGGTGCGGGTGCGTGAGACGGTGCCAGACCGCATTCTGGATGAGGCCGATGAGATTGAACTGGTTGACCTGCCGACCGGCGAGCTGATGCAGCGCCTGCAGGATGGCAAGGTTTATGTGCCCGACCAGGCGGCGCGCGCCATTCAAAAATTCTTTCGCCAGGGCAATCTAGCCGCACTGCGCGAGATGGCAATGCGTCGCGCTGCCGAGCGGGTGGATCATCAAATGCGCTCGTATATGCGCGCACAGGATATCTCTGGACCCTGGGCGGCGGGAGATCGCATTCTGGTCAGTTTAAGTTCGCACCCCCTGGGTGACCGTTTGGTGCGTGCCGGGCGGAAACTGGCCGATGACCTGAACGCAGAATGGTTTGTGTTGTTTGTCGAAACCGCCGGACATTTGAACATGCCCCCCGACAACCGGGAACGTGTTCAACGCAACCTGGCCCTGGCCGAGCAACTGGGCGGAAAGGTGTTTCAGGTGAGCAGTGCTTCGGTGACGGATGCGGTATTGCAATTTTGTGGTCAACACAATATTACCCACATTGTGGCCGGCCGCCCGCTGCGCCCGCGCTGGCAGGAACTGTTCAAACAGTCGGTGATCAATGAAATTATCCGTCAGAGCGGTAATATTCATGTATTTGTGGTCAGTGAAGACCACCAGACCCTGGAACAGGCCCGGCCGCTGCGCTGGCTGCCTCACCCTCCGCTGGCGCGTTATTTGGCCAGCCTGGCTTTGGTGAGCGCAGCGACCTTGATGGGCCTGGCGCTGCACAGGTTTATCGAACCGACCAATCTGGTGATGATCTTTCTGGCGGCGGTGGTGCTGGCGGCGCTTTATCTGGGGCGCGGGCCGTCGATGCTGGCTTCGTTCTTGAGTGTTCTGGCGTTTGATTATTTTATGGTCGATCCGCGGCTAAGCTTTGCGGTGACCGATACCCAGTATCTGATCACGTTTACGGGTTTGTTGCTGGTGGGTCTGATCATTTCGAATTCGGCTGCGCTGCTGCGCGACCAGATGGAGGCGCTGCGCAATCGCGAACAGCAGTCGCGCGCGCTGAACCGCTTTAGCCAGGAATTAACCGGCGTAGTGGCTTTGCCGCAGCTTATGGAAATTATTTTGCAGTATGTCGCCGAGATGTTCAATCGAGATGCTGTGGTGCTGCTGCCCCGCGCGAATCATCTGGTGCAGCAAGCCGCCACGGCTGGGTTTGAACTGGATGCAGAAGAATTTGCCGTGGCCGAGTGGGCTTTTGATCATGGTCAGCAGGCCGGGCGAGGGACAGAGACCTTGCCGGCTGCGCAGGTACGTTTTTCACCCCTGAAGACCTCGCACGGTGTGGTGGGGGTGTTGGGTATTCGGCCGCATGACGCGAAGGATTTTTTGGACCCGGATCAAAAAGTGCTTTTGGGCGGGGTGGTTAACCTGGCTGCGCTGTCGATTGAACGGGTGCAGTTTGCCGAACATGCCCTGCAAGCCGAAACGCTGCAAGCGGCCGAGCGCCTGCATACCGCCCTGTTAAACTCAATTTCACACCAACTGCGCACACCGCTGGCGACCATCACCGGCGTGTTAACTGGTCTTGGAGAATCAGAAGAAAAGGCAAACGCCGCCAACCAGTTGGATAGCACCACCCGCCGGGAGTTGATCCATTCTGGAATTCGCCAGGCCGCGCTGCTTAACCGATTGGTGGAGAACCTGCTTAATATGACCCGTCTGGAAGCGGGTTTTCTTAAGGTCAATCGCGAACCGGGAGATGTTCAAGATCTGGTCGGTGCAGTGCTGCATCAGAGCAGTGATTTTCTGAATGGACGCTCGATTCTGGTTAATCTGGAGGAAAACCTGCCGGCAGTTCTGATGGATACGGTTTTAACCGGGCAAGTGTTATTGAACCTGTTGGAGAATGCCTGGAAGTATTCGCCTCCAAATTCACCTATTGAAATTTGTGCCTGCCGTGCACGGCAAAATCAGGTGGAGATTACCGTCTGTGACCAGGGTGGCGGCATACCGGCGGAAGATCTGGAACGGGTGTTTGAAAAATTTTACAGGGTGAACAGTGCACGCCAGACAACCGGGACCGGCCTGGGGCTTTCGATTTGCAAGGGCATTGTAG
>CAZQLE010000099.1:7864-14098 GCA_964593905.1 uncultured Anaerolineaceae bacterium | reverse complement strand
GTATTGAGCCACTCGCGAATCACCCGGCCTTCTTCAACCTCGTTGGGCAGCAGCAGCGTGGGCGGCACCTGGGCCGCCTCAGAATAAAACTGTTTGACAAATTCAGCAATCACTTCGCTGTCGGCTTCGTCTTCGGCGCCTTCCAACACAAAATATTCCCGCCCGATCAGCTTGCCCGACCGGATAAAGAAAATCTGCACACAGGCCTCGCCGTTGGTGCGCGCCATCGCGATCACATCCGAATCCATTTGTTCGGTGGAAATCACCTTTTGTTTTTCCACCACCCGGTCAATGGCCAACAGTTGGTCGCGCACCGTTGCAGCGGCCTCAAAGCGCAGCTCCTCGGCGGCCTGGTCCATCTCCTGCCGCAAGCGGTTGACAATCGCCTCTGTTTTACCTTCTAAAAACTGGCCCAGGTCATCGAGGATCTGGCGATATTGCTCACGGTTGACCGCGCCAATGCACGGCGCCACACACAACTTAATGTCGTAATACAGACAGGCGCGCAAATCTTTGCCGGTAATCTCACGGTCGCAGGTCAGATAGGGGAAGATGCGGCGCAGCACGTCCAGGGTCTGGTGCACTGCCCAGGCGCTGGTATAGGGGCCGTAATAACGCGCCCCATCCGAGAGCATCTGGCGCGTCACGGTCACCCTGGGGTAATCTTCATTCCAATGCACCTTGATATAAGGGTAGCGTTTATCATCCTTCAGGCGAATGTTATAGCGCGGCCGGTGCTTTTTGATCAGATTCATTTCCAGAATCAGCGCTTCAAGCTCCGACGCAACCACAATCCACTCGATATCGACAATGCGCCGCACCAGTTGGCGGGTTTTGGCATCGTGGTTGGCGCTCTCATGAAAATAAGAGCGCACCCGGTTGCGCAGGTTGATCGCCTTGCCGACATAGATAATCTCACCCGCGGCGTTATGCATGATATAACAGCCCGGCCGGGTCGGCAGCGTATCGAGAATGCCCTGAAGGTGATCGGTCAACTCTACCATAGAGCATCATTTTAACGGAGAAGTGGCTTTTTGTCACAGGCGCATTGGCAAAAGCCCGCCACCCTCAAAGAAGCCCCGCCAGCCGGCACGCCATTTTCCTGGGGGGTTCCCCCTCCCGGCGATGCGGTTTTCGCCGCTGGGGGGGCCGGGGTTGAGCCGGCCGGCAAACATTCTTGTATTGACCCGGCAAATGATTTATAACCATATCAACCTCCATTGGATGGATCAAATAAAAATGGGACCCCTTCATCTGCTGTTGGCCGATTCAAACCCGGATATGCGCGCACAGTTAAGCCAGGTGATCAGCTCTTCGAGCCTGGATATGCTCATTGTGCACCCGGTCGGTTCGACCGCCGAAGCGCAAAAGGTTCTGCAAACCTGCCCGATTGACATTCTGATTGTGAGCAGCTCAGACGATTTTAGCCAGATCGACACCCTGGCGGGCGGGCTGCCCATCATCACCGCGGCGGGCAATTCAGGCGAACTGACCACGGCGCTGCTCAATATTCATCAAATCATCCAACAAAAAATTAACACCAACAAACAGCGCGACAGCA
This sequence comes from uncultured Anaerolineaceae bacterium, assembly GCA_964593905.1. Classification (GTDB taxonomy): domain Bacteria; phylum Chloroflexota; class Anaerolineae; order Anaerolineales; family Anaerolineaceae; genus CAZQLE01. The sequence continues at coordinate 12,537 of CAZQLE010000099.1, read as the reverse complement.
TACTGGAGGCAATGAGCAATCACGCTGCTTTGCTGCTGCAAAGCGGTTCATGGAAAGATGTGGTCGATCTTTTGCTGCACGATCTGATGATCGCTACACAGGCCCATTGTGTATTTATTGAAAACTACGAAACCCGGTTCGACGGCAGCATGACCACCCTGACCATTAGCGAGGTGTGTGCTCCCCCGGCTGCAAAACGCCCCCCCGACAAGACCATCCCACCCTGGTTTCAAACCCTGGCCGCCGGCGAGGTATTCTACACCGGCACCGACCGCCTGCCCGCAGCGGCAAAAACAGCGCTGCAGAACGCAGGGATCAAACAGATTCTGATAATTCCCATTTATGCCAATGCAACCCTGTGGGGCTGTCTGGGGCTGCATGGCGACCACCCGCAAGCACTCTGGCCGCCGCCAGTGGTGGATGCGCTGCGCAAGGCCGCCAACCTCATTGGTGCGGCAGTGGAGCGGGCATTAAATCAGGATGAATATCGGCTGCTGGTCGAAAGCTCGCTTCAGGCAGTGCTCATCACCAATACTGCGGGCATCGTCTATGCCAACCCGGCCGCAGAAGAGATCACCGGCTATTCACTGGGAGAATTTAAAAAATTCACCGAGCGGCAGGTAATTCATCTTATCCACAAAGAAGACCAGAACCAGGCCTTAAGCATCATTCAACATTTGTTTCGCAGCCCCGATGAAACCGCCGAGGCTCATTTTCGTATCCTGCGCAAAGACGGCCTGATTCGCTGGGTGCATATTCTGGGCAGCCGGATGATGGTTCACGGCCAGCCAACACTGCAAATTTGCGGGTTTGATATCACCGATCTAAAAAACGCCCAGGCGCGGTTACACAACCGGGTGGAGTTAAATACGCTGATCAACGAAATCTCAACCCGGTTTATCAACACCCCGCTGAATATGATCGACCGCACCATCCGGCTGGCGCTGCGTTCGTTGTGTGAATATATGAAAGTCAGCCATTCGTTTATGCTGCTCACCGGTGAGGCCGGCCAGCCGGTACAATTTTTCGGATGGGTTGCGCCGCCGTATTACCAACCGCACAGGCCATTAACAGCCGAGGTGCAGGCGCTTCATGCGCGGGCCCTGTCTCAGCTAACCCGCCATGAAATGATTTTGTTAAACCAGATCAGCGATCTGCCCGAAGAACACACCGATATCCGCGCAGTCTGGGAAAGCATGGGCATTCAGGCGCTGCTGTGCATGCCCATGCTTCTAAACCAGAACTTGCTCGGTTATGTCGGTTTTTACAGTCAGAGCGAGCCGGTTATGTGGGGCGAAGAAAAAATCAGCGCGATTCTATTGATGGCCGATGTTTTTGCACACGTCATCGGCCGAAAACGCGCCGAAGAAACCGCCCAGGCCGGCGAAGAACGCTACCGCTTTTTGGCCGAAGCCATGCTGGATATTGTCGCGCTGCACAACGCCAATGGAGATTTTATCTATGTAACCCCCTCCATCGAGAAGATTATCGGCTGGAGTGTGGAAGAAACCATTGGTAAATCAAATATCGACCGGGTTCACCCCGGCGATGTAGCAGCAGTTGTGCGCGAGGCCCGGCAGGCCCATGCCCGGCGCGGCGACACGGTGCTTCAGTGGCGCTGCCTGTGCAAAAACGGCCGGTATCGCTGGCTTGAATCGCGCCTGCACATGGTCGAACAGGCCACCGATCAAGATATCGTGTGGCTGTCTTCCACCCGCGATATTCACGAACGCAGAGAAGCCGAAGAAGCGCTTAAGGCGGCCAATCAACGGCTGCAAAAGACCGTGCTGGTTCTCGAACAAACCAACCAGGAATCCAACCGCTTTATCATGATGGGTTCCATGTTGCAATCGTGCCTCAAAGCAGAAGAAATCTACCAGGTGCTGGCAATGTTTAGCAACGAACTCTTCCCCAATGCCAGCGGAACGCTTTATCTGGTCAATGCCGAGCAAAGCTTTCTCGAACTTACCACCGCGTGGGGAGAAGCCGCGCCCGATGAAGCGGTTTTTCTGGTTAACGACTGCTGGGGGCTGCGCCGAAACCGTATGCACACCGTGATCGACCCCGAACAAGACCTGATCTGCCGCCATATCCGATCGGAACACCCCGGCCCCTATCTATGCGTGCCGCTGGGGGCCCAGGGAGAGACCCTGGGCAGCCTGCATTTGCGGGGCATCCCAGTCGATAACATTGAGCGGGTGCAGCAGTTGGCCGCCATGCTGGTCGAACGCGTGGCGCTGGCATTGATCAACCTGCGCCTGCGCGAGAGCCTGCATACCCAGTCGATCCACGATGCCCTCACCGGTTTATATAACCGCCGCTATATGGAAGATGCAATTGAAAATGAACTGCGCCGCGCCGCGCAAAACGAATATCAGGTGGCGGCGGTCATGATTGACGCAGATAACTTCAAGAATATCAATGATCGCTACGGGCATGAAGCCGGCGATGTGGTTTTAAGAGGGCTGGCAAATTTTTTGCGCAGCAGCCTGCGCAGCAACGATGTGGCGGTTCGATATGGCGGCGATGAATTTTTGCTGCTATTGTCTGAAGTGACCATTGAAGACGCCCTGCGCCGCGCCAACGATCTGGTCATTGGCAGCCGCAGCCTGGTGGTGCATCACCGCAGCCAGGTGCTCGAAAGCACACAGCTCTCGATCGGCCTGGCACTCTACCCCGATCATGCCGGTGATATGGAAAACCTGCTGCGCGCCGCCGATAAAGCGCTCTACCAGGCCAAACAAAACGGCCGCAACTGTGTCTATCTGGCCGACCCCGCGCCGACACCCTGAAAAACAGCCTGCCCAAAAATTACATGGTAAAATCGAAAACGATTATTGACAACCCAATCCAGTCTACATAACAGTTGCGAAAAATTTATGAGTCTGACCACCTTACAGGAATTAATCGAACTGGCAATTACTGCCGAAAAAAACAACCAATATTTTTATGAAGGTCTGGTGCGCAAGTTTGCCCACATCCCTTCTGCAGCAGCTTTCTGGGCCATTTATGTTGAAGAAGAACAGAGTCACGCGGCATGGTTGATGAACCTGCTTCAAACCCTGCCGCGCGAGCGGTGTTTTCAGCCGGCAGCCCCTACCGCCGTAGAGGCTGCCAAAAAAGCGGCCGCAGTGGACCCCGAACTGATTCTAAAGCGCGTTCGCAACCTGGCCGATGCGTTTGAAACTGCCAGCGAGCTGGAGTTTTCTGAAACCAATACCGTCTTCGAATTTTTGATCTCCAGTTTTGCAACCGACCGCAAAGTGCACGCCTTTTTGCGTTCGCAATTGCATGAGCACTCCGCGCGATTAATGTCCACCCATCTTGAAGTGGAGAATAGCCACGAACGCGCTGCCATTCTGGCGCTGGAATAACCCCCGCCGTTGCCAGCCCGGCCCGCGCCGAGCACTATTCAAGACATATTTTGTCGGAATTCACCCCCCTTTTTCTGATATAATCAGGCGCATGAAGTACCATATCTGGACCGAAGGTTGTCAAATGAATGTGGCTGACTCGCAGCGAGTCGCCTCTGCCATGGAGCACATGGGCTTTGAGCAGACCGGCCGCGCTGAAGAGGCAGATGTAATCGTATTAAACACCTGTGTGGTTCGCCAGAGCGCCGAAGATAAAGCTTATGGCCGCCTTACCTCGCTGCACCCGCTGAAGAAGGCCAATCCCAACCTGGTCATCAACCTGATGGGCTGCCTGGTCGGGGTAAAAAACAATGACGTGCTGCGCAAGCGGTTCCCTTTTGTTGATGTATTCTCCCCCCCGTCCGATCCGCAGCCCCTGGTTCAATATCTGGCCCAGCGCGACGGGCGCGAACTGGAGCAGACCAGCACCCGCAGCCGTTACGATTTGATGGACGGCGATTTAACCCTGCCGCGCGCCGAACAGGGCAAGCTGATCAGCGGATACATCCCCATCGTCTACGGCTGTTCGCACGCCTGCACCTATTGCATCATTCCCTACCGCCGCGGCATCGAGCAAAGCCGCCCCCCCGAAGAAATTCTCGCCGAAGCGCGTTCCATGGCAGCCCAGGGGGTGAAAGAAATCACCCTGCTGGGTCAGATTGTAGACCGTTACGGCAAAGATAACCCCGCCTACCCCGGTCTGGCCGGTTTGCTGGCCCGCATGCACAGCATCGAAGGGCTGGAGCGGATTCGCTTCCTCACCTCGCATCCCAACTGGATGAATGACGAATTGTTGGATGCGGTCGCAAATTTGCCGCGGGTCATGCCCCATATCGAAGTGCCCGCCCAGGCCGGCGATGACGAAGTGTTGGCCAACATGCGCCGCGGCTACACCGATGCCGAATACCGCGCCCTGGTCCACCGCATCCGCGAACGCATTCCGGGCGTTTCCATCGCCACCGATATCATCGTCGGTTTCCCCGGTGAGACAGAAGAACAGTTCATGCGCACCTATCAGCAGTTGGCCGATTTAAAACTGGATGTTGCCCATCTGGCGCGTTACTCACCCCGCACCGGAACCGTTTCATCGCGTAAAATGGAAGATAACGTCACCGAAGAAGAAAAATGGCGGCGTTTTCGAATGTTGGAAGCGCTGCAAGAAAGCATCGCCGCCGAGATTCATGGGCGCTATCTGGGCAGCCGGGTAAAGGTATTGTTTGAAGAAAAGAAGAAAAATCGTTGGCAGGGCCGCACTGAAAC
>CAZQLE010000099.1:0-7854 GCA_964593905.1 uncultured Anaerolineaceae bacterium | reverse complement strand
CCAACAAACTGGTCTTTGTAGAAACCACCGAGAACCTGCGCGGGCAGGTGCTGCCGGTGGAAATCACCTGGACCGGGCCCTGGTCGATGATTGGCAATCTGTGCAACTGATTTCTGCCCTCCTCCCCTCGCGGCAGAAGCTTTAAGCATTTTGCCAGCCCTCCGAAATTTCGATACACGCCTGCAATATCAGAAGATTGAAGCGCCGCTTCTGAAACCTTGCAGGCAAATGAGAAATTTCTGAGAACGCACAATCTTCCCGCGGCATGTTTTTTTATTTGGGTTATACTAAAATTTATCTGATTAAGAAAAACTTAACCATAGGCCCGCAACACATCGCGCCCAACCGTTTATAAACGGTTCCAAGAAACACCGATGCTCCGGCGGTGGGATGGAATTTAAACAATTCACAACCCTGAAATCCATACTCAATCAACTGCCACCAGGAATCGATCCAACCACCATTCCTGATCTTGCAGTCGCTATTCAGGCTGCGCTTGATGAAATCAATCAGGCCCTGTTTTCTTCCCCTCCCCCGCCCCCCGGCTCCTCCAATTCTCAACCAGATATCCACGACAACGCAAAGGCATTGTCGATCAATTCTGAGCAGTCACCGGCAAAGGTGACGCTGTATGCCCTCTGGTTTGATCTGCGCCAGGATTTTTATGCCCTGATGCAGCAAATGCAACTGGAAGCGCAGCTTGAACCGGCCCGCTGGGCAGCCGATATTGAATTCTTCATTCAAAAGTTGGATCAATTTGCCAACCAGGCTTTCGATCTCTTAATCCACCACCCCGAAACCCACATCCAGCATAACCAGTTTCAACTACTGGCCCAGCTTTCAGCCGATGTGATCTGGACGATTAATACCCGGGGGCAGTTCACCTTTATCAGCCCTTCGGTGGAACGGCTGCGGGGTTTTACCCCCGAAGAAGCCATGAAACAAAGCCTCGAAGAAGCGCTTACCGAAGAATCGGCAGCGCTGGTCCGTTGGTGGTTGCACCGGATTCCACAGCAGATCGACCCCCACCATCCGGTTCCCATCTCGGAAATGCAGTTTGAACTGGAGCAGCCCCGCAAAGATGGATCCACCGTGTGGACCGAAGCACAGGTTGCACTGCTGTATGATGAACAGGGATTCGTGCAGGGGGTTATGGGCATTTCACGAGATATCAGTTTTCGGCGGCAAAAGCTGGGAAAGCAACAAGATCAACTGCGTCTCTCGGCCGCGCTGCAAGATGTCAGCCGGCTGCTCACCTCCACCCTTGATTTAAGCGAAATTTGTCACCTGCTGCTTAAACATATTGAGCAGGTGATCCCCAATGACCTATCCACCCTGCTGCTGGTCAAAGATGATTATGCCTTTGTGTATGGGCAGCACGGCAAACTGGAGCATGATGATCGCGTGGTTGAACTGCGCAACATGCACCGCTTTTCTATACGCGAGACACGCAATTTGCGGCTGATGATCGAATCGCGCCAGCCGCTGCTCATCTCTGATGTGGATGAATTTGAAGACTGGATCAGAACCAACCCGAGTTATCCCCTGCGTTCTTTTCTGGGTGTCCCAATAGAAGCCGGGGGCAAAGTAATTGGCTTTTTCACCCTGGATAAAGCCGAACCCAATTTCTTTCAACCGTTTCAGGGTGATATGCTGGCCGCCTTTGCCAGCCATGCCGCCCTGGCGCTTGAGAATGGGCGGCTTTATAACGCAGTGCAGCGCCGGGCCGAAGAGGCCGAAACCCTGTATGAGGCCGGGCGGGCCGTGGTTGCCAGTCTAAAGCTGGATGAAACCATCACCCGCATCCTCGAACAGTTGCAGCGCGTCGTCCCCTACACCAGCGCCTCGGTTCAACTGGAAAAAGACGGCGAGCTGGTTATTGTGGGCGGCAACGGTTTTGCTAACCTGAAGGATATTATCGGGCTGCACTTTTCAGCCACAGGTGACAACCCCGGTTCAAAGGTGTTTCAAACCCAAAAGCCGATCATCCTCTCCAATGCGCCCAGCCTCTACCCGCATATGCAGCAAGAGCCGCACCAAAACATTCTCTCCTGGATGGCAATTCCATTAATCGTTCAAGACCGTGCCATTGGCATTTTCACCCTGGATCATATCCGCGAAAATTTCTTCACCCCCGATGATGCCCGTCTGGCAACCATGTTCGCCGGGCAAGTTGCCATCGCCCTCGAGAATGCCCGCATTTTTGAAGAGATGAAACAAATGGCCGTCACCGACCCGCTGACCGGGTTGTTCAACCGCCGTCATTTCTTTGAAGTTGGCGCCACCGAATTTGAACGCGCCCAACGCTATCGCCGCCCGTTGGCGGTCATTATGCTGGATATCGACCATTTCAAAAAAATCAACGATGAATTGGGGCATATCCTGGGAGATCAGGTGCTGCAATTAATTGCCCTGACCTGCCAGCAGACCATCCGAAAATCAGATCTTCTGGCCCGCTATGGCGGCGAAGAGTTTATTTTGCTGATGCCTGAAAGTGATTTCGAAAGCGCCTACCAGGCCGCAGAACGAATTCGAATTCAAATCGCAGAACAGCCGTTTACGATTGAACGGCGCGAGGTGCATGTCACCGTCAGCCTGGGGGTGGTGAGCCGCCATTTTGAGCGCCGGCGGCGCAGCGACCCCGAACGCAGTCTGCACCGGTTAATCAATCAGGCTGACAAAGCCTTGCTCACCGCCAAGCATCAGGGGCGCAACCAGACCCAGGTCTACCAGTCTCCCCGAAAAAACCCCAAATAACCGGTATAATTCAATCGTTATGGATACACTTCGTCACCTTTTCCGCATTGGTTATGGGCCGTCCTCCAGCCATACGATGGCGCCCCGCCGCGCCGCCGAGCTTTTTCATCAGCGCTGTCCCGAAGCGGCCCGCATCCGCGTGACCCTGTTTGGCAGCCTGGCTGCCACAGGCCGCGGTCATCTCACCGATGCTGCCATCATCGCCGCCAGCCAGCCGACCCCGGTGGAAATCATCTGGAAGCCGGATGAATTTCTGCCTCTGCACCCCAACGGAATGCAGTTCGAAGCCCTGGGCAGCGACGGCGCGGCAGGCCAGACCTGGCGCGTTTACAGCCCCGGCGGGGGGGCGCTGATGGAAGAAGATGGCAGCCCCGAGTCGGCCCGTTCGGTATATCGCCACACCACCATGCGGGATATTTTGAAATATTGCAGCAGCAGCGGCATCAGTTTCTGGGAGTATGTTCAAGAACAGGAAGGCGCCGAGATCTGGGATTATCTTTCGAGCGTTCTGGATGTGATGTACAACGCCATTGAGCGCGGCATTCAGGCCGAAGGGCTGCTGCCCGGCGGGCTGGGTCTGGGCCGTAAGGCAATGAGCTATTACCGCAAATCCATGATGATCAATTCGCCCCTCTTCTCCAGCGGCTCCACCACCGCCTATGCGCTGGCCGTCGCCGAAGAGAATGCCAGCGGCGGCCTGATCGTCACCGCGCCCACCTGCGGATCTTGCGGGGTGGTGCCGGCCGTGCTGCATCACCTGCAGGAACGCCTGGAGGCCAACCGCTTAAATGTCTTACACGCCCTGGCGACTGCCGGGTTGATCGGCAACCTGGTCAAACACAACGCTTCCATCTCGGGCGCAGAGGTTGGCTGTCAGGGTGAAATTGGCACCGCCTGCGCCATGGCCGCCGCAGCCGCCACCCAGCTAATGGGTGGAACAGTGCGCCAGATCGAATATGCCGCCGAAATGGCGCTGGAACACAACCTGGGGATGACCTGCGACCCGGTGGATGGGCTGGTTCAAATCCCGTGCATCGAGCGCAATTCTTTTGGGGCCAACATGGCGCTCAGCAGCGCAAAATTTGTCTACTTCTCCGATGGCAGCCACCGGGTATCTTTTGATGAAGTGGTCGAGGTGATGGAGCAGACCGGGCACGATCTGCCTTCACTCTACCGCGAAACCGCCGGGGGCGGGCTGGCCAAAGCTTATCGCTTTCCACCCAAAGAAAAAACAAAACCGGTCCTGCGCAAACGCAAAACCGGTTAATCTTTCGCCTATAACGTTCAAAAGCCCCCAAAGACCGGGGGCTTTCTGATTTTTATTCTTCGATCACCCCATCCCAGGGGTAAATCTCGGTCCCGCGGGCGGCCTCACGAATGGCCGGGTCGGGTGAGTAATGGCCCTGACGGTGCGGCGGGAGCAACTCGGCAATCCGGCGCATAATCTCATGCCCAATCTCATCCAGACGATTGCGATCTGTTGCGCCGCGCGGGCCGGCGAAAAATGGGCCATACGGTTTGCCCACGCGAATGGTGACCCGCGCCCGCTTTCCCTGCCGCAGCATCGGAAACACATCGGTAAAACCATCCAACCCGATCGGCAAAATTTGCGCACGGGTGCGCGAAGCCAGCAGCGCAGTTCCGGGGCGCGCCGGGCGCAGCACAGTTGCCCAACTGCCCGCTTCAGGGAAGATCCCCAGCACACCACCCTGGTTCAACACCCCCTCAGCCGCCAGCAGCGTATCGCGAGACATTCCCCCCCGGCGCACCGGCAGCACCCCGTAAACACGGGTCAACCAGCTTACACTGGCCGGCGCATTGGGCATTCGTGTACCGCCCACATATTCAAGAGACCAGGGCGTAACGCCAATAATGGCAACCGGGTCCAGAAAATTAAAATGGTTGGCAGTGACCAGCAGCGGCCCCTGCCGGGGAAAGTTTTCAGCGCCAATGACTTCCATATCGGTTAAAGCGGCCAGCCCAACCCGCATCAGCGAGCGCAGCATCATCCGCACCGGCCTGCGGCGCGGATAAACCACCGGAAAAGAAGAAACCGCGGTCAAATTTAAACCGCCTGTTCTTCGGGCGTTGCAATGGAAGCCATATGTCGTTTCTGGCGCACAAACATCAACAACACCAGGCCCACCACCAGAAAGACGATAATTGAAACCACTGCCGCGCGCAGACCCATTTGCTCGGCCGTAAGCGCATCAAAACCCCGATTGCCATAGATCAGGGCCATCTCGGCAGCAATCAACCCGTAAACAAACGGGCCAATAAAAGAAGAAGTGCGTCCGCCAACCTCAAAGAAGCCATAGAACTCGGCGCTGCGTTCGGCGGGCGCCATCACCCCGACCATCGTACGGCTGACCGACTGTACCCCGGTGAGCGCAAACCCGGCCATTGCCCCGATCACATAAAAGAAGGTCAACGAATCGACAAATAGCAGCAGTGACACGGTCACAACCATCAAAAGCACCGAAACCACCAGCGAGGCCTTGCAGCCCAGGCGGTCAGCCATAATTCCAAATATATACGCCCCGGCCACACTGGTAATTTGCACCAGGATCATAAAAATGATCAGTTCCTGCTGCTTCATCCCAAACAAGACCGCGCCAATAATGGCTGCAAAATCCAGCGTCATCATAATGCCGTCATTGAACACCAGAAAAGCGATAATGAATTTAACAAACTCTTTGTAATTTTTAACCGCTTTAAAGGTCTGCGCAATTTGAATAAACGGGATGGTGAAATAGCTGGCGCCCTGCGGCAGCGGCTGGGGCTCTTTGCGCTCACGAATGTAAAGAAAAGTGGGCAATGAAGAGAGCAGATAAAAAGCCGCCGTGATCAGGAAGGAAAAATGCAACACAAACGAGCCGCCCACAAAGGTGATCAGGCCAAGCACAATCAAAAGGCAGATAATTCCACCAAATGAACCAAGCGCCCAACCATTGCCAGAAACATGGCCCATCTCTTCTTCGGTGGCAATTTCGGGCAGCAGCGCGTTATAAAACACCTGCGCCCCGCGATAGCCGATCTCTGCCAGAATGAAGAACAGCATCCCGGTAAACACATCTCCCGGACCGACAAAAAAGAGCATGGCGGTAAAAACACAGGCGATCAATGTAAAACCGAATAAGAACTTTTTCTTGCTGCCCGAAAAATCGGCCAGCGACCCAAGAATGGGTGAAAGCACGGCTACCACCAGCATCGCAATGCCAACCGAAAGCCCCCACAACCGTGAACCCTCAGCCCCGCCCACCACCTGTTGTTTAAAGTAGGCCGAGTATACTGCCAGGGTCACCACAGCGGCATAGGCTGAATTCCCAAAATCATAGGCATACCAGGCCCAGCGTTCTTTTCGGGTGGCCGGGGCCCATTTTCGGCGCGGAAGCGCGGGAATCATTGGCTTTGAAAGCGTATTTTCCATAAAATATCTCCACTATTGCAATAAGATGAATTTGATTTTGTGGGTTGGAAGCGTGTAACGCACACTTCCAACCCACAAAATCAAAGCCTTTCTCGTCCAGAGCAGTGGGGCTAAATTATTCTTACTGGTAGAATATGAACATCCACCTTTCGGGTGGACTACGTTTAACAATAACACACTTCAAGGCGAATCGCTACGATTTTTATGGGTGATTCTGGTAATCATTGCCGCAAACGGCTCTGCTTTATGGCGCAAAATGAGTATACTTAACCCATTTACAGAGCGCGGGCAAAGGTGTGAGGCAGCCCCACACCCGAACTGAATGCAGCGCTGGCGGCGCCGGTATGGCCGCCAGCGAGACAGCCATTCTCTCCTGAATGAACAGCGCCCATCGCCCACGCGCCTCAGCGGGCGATTAACGGCCAAAAGAAAGCAACAGGAATTTTTATGCGCTGGACACGCGAACACACCCCCAATCCGCAGCGGGAACGAATGTACCGTCAGGCGCTGCTGGTCACCGGCCTGGGAAACCTGACACTGGCAGCCGTCAAAATCACCGCCGCCGCCATAACCGGTTCGGCCGCGCTGTATTCCGACGCCGCAAACTCCATTTCAGATGTGTTTTATTCCATCCTGATGGTGATCGGTTTATGGGTTGCGCAGCGTCCGCCAGATATCTCGCACCCCCAGGGGCACAGCCGTTTTGAGCCGCTGGTGGGCGTGATCGTCAGTTTTTCAATGGCCTTTGCCGGTTACGAGGCCGCCCGCACCGGCATTCAACGCTTTGCCGAAGGCGGCAGCGTGGTGACGCTGGGGCTGCCCACGGCCGTTTTGCTGTTTGCCATGTTGACGAAATATGGGATGTATACCTTCATCAACCGCTCGGCCAAAAGTCTTAACAGCCCCACCCTGGCCACCACTGCCAAAGATAATCTGAGCGATGTGCTCACCTCTTCGGCGGCCTTTCTGGGCGTCCTCGGTTCACAGTATATCTCTCCGCTGACCGACCCGATCGCCGGCGTTCTTGTGGCCGTCTGGATCTTTCGCCAGGCATTTATGGCGCTGCGCGAAAACCTCGACTTTCTTACCGGGGCGGGCGCCTCACAGGAACTGCGCGAAGAGATCGTTCAACGCGCCGAAAGCGTGCCCGGTGTGCTGCGGGTGCATCACCTGCTCACAGAGTATGTCGGCCCCACCCTGGTGGTGGACCTGCATGTTAATGTGGTGGGCACCACAGACCTGATCACCGTGCACGATATCTCGGAAGAGGTCTCCAAACGGGTCGAAGACCTGTCGGAGGTGGACCGGGCCTATGTGCATATCGAGCCAGACGATCACGAATAACCGCCCGCAGCTTTTCAGCCTGCACTGCAAGGAATCAAATCACAACCCCGCCGGTTTAATAAAAACCGGCGGGGCTTTTTTTGTTCTTCAGGAGGCGTTCCCGGGTTATGAGCCTACATAATCACGCAGTTGGCGTGAACGGCGCGGATGGCGCAGACGGTGCAGCGCCTTGCTCTCAATCTGGCGGATCCGTTCGCGGGTCAGGCCAAACTTTTGCCCCACCTCTTCCAGCGTATAACTGCGCCCATTTTCCAGCCCAAAACGCATCCGCAAAATCCGCGCTTCCCGCGGCGGCAGCGTATCCAATACTTCTTCAATCTTCT
>CAZQLE010000098.1:0-14125 GCA_964593905.1 uncultured Anaerolineaceae bacterium | reverse complement strand
GATCTTCCCAATAACATAATGAAACTACCCGACCAGACCACCCGGGCAACCTGGGGCACCGGCGCCAAGAACAAACAGCACAACGATCAAAACAACGATGACAACACGGACATTGACAGGGTTAGCGAAAAACTTTTTCATGACTTGTCTCCAGGTTTTCTTCAAGTGATCGAAATCGGAACCGTAAAACGGAAAAATAATGAATTAGCCGACCAGGCCGCCCGGGCAGCCCGGAGCGCCAGCGCCAAGAACAAACAGCACAACGATCAAAACAACGATGACAACACGGACATTCACGGGGTTGGCGAAAAACTTTTTCATGGTGGGTCTCCAAATATTTCTACAATTGCTGAGGATGAAATTTTTCAGGCCAGGGGCCTGTAAACTTTTTTAGATCAATTAGCCGACCAGGCCACCCGGGCAGCCCGGAGCGCCAGCACCGAGAATGAAAAGAACAACCACAATTGCGAGCAAAACAAGGCGAACATCAACACGTTTGAAGATTGATTTATTGAACATGGCAGGCTCCTTAGGCATGACTTTGAAATGAGACTTGGAATTGGACTATGTATTCATTCTTGCAGACAGAGGTGTCAAACCAGGCATCAAAACGGTCTCAAAAGATTAGAGAACCGATACCTTTTCGGTCTTAAGGTAAGCGAATTTAAATACCGGTCCTTAAATAAAGACCGGTAAATAAATATTTAGCTGCCGGCTAACTTAGCGCAGCAAATTTTGATAAAGCGCCTGGGTTTGGGGAGATGGGGTGGCGTTGATTTCGCGCTCAAGGACTTCGCAACAGCGTTGATACTGTCGCACAAGCCCGGCGCGATTGCCCATGGCCGCGTAAATCCGCAAAATCAAACGGTAAGCTGCTTCAAGGCAATTATCTTCTTCCAGAGCCAGCTGACAAAAATCCAGAGCCGACTCATACTGGTGTTGTTCCAGATATTGTTCGGCGCCCTGAAGCAGGATATTTAAGAAAATTTGTTGTAAACACTCACGGGGGGTTAACACCCAGGTTTCTTCCATATCGGGAAGATAGCGGCCCTTATATAATTTAGCCGCCTGGTGATAATGGCTTAATCGCTCTTCCTGGGTCTTCGCCTGTTGCGCCAGCGCATTCTCATGCAAAAACAGCTCAACATCATATTCGTAATCCAGCGCATAATTAAAACGGTACGATTCATTCTCCAACAACACCGCATTCTTTCCCAGCGCATGGCGCAGGCGATAGACCGTGTTCTTAAAGCGGAATTTCACTTCTTCGGGAGAATCATCCGGCCAGAAGAAAACCGCAATTTCTTCTTTGGTTAACCCCTCGGGGTGCGCCAGCAGCAAAAAGAGCAGATCTCGCGCCGACTGGGTCTGCCAATCGGAGGAGGTGATGAGCCGGTTGTTCAGCGAAACATGCATCCGCCCCAACGCGCGAATATATAACGTCGGCGGGCTGAACGGCACGCTGACCGCATACTGGCGCAGCGAACGACGCAGGGCCGGGACATCAGCAGACTGTTTATCAATGCGCACAAACAAATCATCCAATTGCGACCCGACAAACTCCACCTTGCGCAGACCTTCCAGCCCTGCCCGAAACCGGGTCGCAGCAGCAATAAACGAGGAAGAAGTATCCTGCGCCTTTACATAGGCCAGCAATTTCAAGAGCTGTTCCAACAATTTTTCTTTGCGATTCGTACGGGCATACGCCAGCGCCAGAAATAGATGCGCCTTCTCTTTTTGGATCTTGTGCCCTTCGTTCTCAAAAAACAGGCTGGCTTTTTCGAGGGCGGGTATGGCCGCCGCAGGGTTGCCTTTTTGAATTGCCAGATCGGCAAAAGCCAGATCGCACAGGTATACTTCAAGCGGTGAGTTATCCACCGCGGCCATCGCGCGCGCATCATCAATCAGACGGTAGCCGCTGACATAATCACCGCGAATGGCGCACAGCGAAGCCTGTTGAACAGTTGTGTAAACCTGTAAAAACCGCTCATTAATGCGCTGCGCAATCAGCATCGACCGCTCATACGCCTGCTGGGCCTCTTCTGCAGCGCCCAGTTCGGTATAAATATCACCCACCCCGGTCAGGGCATAGGCCTCAATGCGAAAATACCCGGTTATCCGTGCATGGCGCAATGCGTTTTCCAGCGAACCCAGGGCCGCTTCATAATCACCCATCAGGTGCTGCAGCACACCCAGGTTGTTGTAAAGGTTCGATAACCAGACCGAGTTATTGGTCTGGGTCCAATAATCCAGCGCAGCCTGATACATATCGCGCGCCAGGTTATAGTTGCCCAGCGCCTCATGCACCAGACCAATTTCCAGCCGCACTGCGGCCTCGGTCTTGCGGTTTTTAATCGTCTGGTGGGTATATAACGATTGGGTCAGCCAGTCGAGCGCTTCGTGGAGCTTGCCCTGCTGGTAAGAGCAAATGCCCAGAATACGCATTGCATCGGCCTTTGTATTGCGCATCGAAAGATCGTTTTCAACCAGTTCCAGCGTATCTTGCGCATCACGCACCGCCGCAGTTAAATTCCCGGTCATACGCAGCGTATTGGCGCGCCGTTCCAGCGCGCGCGCCAGCCAGGCGCGGTCGGCAGGCACACGCATGGCCGCAATGGCCTGGTCATAAAATGCCAGAGCCAGGGCCGTATTGCCGTTCATCACCGCCACACTGCCCTGCAGCGATACCAGCGACGGGCGGGTGGAGATCACATCCAGCGGAAGCGCATCCAGCCACCCGGCCAGGGTGGTGATGCGCCCGTTTCCGATCAATTCCGAACCAGCCATTTCAATCAGGTCCAGCAGCTCAGCCGTCATACCCAGCCGGCGATAAATCATATAGGCGCTGTCCCATTCACCGGCCTGCAGGTAAAGCCCCGCCAGATACCGCTCGATTTTTCCGGCCTCGGCAGCCCGTTCGCGGAACACGCGCATCTGCAAGAAATCGAGGAAAAGATGATGGTAACGCAGCCACGAGCCATCTTCACCGACCGGCAGCACAAACAAATTATTGCGCATGACCTGATCGATCAGTTCATTCCAGTCGACCCCCTCCAGTTGCAGCGCTGTGCCAATCACTTCTTCACAGCGATTGGCGTCAAATTCTCCCAGCAAAGAGGTGCGCAGCAAAAATTCACGAATTGCACCTGGCTGGTGATTGAGCACCTGCAAAAAGTAATCTTCAAGCCCGACCCCTGAAACGCGGGTCACCCGGTTTTGGTTTGCCGCTCCCTGTGGATTCACTTGAGAGGTGATCAAAATCCCGGTAATCCAGCCCTCAGTCTGGTCCATTAATCGTTCGGCGGCAGAGAAAGACAGGTCTTTATTCTGAATAAACGAAAAAAGCTCGCGAATTTCATCAATTGAAAACGCGAGCTCCTCATAGCTAAGGCCGCCCACTTCGCCGCGGGCGACCATGGTGGGCAAACAGGGCAGGGTGAGCAAATTACGCGAGGTTAAAACGGCGTGACAGTTTTCATCAACATCTTCAATGAACCGGCTGAAAAAACTTCCAATCGTCTCATTTTCGTTAACCAGATGATAATCATCCAACACGATCACAAAATGTTCCGTGACCGTTTCAAACAATTCATTAATGATCACCGTCGCCAGATAGTTCACATCCAGCGCGGCCTGAGTGGTAGAGGCCAGCACACTCAACGAGCGCAGCCCGAATTTTGGAAACACAACCTGAATCGCAGAAATGAAGGTCTCCAGAAAACGGCGCGGCTCTACATCCAGACTGTCAATTGAATACCAGCAAACCGGAAGTTTTGTCTGACTGGCAAAATCAATCAGCATTCCGGTTTTGCCATAACCGGCCGGCGCCGAGATCAGGATCAGTTTCTTGTCCAGCAAATCATTAATGAATGACGTCAGGCGACGCCGAGAAAAGAAATCAGTGCGCCTGTGGGGGACAATTATCCTGGTTCGAACAACCGAACGGTCCATAATGCTATGCTTCCAGAAGCTCCGTGGAACGATGTTCCGCAAGACAAATTCCTGGCGTACAAACACCCTTCGCGTGGCGATCAACATCCTATCGACACACAACAGGGAATACTTCTCTGAATTTATTCATCCAGAATCTTTTTTTATTATATATCGGATTTTTAAATCATTATCAAGTCAGTGGCTTTTTGTTAGGTGGCACACACCCTTTACCAGATACCCTCATCGCTGAACAACTCGCGGATATGCCGGGCCACTTCGGTGGTTACCCGTTTGAGCCGGCTGTCATGCTCCAAGCGGGCATTATCCACATAAAAGCTCAATCGCAAACCGGCTGTCGAATCATCAAAACCGGTAAAAATCACTTCGGGGTCTTTCCAATACGCCGGCAGCACTTTATATTCGGTTTCGAGCCAGTTAATCAGTTCTTTGGTCATGTCGTCCAGGCGCAGTTCCAGTTTCTCTTGCGGACGGCGGATCTCTTTCTTTAATTTATCCCAGCGCTGCTTAAATGCCTCGTTACGGCGCTGCCACATTTTGCGGTTATCCCAGTAATCGCTATGGTTTAGCCACGGGTCCTGAATCACAATCCACTGGTTAACCAGTTCGAGGGTGCGGTCCACTTCATTATCCGCCGGGGTGACATACTTGCAAAAAATCTCCGAAATCTCCTCGGCGCTTAATCCATTGCCCTCCCGCGCCATAATTCCGCGAATTAACTGCCGAAAAGATTCTTCCATCGCGATCATCTGGCGATATACCTGCCCCTCCAGGTCAAGACGGGGGATCGAGGCTTCGTAATGCCGTGCTTCAGCAAGGATCCTCGCGGCGGCAGGTTCATCGGGGCGCAATTTTTCTGCCCGCACGTATAAATCTGCCACGCGCTCTTTTAACAAAACCAGTTTTTGCGACATATCCGACACCAAAACCCCCGGATTTGAATAAGCAATGCGCCACAATTGCTCTTGAGCATGGGCCAAATTGGTGCTCAAATTCACCTTGATGTCGATCATGGCCCGGCGTTCAGCCGTGGGACGGGTGACATTCACCAGCGTTGAAGTCGAAAGCACTTTATTCGGCACCACAACCGTGGAATGCTCATCGATCCAGTAAAAAGTTGTCGAGCGGATGCCCATCTTCTGCACTTCGCAGACTTTTCCATCGGGTAAGACCACCAGATCACCGGTTTTAAACGGCGCTTCAACCAGCAGGCTCATGCCGCTAAAAACATTTGACAGGGTGTCTTGCAGCGCCAGCCCCAGCACCAGGCCAACCACACCGGCCCCAAGCAGCACCGAGGTCACATTAATGCCCCACAGCGGGAAGACGACCAGTGCGGCGATCACCAGAAAAACCGGCGGGCCAAAGATGTTCAGCACCGGGATTAAGACATCATCCACCTTGCTCTCGGTTTTGCTGGCCCAGCGTTCGCCATAGAATTTCAACAGGTCTTCCACCAGCCGCCAGAAAAGATAGACCACGATAATGGTCAAAATTGTATAAGCCAGGCGTTGAATCACCCATAAAAAGTTCGGGTGCAGCGGCAGCAAGGCCGCCGAATTGGCAATGCCAAAAGTGATGATCAAAATCAACACGGGCTTGCGAAGAATACCCAGCAAGATATCTTCCACCTCGCCCGGCAAATGGCGTGTAATCGATTTGAGAATTCGTCCGGTAAAAAAGTTAACCAGCAACGCAATGATCAACCAGGCGGCCAGGGTCAACACAAAAGAAGTTGCCGGAACGGCCAAAAAATCAAGACCGGGGGGTAGTTGCACTGCGAATCCAAGAATGGTTACCATAGCCTTTATTCTCCCACAACGGCCGGTTATATCTCCTAATTTTATAGATATTATCATATTTTAACAAAAAATAATACCGGCTCTTCACCGGTATTGCAGCAGCGGGCAGGGCTGATAACCTGCCCCCCGGAACCCCCTGCTGATCAGAGGGCTGAATTAAGACAGAAGACCGTTAGCCGAACCGGCCTTCCACATAATCCTGGGTGCGTTTGTCGCGTGGGCGGGTAAAAATTTGTTCAGAAGGGCCAAACTCCACCAGTTCGCCCTGCAAAAAGAAAGCCACATCATCGCCAATTCGCGCGGCCTGCTGTGTGTTGTGCGGGGCGATCACAATCGTATATTTGTTTTTTAATTCTTGCAGAGAGTTCTCAATTTTGGCAGTCGAGATGGGATCCAGGGCCGAAGTGGGCTCATCCAGCATAATGATTTCCGGCTGCAAAGCCAGAATACGCGCCAGACATAAACGCTGCTGCTGACCGCCCGAGATGGCATACCCCGAATCTTTCAAGCGGTCATAAACCTCATCCCACAGCTCGGCCTGCCGCAGCGCCATCTCCACCGCATCATCCAGACGGGCCTTATTGCGCTCACCCGCCATTTTCAGACCATAAGCCACATTGTCATAGATGGAAAGCGGCAGCGGAATTGGCCGGGCAAACACAATCCCCACCCGCTGACGCAGAGCAATGACATCCGTCGTTGGGTCAAGAATATCCTTCCCATCGATATAGACATGCCCGGATGTAACGCGCACATCGGCCAGATCATTGAGACGGTTTAACACCCGTAAGAATGTTGACTTTCCGCCGCCCGATGGGCCAATGAGAACCGTAATGGCATTGGCGCGAATTTTTAGGCTGATATCGCGCAGCGATTCCGTTCCATCTGAATAAACAACCTGCAAATGATCGACAACGATTTTATCCATACCCTACCAGACCCGTTTGGCGCGCGCCCGCGAGCGAATTACCGTGGCAATAATATTCATCGTGAGCACAAAGGCCAGCAAAACCAAAACCGTCCCATATTGAATGCGAATCGGCATTCCAGGGACGGAGGTGGAAATCACAAAGAGATGATAGGGCAGCGCCATCGTGGCATCAAACAAAGACTGCGGCAGCCGGGGCAAAAAGAACGAAACCCCGGTAAACAGAATAGGCGCGGTTTCACCGGCAGCGCGCTCCAGGCCCAGAATCACACCGGTCAAAATTCCGGGCACAGCCTGGGGCAGCACCACCTCGCGGATGGTCTGCCAGCGCGTGGCGCCCAGCGAGATGGATACCACCCGAAACGACTGCGGCACAGCACGCAGCGCTTCTTCGGCCGTGCTGATAATTACCGGCAGGGTCATAATCGAAAGGGTCAGCGAAGCAGCGAGAATGCTGGTGCCAAAATTAAGGAAGAGAACAAACAGACCAAAGCCAAACAGACCATAGACGACCGAAGGAATGCCGGCCAGGTTGATGATGGCAAGGCGAATGGCGCGCGTCAGGCGATTATCTTTGGCATACTCAGCCAGATAAATTGCAGCGCCAATTCCCAGCGGCACCGAAAAAATCGCCGTTCCCAGGGTCAGATAAAACGTTCCAACAATTGCCGGCCAGATCCCCCCGTCGCGCATCCCGTTTTCCGGCATTTTCGTCAGAAAATCCCAGGTGATCGCTTCAGAGCCGAGATAAACAATGTAGATGACCACCGCAACAATCGGCAAAATCGTTAACCCGGCCAAAAGGGCCATTCCGCCAAAACCAAGACGTTCACTCTGGCGGGCAGTCAATTGTGGCAAAAATCGAGGTTTCTGCATGACATTCCCCTATGAGAGAACACGCTCGGCGCGCGTCTGACGGCGCTGGCTGATGCGGGTGGCGATGATGTTCACCGTCAGTGAAAAAATAAACAGGACGATGCCAATAAAGAACAGGACGTGATAATGGTCACTGCCGGTGGCAACTTCACCCATCTCAGAGGCAATGGTGGCGGTCATGGTTCGAATGGGCAGAAAAAGCGCGTTCAATGAAGCCGGCAGCACAGGGGCGTTCCCGGTCACCATCATCACCGTCATTGTTTCACCCATCGCGCGGCCCACCCCGAGCATAATCGCGGTCAAAATTCCACTGCGCGCCGCCGGGAAGGTAATTCCCCAGATGGTCTGCCAGCGGGTGGCGCCAACCGCCAGCGCAGCATGACGATAAGACTGCGGCACATTGTTGAGCGCATCTTCCGCAATGGATACAATCGTCGGCATGGCGATCCCGGCCAGCAGCAGCGAACCGGTAAATGCAGTCAGACCGGTGGGCAGATCCAGAAAATCACGCAGGAAGGGTGAAACAACCAGCACCCCCAGAAAACCAAGCAAAACCGATGGAAAACCCGCCAAAATCTCAACCAACGGCTTAAGAATTTCTCGCACCCAGTTTGGGGCGATCTCAGAAAGGAACACCGCCGTCAACACCCCAAACGGCACTGCGATCATCGCTGCGCCAATCGTCACCAGCAGCGTGCCCAGAATTAAAGGCAGAATACCGTACAGCGCTTCAATCGGATACCAGCGGGTGCCGGCCAGGTTTTGCAGCGAAACATCCTGAAGCGCCGGAAGACCCTCGGAGATCAGGAAATAAAGGATCAGAATCACAAACAAAATGCTCGAATACCCGGTTAATTGAATCAGGCGGGTGATAGCGCGTTCGGTGACATTTCGGGTTGGCATCATTGGCTGGCGCCCTCAACAAGAACGGGAACAAAACCCAGATCCTGGACAATTTTCTGCGCTTCGGCGGTCAAAATCCAATCCAGATACGCTCTGAGCACACCCTGCGGTTCGCCGCTGGTGTACATATACAGATCACGCGAAATGGCATAGCTGCCATCATTGACCGATGCGATGGAAGGCAGCACATATTCTCCGCCGTCTTTATCCTGCACTGCGACCATTTTCACTTCGGGAGTGATATAGCCCAGCCCGTCATACCCAATGGCATTCGGGTTATCCTGCACCTCGGCAATAATCCCCTCTGAAGAAGGCAGCAGCAGTGTATTGGCCGAGAAAATCGTCTTATCGTCTTTATTCCCCAGACGAATCACTTCTTCCAGAAAATAAACATGGGTGCCCGAATTGGTCTCACGTGAAAGGCGCACAATTGGGCGGTCTTCCCCCCCCAGCTCGGCCCAGTTATTAATCTTACCGGTATAGATATCCGAAATCTGTTGCAGGCTCAACTTCCCCACCGGGTTATGCGGGTTGACAATCACCGCAATGGCATCTCGCGCCACGGCAAACTCAACCGGTGTCACCCCAATTTCCTCTGCCTGGTCAATTTCATCCTGTTTAATGGCCCGAGAAGCATTGGCTATATCCACCGTCTTACTCAACAGCGCGGCGATACCCGTCCCTGACCCCCCGCCGCTCACCGAGATGCGCACTTCGGGATGGTTTGCCTGATAAAACTCGGCCCAGGCCAGCGCAATATTGACCATGGTGTCAGAGCCTTTGTTTTGAATGTAAACCTGCTCCCCGGCAGAAACATCACCCTGCGAGGAAGCCGAACTGCAGGCAGCCAGGATAAGCATAAGAGCAGCAAGAATGAGGGTTTTTATGAAGCGCATATCGCGAATAAGTATACCTCATGAGTGGCTGTTTTTAACAACAGTTAATCCATGTATTAACAAAATTTTAACGATTACCAGTTAAATCAACAACTAGTTGCCCCCAACCCGGCCTGTGTGCCGGCTGGCCCACCAAGTCCCGGCGCAGCGCAGCCCCGGTTGAGACAGGCCATGCCCGATGATGATACCCATCCTGAATTCCTCCATATTGACTATTGGTTCATCCGCTGGTATAAGTTGCTCAGGCAACAATCCATGAGGTTCCCTTGAAAAAACACAATTCATTTCAGCAAACACTGGCGCTTCTTTACCGGTTGCTGCTGTGCCTGTTTTTCGGTGAAGTTTTCAGCGCTCAAATTCTGGGGATGGCCGGGCTGTATCGCGGCCCGTTCCCCCTGCTCGCCACGCTGCTCATTGCGCTGCTGGCCTTTTTCATTTATATCCGCTGGGACCCGGAACATTTTTGGGATGCGTTTTCAACCGAAACCAACCCCGCTCAACGTCTGGATGGTTTTGCCGCGGCGGCCGGGTGTCTCATCTTGCTGGGGCTGATCCTGCTCCCTACTGGCTTCTGGCCGCTGACCCCCATCAGCGATGTGCTGCACTGGGATGCCGGGGCCTACCACCTGCCCAAGGCGGTTGAACTGTTTCGCAGCGGCAACGTCTGGGACCTTTCCATTCCCTATGGAGAATATCCCTTTGGTTTCGAATCACTCTTTTCCTTCGTGCTGCTGCTTACCCGCGATGAGCGGCTGTATGGCCTGATTACCCTGCTGATTGCACTTTTCTTTGCGCTCAACCTGTGGCTGTTGGCCCGCCGTTACACCCGGCTGCCGGGCGGTTTTTTATGGCTGGCCACTCTGCTGATCATCACCAGTGAGCTGATCACCGTAAAAGGCAACCCGTTCTACATCTTTCTCGATCAGGCTTATATGGTGGGCAAGAACGATCTGTTCACCGCCGTGGGGGTGATGAGCGCCATCCTGCACGCACCCATCGGGCGCAGCGCAAAAGAAAGCCGTCTGCACCTGCCCGGTCTGGCCTACAGTTCACTGTTGGTGCTGGCCACCAAACCGGCCGGCATGTTTGTGGTGGCGCCGCTCTGGCTGCTGGTGCTCTTCCAGTGGGTTAAAAACTGGGCCCAGACCCGCCGCCTGCCCTATAAAGAAATCGGCTATGCCGCTTTGTGCATTCTGCCCGGCGCCGCCTGGATCGTACGCAACCTGATTCTGATCGGCACCATTTTCCCCGAAGGGGTGTGGGTGATGGCCGAATGGTCGATCAGCAAAAACCTGACCAACCCGTTCTTCTATGCCCATCTGCCGCGCAACTTCCAATTTCTGCTGCTCGTGGTCGGGCTGAGCCTGCTGTTTGCACTGTGGAAGCGCGTACCCTACTGGCGCATTGCCGCCGCCTTTGTGGTGTTGCTGGTGGCCTTTGCATTTACGCCTGAATCGGCCTTTCAAAAAACCACCCAGGAGCCCACCCGCACCGCCTGGCGGCTGGGCATTGCCCTGGTGGCTTATGAGTGGACCCTGCTGCTCTGCCTGTTGGACGGCCTGCTTGAAAAGCAAGTCACCCGCTTTTTTGCCTGGCTAAAGAAATTTAGCGGGGTTCAAACCGTGGCCGGTCTGCTCATTCTCGCTGCAGCAGGCGGGTTTATCTTTCAGAATCGGTTTCTGCTCGATTTCAACCCGGCCAATACAATTGTGCTGCGCGATGAGTTTCGCGACCCGGTCGGTGTGGATGGTTACCACAGCGTCTATGATTATGTGCAGCGCAACCTGCGCCACAAAGCCATTCAGATCGAAGGCGGTGTCTTTTACTATCTATATGGCCCCGGTTTCACCAACTCGCCCACCAAACTGCACTACCCCCTGGGCAGATCAGACCAGGTAAAACAGCTTGACCCCGAATATTACGTGGTGGTGAACCGCCCCGAATTTACCCCCGGCGAAACCTTTAAGCAAACCTGGGAACGGGTCTATGAAGATGAAACCGGCAAGATCTACCAGAAACGGGTTCGTTAATCCCAGCGCCGGCGCATAATTTAACACGCACTGCCTGTCTTCTTAAACAGTCCTTCAAAGCCTCTTAACATCCGGTGGGTATTGTGAAAGAAAAACAAACTTACCCACAGGAGAGGACTGAATTATGGGACTGGCAGATTTACATATCCATTCCATCCACAGTTACGATGCCACCTCGTCCATCCCGGCAATTCTTAAATACGCCGCCGACCATACCGGATTAAATGTGTTGGCCGTAACAGACCATGACAGTGTCAGCGGGGTTCGCCAGGCAATGGATCTGGCCCCGCATTACGGCCTGGAGGTCATCCCGGGGTGTGAGATCAGCACTTCAGAAGGGCATCTAATTGCTCTGTTCATCGAACAACTCATCCCAGCGGAACTCTCATTGAAAGAGACGCTGCTAAGGGTTGGCGAACTGGGCGGCCTTTGCATTGCCCCTCATCCAACTGCGCGCGGCACCAGCAGCCTTTCATTTGAGGCAATAAAAAAAGCTCTGACCGACAGCGTTACCCGCCAGGTGTTGGTGGGAATCGAAGTTTATAATGGTGGACTGGTCTATACCCGCAGCAACAGCATTACCGCAGAAGCTGCCCGCGAGCTGCCGCTGGCGCAAATTGGGTCCAGTGATGCCCACATTCTGGGCATGATTGGTCATGGGACAACGCTTTTTTCGGGTACAACGGCTGACGACTTGCGGCAGACCCTTCTCAACCGCTCCACTTGCGCCATTCAAAATGGTCATTTGACCGGCATACAGGTAATCCGCGAATGGCTTCCCCACTATATGCTGCGAATGCTTGGTTGGGTAAGCTGGAACGACCACCCGCAAAAACCATTGACCTTGAAACGTCTTAATCACGCCCTCACTGCACAGCCAGTCTGTCTGTCAGCAGCATAGTGTGTCGATTCTTGCCGTATGTTTTTATGGAAGTGGGAACCAAAGGGATTCAAGCGGGCATATCCAATCATTTTTTCCTGCCGATAACCATACCGCGCCAGTAAAATTGTGCCCGGCGCGGTACGTGAATCCATTTTTTCCTGTGCCTGCCAATATCCTGTACAATAATGATATGAATCGATATTTTCAGGAGCAGGCGATGGAATCGAAACCGGTACTGATTACTTATGCAACCTGGAGCGGATCGACCGCAGAAGTTGCAGAATACCTTGCTAAATCTTTCTCGCAGGCAGGTTTGCCAGTAGTACTGCAAAAAATGAAGGATGTGAAAACCGTGGACGAGTATAGCGCCGTTATTCTGGGTGCTGCGGTTCGCATTGGCAAGATCCACCGTGACGCCAGTAAATTTGTGCGCCGTCACCAGCGCAAACTGGGCAACCTCCCCACCGCCTGTTTTGTGGTGTGCATGACCGCCAAAGACCCCACCGAAACCAATCAGCTTACCACCGCCGGTTATCTGGCGCAATTAAAAGCCGGGCTTGCGCCGCTGGCCGAAAGCGCTTTTGCCGGTGTGTGGCGAGCAGATGCATTTCCTTTCCCGTTGAATAAAATCTTGAAATCTACCAGGATGGAAGAGGGTGATTATCGCAACTGGGATGCCATCTCCGGGTGGGGCGAAGAAGTTGCCGGGCTTTTGAAACAATAAAGGATTATTGACTTTAGCAGGGGTCTATGCTATCTTTACAGACAAACTAAAGTTTAGATCTAATATCTAATTTCATGGATTCAACCAATTCTACTGCTGCCATACACAAACAACTGCGCTTCTGGGTGGCCGAGCGATTACGCGCCGACATTCTGGAAGGTAAACTGCATCCTGGTGATTGGCTGCGGCAGGAACGTCTGGCGCAGGAATACGGCGTCAGCCAGATGCCGATCCGTGAGGCCTTCAAGATTTTGGAAGCCGAAGGGCTGCTGGAGCATGTACCCTATCACGGTGTGCGTGTGGTGGAGTTTTCCATCGCAGACATCGCCGACCTGTATGCCACGCGCAGCTTTTTAGAGGCCCGCGCCGCTCGCGCCGCCGCTGAAGTTATTTCAGAAGAAGATTTGCAAACCCTGAAACAACTTTATCAGCAGATGAACGATACCAAAACACCGGAAGATCTGATCTATTATCGCCAGTTGAACAAGGTCTTTCATCTAAAGGTGGCTGAATCCAGCAAACGCGCTTATCTAACCCGCACCATCACCCAGCTATGGGAATCGTTCCCGAGCATGATGTGGAGCAACTTTAACCGCACCGCCACCACCCCACCCCACCGTGAAGAACACGATACCGATGACCATCTGGCGCTGATTTGCGCACTTGAAAACCACGACCCCGATGAAGCCGAACGCATTGTGCATATTCACGTCGAAATCACCATGCAAGAGCTGATTCAAGTGTTAACCGGCGGAGAAAAATAACATCGACCGCAGCCTGTCAGGCCACCGGGGCAATAACTGCCATTGTTTTTAAATCTTATCTTTAGAATTCGGTGAGTTCATGACCATCCCCTCCGAAGATCCATCTGAAAACCAACCGGCTGAAGTCCCGGAAAATTTACCCGGCCCCGTACCCTCCGCAGCGGATGAAGGACCGCAACCCACAGGCGAACCAGAAGACCTGCCCGAAGTGGATGAAGAAGAGGATGAGGATGAAGAAGAGGAAGAAAAAGGCGAGACCATTAAAATTGTCCTGGTCAGCCTGCTGGCCCTTGCCATCTTTGTCTTTTTGGCCTGGTTATATCTGCCGGTCATCCGCAGCCGCATCGCGCCAAGCGCCACCCCCACCC
>CAZQLE010000097.1:9602-14128 GCA_964593905.1 uncultured Anaerolineaceae bacterium | reverse complement strand
GCCCAAAAGGGCGGACTCTGGCAGGCGCCCTTTTGAGGTCGAACAAATGCTGGCTCAGGCTAACTGGAAATAGCCGCCTGCTTTACGCTTTTGCTTTTTCTGAAGCAAAGAAAAAGTCGTAGAGATATCCCCCCACCGGTGCCGCAATGAATGGGATCAACACCGGAGGAAGCAGCCAGTATATCCCGTCAAATAGCCCCTGGGTGCCAGCCACCAGGCCAAAAAGACGAGGACCAAGATCACGAGCGGGGTTCAAAGAGTAACCGCTCGGACCGCCAAGACACAGACCGATTGCCAGAATTGCACCGCCTACCACAAATGGGCCCAGAGCGCTGAAGATCTTATTGCGTGAATCGCCGGTGCTAAGAACCGCCCACATTAACACCATGGTGCCAAAAAATTCTGCCACACAGGCGGTCAAGATCGAATAAGAACCGGCCGCAGTGATACCGCCCCCGGTAGCCGGGGTATAGATGGTGCCCGCTCCCGAGGTCCAGATATTGGGCATATTCATCGATTGCAAACCGTCACGGTAAGCCAGATATACCCCAAGGGCCCCCAGAAATGCGCCCGCAAATTCGGCCAGAATAAAGGGCACCACCTTCGACCAGGCCAGTTCACCCCGCAACGCAAACGCCAGGGTTAAAGCCGGGTTGTTATGCGCGCCCGACACAAAAGTGGTCACAATGACTGCAAACGCCCACCCCATCGTAATGGTATTCCAATCATAAGATGCCGCTCCCCCCAGCCGCGGCGCCAGCACCGCATTGGCAACGACACCATCGCCCAGCAAAATCAAAAGAAAAGTACCAAAAAACACAGCCAGCAACTCTTTCGGTTTCATAATTCTCCTCAATATGCATCAAATGGAATCGAATGAACCAGGCAATTTGGAATCGACCGACAAATGTGTTTGAGTATGGCCCTCCTTTCCATCCCCGCTGGTTTGCAATCGCTCTTGCCCCTGCCAGCTTGCAACAGGTTCCAATAAGAATTGGCGGTGATCCATCAATTCACCGATACATCTTTTTAAAGCTCTGCATGTATAATCATGCTTAGAATCATGATCGTCAAAAATTGGGTCGCAAAATGCTTTTTAGTTTTTTAAGATTGGGCATTCACAGCATACCCATCTGCCATGCTTGCAAGTCTGAAAAAAGTCTTGAATTAGTTTCAATTTACAGGGCCCAATCGGTATAAAAACAGGTTTATTGCGTTCCCCAACCCGTCAGCGAGAAATCCATGATGCAACCCGATCCCTTTCCATCGATTAACATCCAGACCATCCGCCGGGCGCTGCGCAATTGGAACTCGCTCAAAGAGCTTGCCGATAACCCCCTCACCGAATTGCAAAGCGTGGAAGAGCACCGCAAAGCCACCGGTTACACCGATTCGACCACCGGAAGAGGGCTTGCGCTGCGAGAAATCTTAAAAAGCGCCATTCAATCGCTTCGCCCCGCCGACCCCCGCACCGGGATACAGGACAAACATTGGCGGCCATTTCAGATTCTCAACGGACAATATATCGAAGGCCGCAGCCCGGAATTTCTGCAGGAACAATTGCATATCGCCCGCGGCACTTACTTTGCCGAACAAAGCCGTGCCCTGGATATGTTGATCGACGCCCTTATCCGGCTCGAAGAGCAACAAAGCCTTCCCCATACCAGCCATCCGGTTGCAACAGAGTTCATACCTCCGCCTTTCCTTGCCCCTCCGCGTCCAGCTTTCCCCTTCATCGGGCGTGACCGTTTGCTGGCAGCATTAAAAAAAGAGCTGGCCGCAAATGTTCAGGCCACCACGGCATTAAACGGTCTGCCCGGCGTGGGCAAAACCCGCATCGCCCTGGAACTGGCCTATGACGCTGAATTGCGCGCTCGTTTTTCCGATGGGGTGCTGTGGGCCGGGCTGGGCTGCAAACCAGATATCATGGCCTTGCTGGGCCTCTGGGCAACCGCCCTGCATATCCCCCCTGAAACAATCGCTGTGCAATCTGATCTAACCGACCGCATCGCTCTGCTTCACGCTGCGATCGGCAATCGAAAAATGCTGCTGATCATTGACGACGCCTGGCAAAGCGAGACGGCGCTGGCCTTCAAGCTGGGTGGGCCCAACTGCGCCCATTTGTTAACCACCCGCCTGTTGGATGTAGCCGTAGACTTCGCCGGTGAACATACCCTGACCGTCCGAGAAATGGAGGCTCAAGAAAGTCTGGATCTGCTAAACTATTTCTCGCCCGGTCTGCTGGCAGCAAACCCCGCCGAAACGCATACCCTGGTTCAATCTGTGGGCAGCTTACCCCTGGGCATCATTCTGATGGGCCGCTATCTGCAAAAATATACCTACAAGGCACAATCGCGGCGGCTGAACGAAGCGCTGATCGCTTTAAAGCAAACCCGGCACCGCCTCAGTCTGTCTCAACAGGCCACCCCGCTTGAACGAAACCCCGGCATCCCGGCCGAAACCCCGCTTTCTTTGCAGGCAGTCATTGGCCTGAGCGACTCAATTTTGGACTCCGCCGCCCACCAGGCATTAATTGCGTTGGCCGCGTTTCCACCCAAACCCAATCATTTTTCTGAAGAAGCCGCTCTGGCCGTGGCAAATGTTCAACCGGTCAGCCTCGACACCCTGGTCGATATTGGCCTGGTGGAATGTCTTCCCCCCGACCGCTATACGCTGCATCAGACCATTGCCGATTACGCCCGTCTTCAGGCTGAAAATAAAGACGCCACCTTACGGTTGATTGACCATTTCACCATCTTTGCCGAAAAGAATAAAACGCATTACCCCGCTTTGGATCAAGAAATGGTCAACCTGCTCTATGCCTGTGAGGCAGCCTACCAAATCGGGCAGCAGACCCATCTGATCCAATTGACCAACGCACTGTACGATTTTCTCGAAACGCGCGGTTTGTACGCCATCTGCAAGCGCCTGCTCGATCAAACCCTGGAAGCCGCGCACCATCTGGAAAACGCCGATCACCTTGCCGCAGCGCTATTTAGCCTGGGCGATCTTGAAGTGCGGCGTGGAGAGTTTCAGCAGGCCAAAAACCACCTGCAACAAAGTATCGAATTATGCCAGCTGGTTCAAAACCACGATCTCGAAACATCGGCGCTGTTCGCGCTGGGTACGGTCAACGTTTACAGCGGTGATTGGATTGACGGCCTGCAAATTACCAGACGCTCTCTGGTTGAGGCTCAAAAATGGGGCTTTCAAAACAAGGAAGATTGGGTTCTTTCTTCGCTGGGCTACATTTGCTCGGAATTATGCGAATTTCAAACCGGGTTAAATTATCTCGATCAGGCTTTGCGGGTTTGCGAAAAAACCGGTAACCAGCGCGTAATCGGCTGGACGCACTTCAACCACAGCCTGATTTATCTGGCAACAGGAAATTTGCCGGCCGCCCGCCACCATGCCGGGCAGTGCGGCATCCACTACCGGGTTTTGGGCGATTTACGTGGAGAAACCTGGCTAACCTACCATTATGGCCGCATCGCCCGCCAGGAAGGCGATTTCAGCGCCGCAGGGCAGTATTTTGAAGAGTCGCAGCGCTCCTTTCAAAAACTGGGCGATGCGATGGGGCTGGGTTTTGCCACGCACAACCGTGGTCTGGTCGCCGCCGAACAGGGTGAGTGGGACGCCGCCATCACCGCCTATCAACAGGCGCTGGAGATTTTTCAAAAAATTGGCTGCGGCACCGGTGAAAGCCAGTGTTACCAGAGTCTGGGTGAACTGCACCGGCAGCGCGGCGAGATGCACATCGCCAAAATCATGCTGCAAAAAGCGCTGGTTTTCCGTCAGAAAAACAATTATCACCGCGGAATTGCTAAAGCACTGGCGAACCTGGCGTTGATTGACCTGAATCTGGGAGAAAAACAGACCGCAAACACAGCCGCGCATCAGGCGGTTCAAATTGCCGAAAAAATCGGTGCACAGCCCACCCTCGCCTATGCGCTTGTCTGTCTGGGTGAGGTGGCGCTGGCCGGTGAAGATCACCATCTGGCCGAAACTGCCTTTCAAAAAGCCGTTGCAATTCGACAGGCGCTGGGGCAGCGCCATTGGCTCTGGGAGCCCCTGGCCGGGTTGGCCCGCTCGGCTCTTCTGGCGGGTGATCTGCCGCGCGCCCTGAGCAGCGCAGCAGAAGTGCTTGCCATTCTGGATGAGACTGCCCGCCCCGGCGGGGTCAATCGGCCAGAGTGGGTTTACGATCTTTGCAAAAAGATGCCATCCATTCCACAATAACCCATCCAGACCACCTACCGGCTGGCTTCTTCAACTAGATAGATAAGCGAACGATAAGGCTTTTCGGTCGCTTCGCGCATCCCCATTTCACAGGTCAGGTTGGATGAGTAATACCCATCATAATCTTCGCGCAGCACTTCAACACTTTCAAGGTGTGAAGCCGACCGGGTCAACTCGGGGAAAAGCAAACCCCGGTCGCCGGCATAGCCGCAGCAGCCCAGCGCAAGCGGAATAAAGACGCGTTCCGCACAGGCGCGCGCCACAGTTTCCATTTTTCCATCCAGCTT
>CAZQLE010000097.1:0-9592 GCA_964593905.1 uncultured Anaerolineaceae bacterium | reverse complement strand
AAAAGAATAACCCGGTGTTCGCCTTAGCGGGATCGGCAGCTTTTTCAGCGTCAGACGCGGCAGAGCGATATCGTGCATAAATTCCACCGGGTCCAGAATGCGCATTTTCTGCCAGCGCAGACGGTCTTCAGGCGAAAGATAACTGGCACAGGTGCGCAGGGTATAAGCGCAGGAGGATGAATCGATCACCACCGGCAGACGGCCTTCCTCAGACCATTCCCAGAACCTGCCCAGCGTCTGGTGCAGGGTAGCGCGGAACGCGGCGGTATAGCCCTTGGAACTGAACGGCATCCCGCAGCAGTTGCCCTCGCTCTGGGCGGGGATGACCACCCCCAGCCCGGCGCGCTGACCCACCAGCGCAAAAGCCTGCGGCAGGGTCAGACGGGTATCGGGGGCCGAACCCATCACACGCGCGATGCAGGATGGGAAATAGACCACCTGTTCAGCTCCATCTGGACTGCTGGTTTCTGGCCGCCAGCGCCACACCGCCTGCGGGACCACCCCGCTCCACTTGGGCATGGTGATTCCACTGACTTTTTCAGCGGCAACTGTCACCGCCCGCACCCCGCGCCAGCCGATGATTTTCTCTGCCAGGTGAGCGGCGCCCACCCCCAGGCGCAGACCGCGCTCGACCGTCTTAAAGTTGCGCGCCAGGCGCTGCGCCGCTGCCTGTCCGCGCGGCGAAATTCGCTCGGCGCGCAGCCGCTTAACCAGCAGCCCCGTGTTAATCTCCACCGGGCAGGCCACTGCACACAAACCATCCACTGCGCAGGTCTCCAACCCCTGATAAACATAATCTGCCTGCAATTCGGTCAACAGGCGGGCATCTTCACCGCTGGCCTGCAAACGGGCCATCTCGCGCCGCACCACAATCCGCCGGCGCGGGGTCAGGGTCAGGTCGCGGCTGGGGCAGGTCGGCTCGCAAAAACCGCATTCGATGCATTTATCCACTTCCGCTTCCACCACCGGCAGCGGTTTCAAATGCTCCACATGCGCATGAGGATGGTCATTAATGATCACACCGGGGTTCAGCAGGCCGGTCGGGTCCAACAGGGTTTTGAGCCTGCGCATCACCCCCGCCGCCTCAGCGCCCCATTCGGCTTCGACAAACGGGGCGATATTGCGCCCGGTGCCGTGTTCGGCCTTAAGCGCCCCGCCGTATTTTCGGGTCACCAAGTCTACCACCGCCTGCATAAAGTCGCCGTACTGCTGCACATCGGCCGGGGTATTAAAAGAGGGCGTCAGCACAAAGTGAATATTGCCGTCTTTGGCGTGCCCAAAAATAATCGCCTCGGGGTAGCCATGCATCCCAAACAAATGCTGCAAATCGGTGATCGCGTCTGCCAGCACCGGCAGCGGAAAAGCCACATCCTCAATCAACACCGTGGTGCCCTGCTGGCGCATTGCACCAATTGAGGGGTACATGCCTTTGCGAATTTTCCACAGCGCAGCCTGTTCGGCCGGGTCGGTCGTAAACCGGCCGGGCCGCAGCAGCGGCAGTGCGGCGCAAACCGTGTCTGCCGCACCCTGAAGGGCGTTCAATTCTGCTTCGGTCTCACACTGATATTCCACCAGCAGGGCTGCCGCGCCCCCGGGCAGGTCGGCCAATTCGGCCGGCGCACCCGGCAGATGCGCCACCGAGTGCAGCCCGGCGCGGTCGATGATCTCAATGGCGCGCGCGCCCGAGCCCGTCAGCGGCCCTATCGCATCTGAGGCCGCCCGCACCGAGGCAAAATATAACATGCCAGTCGATTTGCACGGATAGGTTGGCAGGGTATCCAGCACCACTTCGGCGATAAACCCCAGCGTCCCCTCCGAACCGACCATCAAATGCCCCAGAATATCCAGCGGTTCTTCATAATCCAGAAAAGCGTTCAGGGTATAACCGGTGGTGTTTTTCATGCGATATTTTTCGCGGATCATCCCGCTCAGCCGGGCATCGGCCAGAATTTGCGCCCGCAAAGCGCGCAAATCGGCTTCAATTTCCGGCGCCTGCCCGGCCAACACACGCCCGGCTGCGGGGTCGGCCGTATCCAGCACCAGACCGTTGGGCAGCAGAAAGCGAATGGAATGCAGCGTGTGGTAAGAATTTTCGGCCACCCCGCAACACATGCCGCTGGCGTTGTTGGCTACCATGCCGCCAATTTGAGCCGCGTCAATCGAAGCAGGGTCCGGCCCGATCCGCCGGCGGTGGGCTTTCAATTGCAGGTTCACCTGCCCGCCCACCAGCCCCGGACCCAGCCGCACCTGGCGAGCATCATTTTCCAGCGCAAATTTTCGCCAGCGCCGGGTGACATCCACCAGAATGCCATCGCTGACCGCCTGCCCCGAGAGACTGGTACCCCCGGCACGAAAGGTCAACGGAATCTGGTGCTCATGCGAATAGCGAAACAGCGCCTGAATTTCTTCCAGTGAATCCGGTTCCACCACCGCCTGCGGAATCAGCCGGTAAACCGATGCATCCGCCGCGTAGGCGATCCGGTCAATGGCGCGCGTGGTCACCCGCCCTTTCGGCAGCAATGCCTGTAAATCGGTTTGCAAGTCCATGCTGATTATCCCTTTACTGCACCCGCAGTCAGACCGGCCACAATATAACGCTGCAACAAGAACGCCAGAATGAGCGGCGGCAAAGAGCCGATCACGCCGCCCGTTGCCATCAGACCGTAATCGGTGCCGAACTGCGAGCTGAACTCGGTCACCACCACGGTGATGGTTTTGGTGTTGGCGCCGGTAAAAATCAACGCCATAAAGAACTCATTCCAGGACGAAAGAAAGGTGAACGCCGCAACCGCCACCAGGCCCGGCCCCGAAAGGGGAATGATCACCTTGATCAAAGACTGAAAACGCGAACAGCCATCGATCTTGGCCGCTTCTTCCAGTTCACGCGGCAGGGTCAGAAAATAGCTGTACATGATCCAGATCACCGTGGGCAGCATGAAGCCGGCATAGAGCAAGACCAGCCCGCGCCAGGTATCCATCAACACCAACTGCTGCATTAACAGATACAACGGGATGATGATTACAATCACCGGCAGCATCTGCGAACCCAAAATTCCGACCAGAAAAGTTTGCTTGCCGCGCATCGGAAAACGCGCCAGCGCATAGGCTGCCATCGATCCCGTCACCACACAGAGAATGGTGGTCAATGTGCTGACCACCAGCGAGCTGGTCAAACCGCGCACAAACTTCTCCACCCCGGCCGGCAACCCCGCCTGGCCCGTTCCTTCACCCGCAAACAGGGCGCGGTAGCGATCAAAAGTCGGTGAAGTCGGTATCCACTGCGGGGGGACTGAAGCCAGATCCACCTGGCGTGAAACACTGGAAATAACCATCCAGATATATGGCGCCACGACCGCGAAAACCACCATGAGCACCAGCAGATATAAAATAACTTGAGAAAGGATCTTTTTGGTACGCAGCGCGCGCGCCGCAGCATTTGAATTGGGAAACCGTTGCGCCTGTAATTCCATTTTTAGTACCGATCCTCTCGATAAAGCGCCCGCTGGTAGAGCAAGACCAACGCCAGCACCACAAGGGTCATCAAATAGGCCACGGCCGCACCCCGACCCAGGTTGAGTGAAACAAAGCTCTTCAAATAGGTGTAATACCCGATCACCGTAGTGCTGCCCGAAGGCCCGCCGGCCGTCAGGGTATAGATTAGGTCAAAACTCTTCAACGCCCAGATCGTGCGCAGTGAAAGCGCCACAAACAGGGTCGGACTAATCAATGGAATGGTAATGTGAAACAGGTTCTGCAATGCCGAGGCGCCATCCACCCGCGCCGCCTCATACAGATCCTTGGGAATGGTTTGCAGGGCTGCCAGAAAGAGCAGCATAATGAACGGTGTTTCTTTCCACACATCGGCCAGAATGCACATCACCATTGCCAGCGTGGGGTCTCCCAGCCAGATGACATACTGGTCGATAAGACCCAGCGATTTGAGCAGCCCGTTTAAAGCGCCAAAGCTGGGGTTCAAAATCCACTTCCACATAATGCCGTTAACCACCGCCGGAATCGCCCAGGGCAGCAGGGCCAACATCCGTACAATATTCTTTCCGATAAAATCGCGATTGAGCAACAAAGCCAACGCCAGCCCGAGAACAATTTCAAGCGATACAGCACCAACCACGAAAAAGAGGGTGCTTTTTGCGCTTTGCCAGAAGGTCGGGTCTTGAAGAACAAAGGCATAGTTCTTTAACCCGGCAAAAGGATGCCCCAGCGTTGGCCGGGTCAAATCCCAGGTCAGAAGACTGATCCAGAACGAGCGCAGCAGCGGGTATACCGTCACCACCAGCATGATCAACGCTGCCGGAGCGATCAACAGACCCGTAAAGGCAATATCGCCTCGTTTTTGCTTGGACATACCCATCATCAGGAAATCTCCAAATCGATTTACAGATTTTGCGAGAGAGCGTGTATGAAATCATTGGGGCGGGCCTGTTAGACCCGCCCCAGGGGTTCAATGAGAGATCTTACTGGTTGCGAATGCGATCGGTTTCACCCACCAGCCATTCAACAGCCTGCTCGGGGGTCTTGGTGCCGTTCATCACTTCCTGAACGGCGGTGGCAGCCGAGCGGCGCCACTCATCCAGCCAGAGTACAGACGGCACAAAATTGCCATACTGCAACTGGGCAGCCAGTTGTTCAAAACCAGGCCAGGCCGCAATGATATCGGCATCGCTGTAGAGCGAAACACGGGTCGGCAGGTTGGCGCCTTCGATGGCGTGCTGCTTCTGAGCTTCTTCGCTGGTCAGATAAGCCAGGAACTGCTTGGCTTCTTCTTTATGCTCAGAGGTCTTAAGCAGGCCCAGACCGCCGGCATACAGATAAGAGCTGCTGCGCAGATCGCCCTGGCCGGGCACCAGAATATAGCCCACTTTGCCGGTGACCTTCGACAGGTCGGCATTGCGGTTGGCCTGCGTGGCAGCCCAGGTTGAGTCGAGCAAGAACGCCACGTTACCTGCGCCAAACTTCACCAGGGTTTCGTAATCGTCCAGCGCCACACCGGCTTTGTCAAAATAGCCTTCGGTTACGCCGGTTTGCAGCATCTTGAACGCATCCAATGCCTCGGTGCCATTCTGGAAGACCGGAGCGCCATCTTCGGCGAAGAACGTACCGCCGCGGCTGGCGACCATCGTGCCCCAGTTATAGTAGAAGTTGCCGGGGAATTTGGCCGAGGGGGTGAAGCAGTAGGAATCGGCGACTTTTTCTTTGATCGCCTTGCAGGTGGCCATGAAATCATCCCAGGTCTTGATCGATTCAGGGTCCACACCGGCCGCAGTCAGCATTTCGGAGTTATAGGCCATGTGCGCGCCGCCAGCATACCAGGGCATTGCCATCAGGTTGCTGTCAACGGTGTAGAAATCCACCACTGCGGCCAGCCATTGCGCACGGTCAGCTTCGGGAATTACATCATTGATGGGTTCAAACCAACCACCGGCAACCAGTTTGGCTGCATCGGCCGAGGGCATGAAGACGATATCATAACCACCGCCGCCGGCTGCCAGGGTGGTCAGGGTTTTGTTGGTAATTTCGCTCCAGGCGACAAAGTCAACCATCACTTTGGTGCCAGTTTCCTGCTCAAATTGAGCAGCATACTTGGCCACATTACCGCCCTCATCTGGGCGAACCAGCATACGGATGGTAACCGGTTCTGCTTTGGGTGCTTCGGTGGGGGCTGCAGCCGGTGCTTCGGTGGGCTGCTCAGCCGCAGGTGCGGCGGTGGGTTCCTCGGCAGCCGGGGCGGCGGTCGGGGCAGCAGCCGGGGTGCACGCTGAGAGCGCCATCACCAGCACAACCAGGACAGAAAGAACTACGAACAACTTTTTCTTCATATACTCTCCTTTGTTCTGAAACGGATTTGGATATAGGAAGATTGCTTTATTGAATCAATCGTTAAAAATTGGGGTTCAAACGCAAGATCAGCCCGTAGGCTGCCCCCAGCAGACCGGCCTCGCCGCCCAGGCTGGAGGGTAAAATTTCAACATCGCGGCCCGAAATCGGCTGGGCATAGCGGCGCATCACTGCCGCAATGCGCGGGGTAAGAAAACCGGCATTCGACCCCACACTCCCGCCCAAAATGACCACCTCGGGGTTGACCAGACTGATTACATTGGCAATCCCAACGCCCAGCAGGTCTGCCGTCTCATTGGCAACGCGCACTGCCAGGGCATCGCCCGCCTGCGCTGCGGCAAACACATCCCGCGCGGTCGGACCTGCGGGCAAACCGGCCAGAACAGAATCGGACCGGGGGTCCTCACTTAATAGCTGCCGGGCGCGCAGCGCAATACCGGGGCCGGCTGTACGGGCCTCCCAAAAGCCCAGCGAACGATCACGCTGGTTTTCTTCCACTTGGTCTGCCACGCAATCGGTCAAAGCAAACCAGCCCACCGCGCCCGCCAGGCGGTTCATTCCCCGCACCAGACGCCCATCCAAAATCAACCCGCCGCCCACGCCCGTGCCAATGATGATCACCGCTGCCGAGCGGCGGCCGCGGCCGGCGCCCATCCACCACTCACCCAGCGCCGCGGTATGTCCATCATATTCAACACACACCGGTAGGTCAAAAGCAGCTTCCAGACGCGCCCGCAGAGGAACGTTGCGCCAGCCATTCAAATTGGGGCCCCAGATCACGAAATCGGTATCCGGTTCCAGCACCGCTGGAATGCCGATCCCGATCCCGCATAGATCCTGTTTTTTTAAGCCGCTGCGGTCCATGAGCATTTGCAGCAGACCGGTCATTTGCCCAATGCCGTCTTCCGGCCCGGTCTGGCAGGTCGGCTGCTGCACCTGCGCAATAATCTGCCCCTGTGACGTAACCAGCGCAGCCGCCACCTTGGTGCCGCCCAGGTCCACCGCCAGCACCGGTCGATTTTCAGTCAGACAATCTTTAAGTGACATCATGATCCCTGGCCTTCATCGACATAAGTCATACCCCGTGCGTCAGGCTGTCAATACGCTGCCGGCCAATATATACCGCCAGCCCTTTGCCGGGGTATGTGGTGCGCACACTTTCTACCACATCAAACGACTCGGTAAACGTCAGACCGCGCACCACCAACACCGGCTCGCCAGGCTTAAGATTCAACAGATGCGCTTCTTCGGGCAGCGCAGCGCCAGCCTCCACTGCGGCTTCAGTCCAGGCCGGATAAACAAAATATTTTTGCCGCAACACCTCAAACAAAGAGCAGTCGGTCAGATATTCGGTTTCGAGACCGGGAAACAACCGTGCGGGCAGATAAGCTGATTGCAGCGCCACCGGACGATCATCGGCCATGCGCAGCCGCACCAGGTGCAACACCGGGTCACCTTCCTGCACATGCAGCAGGCGCGCCAGCGAATCATCAGCCAGAATCAGCTCCTGGCTGACGATCCGCGAACCCGGCTTCATGCCGCGCTTTTTCATGTCCTCGGTAAAACTGGTAAAACCCTGCACATTGCGCATGCGTGGCTCGGCGACAAACGTACCCCGCCCCTGCTCACGGTACACTGCACCGTTCTCCAACATCTCTTGAATTGCCAGACGCGCCGTAATCCGACTGACGTTCAACGTCTCAGCCAGCTCTCGCTCAGACGGGATCTTATCGCCCGGCTTAAGCTCGCCGCCCTCAATCTGCATGACCAACTGCCGGGCCAACTGCAAATACATCGGAATATGACTGCCTTTATCAAGAGGTCGGATCATTTATCATTCTCCTCATCCAAAACTTACAGGTAAGTCAACCGGCTGCGATAATAATCCATCCAGCGCTGGTTGCTTTCCTCGCTGCCATCCAGATTGGCGCTGCGAAATACCGGGGGTTCGACGCCCCGCTGGGCCAGGAACCGCACAGTCTCTACCATCACTGCATTCATCAGTGCGGCGCCCACCACAGTGGATGTAGAGCCCACCGGCTGCGCAGAACCTTCAACCTGCACAGCAGCGTCGCCGATCACACCACAGTTATCAATCACAAAATCACACACATCCATCAGCTTGTGACCTTTGGGATGCCGTGAAGTGACCGAGCGGCTGTGCGCCACATTGGTCAACCCCACAACCGTCACTCCCCGTGAACGGGCTTCTTCTGCCATCTCAATCGCAACGGTATTCCGCCCCGAGTTCGAGTGCACAATCAGCAAATCACGCGCAGTAATCTTAACCGCATCCAGCAGCAGCGCAGCATACCCGCTCAGGCGTTCCATGCTCGTTTCCAGCGGCGCCGGGCGGGTGTGGGTCACCAGCCCCGGCCCAAAGATGGGCGCCACCGGAACCAGACCGCCCGCGCGGTAAAACATCTCTTCGGAAATAATGCCCGCATGACCCGCGCCGAAAACAAAAATCAGGCCATCATTCTGAATGACAGCGGCCATTTGCTGCGCCACCTGTTCCAATACATCTGCCTGCGTTTCAAACGCCTGCTGAAGAATGGGCAGCACAATGTCGTAATAAGCAAAACGTGACATGAGAGATCCTAATAGATCTTGCGGCGGAATTCTTTGTAAAGGTCATAGACCTTTTTGTTGTGATTGGGGTCTGCGATCACATTGGGAGATACAAAGGTCGGGATGTGAACACCGCGTTTGGCGAGCTTGCTTACGGTTTCGGCAACCAGCGCCATCGAGATGCACAGCACGGTGACGGTGGAAGAAGCGGCCACAGGTTCTTCCCAGCCTTCGACACGGATGATCGAATCTTCGGGGGGAGCGCCGTTGTCAATCACAATATCGGCTACATCAGCCAGTTTCTTGCCCGAAGCATGACGCGGTTTATTCTCTTTGTAGTTCTGCATCGAGGTAATGGCTACCACAGTTGCGCCGCGCTCTTTGGCATACTGGGCTGCTTCGATCCCGGCAGCATTCAGGCCGCCATGCGAAATGATGATCATCGTATCGCGCGGTTCAATCACATAAGAATCAAGAACGTTCTGGATATAGCCCGGCTGGCGCTCAAGCCACAATAGTTCGGGTGTGCCACCTGGGCCAATGACATTGGACCACATCAGACGCGTATCATGAATGGGTTGCAGCCCCACAAACGAACCATAGCGCGGGAAGACATCCAGCGCGGGCAGCACAGAGTGGCCGGAACCAAAATAATAAACCGCGCGCCCTGCCTCAATGGAATTTGCCATTGCTTCTGCGGCTTTTTCAATATCGGCCAGGCTGCTTTCTTCCAGATCGCCAATCAACGAACGAATTTTCTCAAGATAAATCGTAGCAGACATAGATTTTTCCTCTCCTGTGAATGAAAAAATGCCAGATCATTTTTTATATCAGGGTCCATCGTTTAGCCCTGTCAATAAACATTCCTCGCAAACCCGCACAGGCTTCTCAAATATTGGTTATGTTGTTATATGGTATGGTTGATATAACCATTTTATCAACGAATCCACAATTGTCTAGCCCCTAATTTGAAAGTTGGAGAATTTTTAAGATATTCTTGACGCAGGCTGTGTTTACGGGCTAATATCAATCTATGCCGGGCAACAGGTTTTCTGACATGGTTCAAATGCTGATAGGGCTTTCACTCTGCTTGTCTGCCTGTATGCCGCCCTTCGCCACACCCGGTACACCGGTCCTCACCCCGCCCACACCGGCCGCAACCATAACC
>CAZQLE010000096.1:0-14227 GCA_964593905.1 uncultured Anaerolineaceae bacterium | reverse complement strand
GGCATCATGCGCACCGGCAGTAAATTAACCGCATAGGTGGCAACCAGCAGCAACGCGGCCGCCAGCGAAGAAAACCGAAAAACAGGAAAAAGCCGCCCAAACCAACCCGGTCGGGCGGC
Source organism: uncultured Anaerolineaceae bacterium (assembly GCA_964593905.1). GTDB lineage: Bacteria > Chloroflexota > Anaerolineae > Anaerolineales > Anaerolineaceae > CAZQLE01. The sequence goes on along the minus strand of CAZQLE010000096.1, from coordinate 14,108 downwards.
CACCATATCAGGTTTAAGCGCAAAACTGCGCGGCGCCGGCCGCTGGGGAAGATTTTTGAGCAAAATCCGCAGTTCGCGAAAAGAATCCACCTCGGCCTTGAACGCAGCATCCGCAGCCATATGCTGCTCAAAACGCTGCCGGTCTGGCTCTGAAAGCCGACCGTCAAGGTATTCGGTAATCCATTCGAGTTCATTCTGGGAAATCTGGCTGCTCATCTCTAATCCTTGTGCTTAATGACGCATTGCAACCGGTAAAAGTTCCTTAAATCGCTGCAAACAATCGCGCAGCTTCATTCGCGCCCGGGCCAGTCGACTTTTGATCGTACCCAGCGGGTTGCCGGTCGAATCTGACACCTCGGTATAATCCAATCCCTGCACATCAACCAGCACCAGCACCGTTCGAAAATCGTCTGGAAGCCGATTCAGGCAGTCTTGAATGGCATGTTCCAATTCGGCGTTTTCCATTTGCTCTTCCGGAGAAGGAGCGCCGTCGGCCAGCCAGGTGGGCGATTCAATCTCATCTTCCCCATCTTCCGTCAGCGGTTCGAGGGCCGTGGTCGGGCGGCGTTTGATGCGCCGCAGCTCATCGTAACAGGAATTGGTCACAATGCGCATCAACCAGGCCCGGAAAGACCCACCACGATAGCTGGTTAAATGACGGTATGCCGAAATAAAAGCCAGTTGCGTTGCATCCTCTGCCGCTGGTTCATCACCCAGAATGCGGTATGCAACGTTATAGGCCATCGTCTGATAGGCAATCACCAGGCGATTAAAGGCATCCAGGTCCCCCTCCTGTGCATACTGTAATAATTTTCCTTCATCAATGGTGTTCATCTTTATTCCAACGTTACATCACTGCAAACGCTGATCAACGCTGTGGCGTTTTTTGAACCGCACTGGCCCAAATTTGAGGTGTTTGCGGGTGCTTCACACGTAAAAATGCCCCAAATTCAAATCTCATTCCAGAATGGCCGGGCGGCTGGCTTTTTTATAATCGACCCATTGCAGCGATTATAGACGAAGTCGCTTAAAACGAACAGTTAACAAACACAATTTTTCGGGTGACCTGCGAAAATCTATGGGATGCCTGCCGCGCAACAATCAATCCAGGTCTTGGCGAATAGCTTGAACAGATAATCGTTCGGCGGTTAAGATAAAATCGCGTTCGGTCCACCCGATGCCCGAACCCAGAGGCCATTCCCCCTTCAAATCTGCGCGCCACTGCGCCGGGATCGCATCCAACCCATAACAGGCGCCGGCCAGCGCCCCGGTCACCGCCGCACCCGTATCGGCGTCATTGCCCAGATTGGCCGCGGCGATCAGGGCCTCTTCAAAGCTGTGGGTGCTAAACAAACTCCACAACGCAGTCTCCAGCGTATGCCGCACCCAGCCGCTGTTGTGCAGCTCGTGGCGTTCGCGCCCATAGGCGTGCCGCAGCAACAGCTCAAAATCCATCTTAGGCCGGGCCAGTTTAAGCGCCCGCTCAAAAGCTGCTACACGGTTCACCCCCTGAATCAGCAGGGCGATCATGCTGTTCAACAAGATACAGGCTGAAATGCAATCGGGGTGGGGGTGGGTAATTTGCGATTGCAAAGCGCTGTCAAAGGCCAGTTGATCAAAATCCTCCACCCAGGCCAGCGCCACCGGCCAGCAGCGCATTAACGATCCGTTGCCCGCATTTTCAGGGCGCTCTTTAAGAATTCGGCGGCTGGCTGTTTCCCAATCCAGCCCTTCTTTCATCCAGCCCAACATCATGCGCGTCTGAATTCCCACATCCGGCGGATGATGTGCATACCAATCGACAAATCGGTCTGCCAGGTCCTGCGCATCCAGCGGGGCCGAATTTAACAGGCTGTCTGCCAGCGCCAACGCCATTTCGGTATCATCGGTAAAAGACCCCGCCGGCAGCCGGCCGGAGGTCATCTGCGTCACCCATTGCCCCACCGGCCGGGGGGGTTGAAATTCCAGCGGCATTCCCAGCGCATCGCCGACCGCCGCGCCCACTGCGCAACCGCGAATTCGATCAAACCTGTCCATCGAAAACATTGCATGTGCTCCTCTCCAGGCCAGGAGAACCCATCTCATCAACCCGCAGCAGATGAGTTGGACCGGCCGGCGGTTTGGTCAGACAAACCGAAAAGCCGCCCCGGCAGCGAGGCCCCTACCCCTGGGTCATCAACCGGTTGAGCGCCTGCTGATATACAGCCACATCGGCCGGTTTCAGGGCGATAATGGTTTGCAGCATGGCCGCCGCGCCGCGCTTGTTTCCGGCTGCGATCATGGCATCGGCCACTTTATTAAGTTGCTCCACCGCCTGCGGAATCTGCCGGTCACGGGCATACAGCTCTGCCAGCCGTTTGCGCAGTTCAAGCTGGTCTGGCCGTTCGTTCAACAGATTATTTACAAACTCAATCGAAATTTTGCGTTTCCCGCTGTTGTCCATCAGCGAGGTAAACTGATCCACCTCGCTCAGGGCGGCCGAATCTTGCCCCAGGCGGAAATTCAAATCCACAATTTGCATCCGTGCATTCATCTCTTCCGGTTCAATGGTGCGAATCTGCTCCAAAACCCGAATCGCCTGCCGCCAGTCGAGACGCTGCACATCAATATCCGCCACCTTATACAGAATCGGCACAGACCAGGAGTCTTCGGTGTGAACCGTTTGCGCCAGCCGTAGCGCCGCATAGTAAGACTGACGGGCGCTGTCCAGTTCGGCCAGTTGGTAATAGGTGTTCGCCATATTCATGTTCTGCTGAATGGCTTCATCCGTTTTGCCCTGCGCGATCAGCAGCTCGATCAACTTTCCGCGCACTTTCAGGTCCAACGGGGCAATATTCACCACCCGGTTCAACAGGCGAATTGCCTGGTGGGCCTCACCCCGCAGGCTGTAAAGATCACCCACCAGCAGGAATTTTTGAACCGCATCTTGAACGCGGCCTTCGAGCAGCAAAATCTCACCGATCTGGATATGCAGCGGAAGATAATTGGGTGAATCTTGCAGCGCATTAAACGCTTCGTCCATCGCACTGCGCAGTTTATTTTCAGTCGTCAGACGCCGAACCATCGTCAGCGCATCCACCGCCTGGCCGCTGCTGGTTTCCAACAGGGTCTCGGCCAGCGGCAGCGGCGCAGCATCCGGCCCGCCGGGAATCTGCTGGCGGGCATTTTGCAGATACGAACGCCAGTTTGGGCGGATCAAATGACCGCGCACCCCGGCGCAAATTTTCTTCAACCCATCGGCATCCTTCTGGTTGAGCTGTGAATCGATGATCGATTCGTACAGGGTCAAAATCTCATCCGCCGCAGCCGGGGCCGTGGTGGCCGCATCGGCCAGGCGCAGCGCCTGCAAATATGAAGTCGCCGCCGCGGTAAAATCCTGCGCTTTTTCCTGCAAATCACCCATCAGCAGATACGAGGCCAGCGCATACTCACCGGATAAAACCGATTTTTGCAGGTAACGCAGGCTGCGCTGCCCGTCTTTTGGGTTCAGCAGCAGCCCCAGGTCAAATGCCGCCGCCGGGTGGTCTAACCCGGCATCGATGGCCCGTTCCAATTCCTCGGCCGCCTGGGCATCCTGCCCCTGAGATTGCGAATCGATCACCTGGCTTAAGTGCAGCATAATGCGGGTTCGATCCATCTGCCGCCCGCGCTCGCTGCGCCCAAAAGACGCGATCCCACGCCGGTTGGTGACCGGGGTATCTTCCTGGGTTTGCTCAGCCTGATTGAACAATACCTGCGCCAGTTCTTCCAGAGCCTTTTTTCGCGCTTCGATAATCGGGTCCAATTTCGAATCGGTGTCTTTGGCAACATTCAACTGGCGTTCCGCCCCGATCATCGTCAGCGGTCCGGTAAACCCGCGCACCCGCTGCGGGGCTGCCAGGGGTTTGCCATTCTTAAGACTCTGCATCCCATGCTGCAAATCCAGATTATCAGGGTCCAGCTCAATGGCATGAGATAGTGTCTGGAGGGCTTTAGCCGTCTGGCCGCTCTGTTGCAAGATGGCGCTAACCGCCAGATATTCGACCGCCGCCTCGCCTTTGCGCCCGGTGCGTTCATAGATGATCCCCAGCCGGGTGCGCGCGGTGAGATGATCGGGCTGCATACTGAGCAGCCGCCGCCAGGTATCAACCGATTTTTCGGTATCATGAACTTGCAGCAGCAGATCGGCCAGCCGGGCATACACCTGAATCGCCTCGGGCGTCTTTTTTAAAATCTCGTAGATGCGCCCAATCTTCTCCAGCGGAACGGGGTCGGTGGGCAGTGCGCGCGCGGCACGGACATACATTTGCAGTGCCTGCTCAAATTCGCGCATCTCAAACAAAGCCAGACCCAGGCTGGTCAGCGCCGTCGGCTGGTCGGGGAATTCATCCAGCGCCTGACGGTAATACTCGGCGGCCTGCCCCCATTTCTGGTCCCAGGCTGCAGAATGTCCAAGGTTCATGGATTGGTTGAATGTTTCTAGGTTTCCAGTCATAGTCTCGCCTGTTTCAAAAAATTCAGCAACTTTCCCAGAGAGGTTAAGCCGTTACTGGGATGAAGAAGGAGCATCATCAGCGCAGCGGCTTCATCTCGCCCCAGTTCTTGCCGCTGCGGGCCTCGGTCGACAGGGGGATCGAAAGCTGCAAAGCATGTTCCATCACCTCGCGCACCACCGCCGCCGCGCGCTCCAGTTCATCAACCGGGCACTCCAACAGCAGTTCATCATGCACTTGCAACAGAATCCGTGAAGCCAGTTTTGCCGCTTGCAGCGCCGCTGGCAGCCGGATCATGGCAATTTTCATGATATCGGCTGCGGTGCCCTGAATGGGTGCGTTAATCGCCTCGCGCTCTTCGCGGTTCTTCAGGTTGATATTGGTGATATTCCGCAGGTTCGGAAAATAGCGCCGCCGCCCGAGCATGGTTTCAACATACCCGATCCGCGCCGCCTGCTGGCGCAGTCCGTCGAGATAGGCTTTGACACCGGGAAAGTTCTCAAAGTAGGCGCGGGTAAAATTCTCGGCCTCTCCCAGGGTCAACCCGGTGGTGCGTGAAAGCCCAAAGGAGCTCATCCCATAGATCAGGCCAAAGTTAATCGCCTTGGCATGACGGCGCTGTTCCTTGGTCACCTGGGCCACCCCTTCGCCATAAATGGCCGCCGCGGTGGCGGCATGAATATCTTCACCGGCATGAAAGGCCGCCAGCATATTCTCGTCGCCAGATAAATGCGCCACAATGCGCAGTTCGATCTGTGAATAATCCACCGACAGCAAGAGCTTGTCGGGCGCAGCGATAAACGCCTTGCGAACCTGCTGCCCGATCTCGGTGCGGGTGGGAATATTCTGCAAATTCGGATCGGAGGAAGCCAGACGGCCGGTGACCGACCCGGTTTGATTAAACGAAGTGTGCACCCGGCCCGTCTGCGGGTTAATTTGCAGCGGCAGGGCGTCCAGATAGGTTGATTTCAATTTCGCCAGTTCACGGTATTCCAGAATGGACTCGATCACCGGATGTATGCCGCGTAAATCTTCAAGCACATCGGCAGCCGTAGAGAAGTGACCGCTGGCGGTTTTCTTGTTGCGGCCCGGCGGCTGAAGTTTTAACGTTTCAAACAGCGCTTTTGAAAGCTGCTGGGTGGAATTTAAGTTAAAGCTGTAGCCCACCTGTTGGATAATTTGCTTTTCCAATTCCACCATACGCCGGGTGAGCACCACCGACATCTCGCGCAAAAAATCGACATCCAGGCCAATTCCTTCGCGCTCCATCGCGGCCAATACTGGCGTCAGGGGCATTTCAAGCTCGCTAAACACGCTGAGCACATTGCGTTCGCGCAGTTCCTGCTCCAGCAGGGGCATCAAACGCAGACAAACCTCGGCATCCGCCGCCGCGTAGGGCGCGGCCTCGCTCACGGCCACTTCGGCCATGCTGCGCTGGTTTTTGCCCTTGCCGATCAGCTCTTCGATATGGGTCATCTGAATCCCGAGTAAATCTTCGGCCATATCTTTCAAACCCAGGCTGTGCGAAGCGGGGTCCACCAGCCAGCGCGCCAGCAGCGTGTCAAAGGTCAACGGGGCAGCATCCAGGCCCAGACGGGCCAGCACCAGGGCATCATATTTCAGGTTTTGGCCGATTTTGGGCTTGCCGGGGTCGGTCATCGCCGGACGCAGCGCCTCGATGACCGTCTCCACCGCAAGCTGCGGCTCACCGGTAAGGTGCCCCAGGGGAATATACCAGCCTTCACCCTCTTTTACGGCCAGTGAGATGCCCACAATTTCACCCCGCATCGGGTCGGTGGAGGTGGTTTCAGTATCAAACGAGATGACCGGTGCGGCAGACAGCGCGGCCTGAAGCCGTTCCAATACCGCCGCGTTGTTGACCAGTTGCACATCCAGCGCATAGCGCTCCCCCGAAACCGCAGGCTTCGCCGCCGGGGTTTCAAAAAACGAAAGCTGGCCGGTCTTTTCCACCTGGGCGGCAGGCTGCCCGCCCCCGCGCAGTTGGTTCAACTTGGGCAGCAGGGTCTTAAACTCCAGTTCGCGGAAGATCTCCGCTACCTGGTCAAAATTAATGTGATCGGTCTGTGCCTGCTCAACCTTCATCATCACCGGCAAATCGGTGCGGATGGTCGCCAGGTCACGGCTCAGGTAGGCCTTATCACGGTTGGTTTCCAGCTTGGTTTTCACCGCGCCGCTGATCTCTTCCAAATGGGCATAAATCGCATCCAGCGTGGTGTATTTTTGCAGCAGACCAATGGCTGTTTTGGGGCCCACCCCGGCCACACCGGGGATGTTATCAGAAGTGTCGCCCACCAGAGCCTTGTAATCTACAATTTGTTCGGGCGGCACGCCCATATAATCCACCACCTGCTCGGGGGTAAAATCGCGGGCTTCGGCCAGCTTGCTCCCGGCCAGTTGAACAATGATCCGCGGCCCGACCAACTGCAACAGGTCGCGGTCACCGGTCAGAATCTTAACCCCGTAACCCTGCCGCACAGCTTCCAGCGCCGTGCTGCCCAGCACATCGTCGGCTTCAAAGCCTTCTTTTTCAAGCCGCGGAAAACCAAAGGCATCGATCATGGCGCGAATACGGTCAATTTGAATGCGCAGATCATCGGGCATTTTGGCGCGGGTGGCCTTATAGGCAGGGTACATCTCATCCCGAAAAGTTTTACCGGTATCAAAAGCCACAGCCAGATATTCAGGCTGATCCTGTTCCAACAGGCGCAGCAAAACACTGGCAAACCCAAAGGTGCCTGCTGTCGGTTCACCCGCCTTTGACTGCCAGCGGTCGCTGCCGCCGGCGCCGGTCAGGGCGAAATAAGTACGGTATGCCAGGGCATGACCATCGATTAAATAAAGCACAGGCGGCATGCGTCACCTCCGTCCATCCGCAAAAAACTCGCGCTCAAGCCGCCATCCGGCGGCGATTTTGCTGAATAAAGTCTCGTAACAATCCTGCGGCCGGCGTCTGGGCCCCGCTAACGATTAAATATCCAGGCGCCCAAAAATCACCCTGTGGGTGAGCAGGCAATAGTTGTGGGAAAAGTTTAAAAATCCGTTGTGAGCTTCGCTGGCGCAAAATGCGGATCAAATTCCCCGGTGAAACCGAGGGGGGAACTTCCAGCGTCCACTGCAAATATTCGGGGCGAACGGCAACCCCGGCCAACTTCCAGCCAAATGCAGCGCTTAGTTCAGGCAGCAGACGGCTCAATTCATCTGCCAGGCTCCCGGTCAGATACAGATTCGCCATCCGCGGGGATAGCACACAGGTATAGATCACATCGCCATTAATCGCCCGTGAAAGCGGCATCGCGCGCGGCTTGCTGCCGGCTTCCGAATCAACCCGCAGCGGGCGGGTATCTTCCAACTGTGGGGCAGGCATCGCCCCTGGTTCGGGCATCTCCCAGGGCAGCAAAATCTCTGGCCCGCTGACCGGCAGCATGGATGGGGTCAGCTCAATATCCGGCTTTGCTTCAATGTCTGTCGCATCGCCTGCCGGCGCTTCCACGGCAACTGGCTCTGCTGCGTCTGTCTCATAGCGCGAATGGATGGGGTCAAGCCCGGCTTCATCTTGCAAGACCGGTTCATCCGCCGCAGCGGGCGTTTCTGCCTCTGGCGCTGCCAGAGCAACAACCGGCTCAACCGCTTCTTCGGCCATCGAAACCGGCGCAGGTTGCGGCAGCGCTTCGGCCACAGGCTCCTCACCCGCCGCATCAAGAAATTCAGGGATCCAATCCACTTTTTGCGGGCCGGGTTCGGGGTCTGGCGAAGGCATACTGGCTAACAGAGATGCCAGGTTAAATTTATCACTTGGCAGAAAGACATCATCGTCATTTTCATCTTCAAAGCCCTCTTCGTCAGAGGCCGGTTCCGCCTGTGCTTCACAGACATCTTCCCCCGCCAGCGCCGGCGGCGCCTCTGGCAGGGGCGCTTCCACCCGGTCCACACTTTCGGCGGGTGGTGCCTCTGGCGCAAGAACCAGCGCCTGAAGACGTTCCACCACGGGGTCCAAAAGTGGGGCGTCTGTTTTGTTTTCAGCCGCAAGAGCCTCTGCCGCCTGCGGAAGGGGCGCTTCGACGACTGAATTCTCATTTAACAGCGCCGCTGTCGGTTCAAGGGCCGCGGGCATGGCAGCAATTGCACACGCCATCTGCCGGGCCTGATGGCTGGCGCGGCTGAGCGCCACAGAAGTATCAAAGATCAGGGCCAGCATGATATCACCGGTGACCGGTGCGCCATACAAAAAGACCTGTGCGCTGCCCGAGGCCGGCCGGATATAGCGCGCCAGGCCGCTGTTGCCAATTCCCTCACGATATTTACCCAGAATCGCCGCGAACTCTTCCACATCCTCTCTGGCAAGCTCGCCGCAGGTCAAAACTGGCAACCCCGAGCGGGCCAACACACAGGCGTGCGCGGCGGTGGCCTGCAACTGGGCCGTCAACATCTCCCGGCCGTGATCGGCCTGGTTGAGCCAGGGCAGCAGCTTACCCGCCGCTTGCAGCGGATCAGGAGGATCACTTACAACGGCGTTTTGCCCGGCGTGCATGACGGTTTCAATGGTTCCGATCAGGTCGGGGTTGTAAAACGGCCGATTCAAAAAAGCATGCGGGGTTAAACCCTGCACGCTTGGGTGGTTTGGGTTATTATCGGGGGGAACAACCAGCAGCCGCATCGTCGGACGGCGCTCCAGCAGTTTGCGCGCCAGTTCACGCACCGGCCAATCGGGCAAATCACTGTCCAGAATCGCCAGGTGAACCGGCCGCTCCAGGGCGGCTTCCAGCACGTCAAAGCCGGTGGACACAATGCGTATTTCATAGTCGCCGCTCTCTTCCAGACTGAGCCGCAGCAGGTCGCCAAAAGCCACATAAGGGGTTGCCACCAAGACGTATACACGCACGTTAAGAGTGTATCACGGGCATACAGCAGAGGCAAGCCGATCACCACAGCGAATTCTGAGTGATGGGCAATTGCAAAGTAACCCGGCACGGCTATCCTTTCCACAGGTTTCAAGTTATGGGATAATACCGGAGATAGATTCAGGGTAATGGCTCTGGAGGCAGTTTTTAGGATGTTTCTGCAACAGCCGGGCGGTTACCATTCAAGAAGATTGAACGTACTCTCCCTTACAAGGAGTCCCTGTGACAATTTCGAAAATTTGTGTCCTCGGTCTGGGTTATATCGGACTGCCGACGGCCAGCACCTTTGCAACCCATGGGATACAGGTGTTGGGGGTGGATGTAAATCCTGAGGTTGTATCCAGCCTGCAAAATGGAGAGCTTCATATTTATGAACCCGGTTTACGCACTGTGGTTCAGGCCGCCGTGCATTCGGGCAAGCTGACCATCAGCGCCAGGCCCGAAACCGCTGATGCTTTCATCATCGCCGTGCCCACCCCTTTTTATGATGATAAACGCGCCGATCTGCGCTATGTCATTTCGGCCGCCGAATCGATTGCGCCTCATCTGCGGCGCGGCAATCTGGTGGTTTTGGAATCAACTTCTCCGCCATTAACCACATTAAATGTGGTCGCGCCCATTCTGGAAAAATCCGGCCTAAAAACCGGGACGGATTTTTCGCTGGCATATTCTCCTGAAAGGGTGCTCCCCGGCCAAATTTTGCGTGAGCTGATTGAAAATGCACGTGTCATCGGCGGGGTGGATCGTAAATCTGCTGAGCTGGGGCGCGATCTCTACGGCATTTTTGTGCGCGGCGACATCATCCTCACCGATGCCACCACCGCCGAAATGGTCAAATTAATGGAAAACACCTACCGCGATGTGAACATCGCCATTGCCAACGAGTTTTCCCGATTGGCCCAGCGCTTTGGCGTGGATGTGTGGGAGGCGGTCAAAATTGCCAACCTTCACCCACGGGTCAACATTTTGCGCCCCGGCGCGGGTGTGGGCGGGCATTGCATCAGCGTCGACCCCTGGTTTCTGGTCGAAGCCGCCCCAGATCTAACCCCTCTGATTCGCACCGCGCGCAATGTTAATGACGGGCAGCCCCATTTCGTCGTTCGGGCCATCGAACAGGCGCTGGGCGGGCTGACCAACCGCCGCGTGGCCTGCCTTGGGCTGGCCTATAAGCCCGATGTGGACGATTTGCGCGAAAGCCCGGCCGTTGAGGTTGCCCACCTGCTGGTTCAGAGCGGCGCGCTGGTCACCGCTTTTGAGCCCTATAAACCTGATTTTGTCATTCCGGGTGTGACAATGAAACCCACGCTCGAAGCTGCGCTGCAAGACGCTGAAATGATCGTGCTGCTGCAAGGGCACAAACAGCTATGCGCAGTTGACCCACAACATATCGCCGCCATCAGCACTGCCCGCCTGGCCTATGATTCGGCCAACTGCTGGGACCCAACAGCCTGGCGCGCGGCGGGAATACGTCTCATCCGCCTGGGGGTGGGTAAAGAGGAGTGAGCATGGCAGCAAAATTAAAGGTTTTGTCGATTTTCGGAACACGACCCGAGGCGGTTAAAATGGCCCCGGTTGTGCGGGCGTTGCAAAATGAGCCGCGCATCGAATCGGTGGTCTGCGTCACTGCACAGCACCGCGAGATGCTGGATCAGGTGCTGCATCTGTTTGACATCCGGCCCGATATCGACCTCAACCTGATGCAGCCCAATCAAACGCTCTCCGGGCTGACCGCCAACATCCTCACCCATATTGATCCCATCCTGGCGCAGGTGGCCCCCGACTGGGTGCTGGTGCAGGGCGATACCACCACCGTGATGACATCCGCGCTGGCCGCTTACTACCGCCGCATCCGCATCGGGCATGTGGAAGCCGGGCTGCGCACCTATGACAAATTTCAGCCCTTTCCCGAAGAAATCAACCGCCGCATCGCCGGCGTGATCGCCGACCTGCATTTTGCCCCCACCGAACACAGCCGCCAGAACCTGCTGCGCGAAGGGACGCCCGACGAGATCATCAAGGTCACCGGCAACCCGGTTATCGACGCCCTGCAAACCCTGGGTTCCACCCCGCCGCCGGCAGAGATCATGCCCCTGCTGGCCGGGCTGGAACAGCGCGAGCTGGTGCTGGTCACCGCCCACCGGCGTGAAAATATGGGCAAACCCATTGAGGCAATCTGCGCCGCGCTGCGCCGCCTGGCCGAAAGCGCCCCCGACCGGCTTCAACTGGTCTACCCGGTGCACCTTAACCCCAATATTCAGGAACCTGTTCATCGCCTGCTGGGCAATATTCCCAACATCACGCTGCTGCCCCCGCTCGACTATCTGCCCCTGGTCCATCTGATGCGCCGCGCAAAGCTCATTCTGACCGATTCGGGCGGCATTCAAGAAGAAGCCACCGCGCTGGGCGTTCCGGCCCTGGTGCTGCGCGAGACCACCGAACGCCCCGAAGGTGTTGAAGCCGGGACGTTGAAACTGGTTGGCGCCGACCCCGAACGGATCTTTAACGAAGCACACCGCCTGTTGACCGACCCGGCTGCCCACGCGGCCATGGCCCGGGCGCATAACCCGTTTGGCGACGGGCACGCCGCCGAACGCATCGTACAGGCCATTCTCGAATATCCCCAACACTAAACCATGCCAACTCCATCGATCTGCATCTTACCCGCGCTGTCTGGGCTGGGAGGCCCCGCCTCTTTTCGCGGCCGGCTGGCCCGCGGGCTGGAAAAACGCGGGTTTGCCGTCCACACCCGGCCCGAAGACCCGACCACGGCCGCCATTCTGGTTATCGGCGCGCCGCGCAGCCTGATCCCCACCCTGCTGCGAGCGCGGCGGCGCGGGGTGCGCGTGGTTCAACGGCTGAACGGCATGAACTGGATCCACCGTGTGCGCAGGCTTGGGCTGCGCTACAACCTGCGGGCCGAAAGCAACAATCTGGCGCTGGCAGTGGTGCGCCGCTGGGTGGCCGAACGGGTAATTTATCAGAGCCGCTTCACCCGTGACTGGTGGGATCGTGTCTACGGCTCACTTAAAAAACCGCAGAAAGAAATTTATAACGGGGTCGATCTGCAAGAATTTCAGCCCGCCCCCGCCAACCCGCCCACCGACCGGCTGCGCATTTTGCTGGTGGAGGCCCACTTTGCGGGCGGCTTTGAGCAGGGGCTGGTCAACGCGGCCGCGCTTCTAGACCGGCTGGAGGGCAGCCTGCCCGTTCCGGTGGAACTCACCGTCGCGGGTGAGATCAGCCCCGAAATACGCCGCCAGGTCGAACAGCCAGACCGCCGCATTGTCTTTGCCGGCAAGGTCCCCGCGGCAGAAATCCCCGCCCTCGACCGCTCGGCGCACCTGTTATTTTCGACCGATCTGAACGCCTCCTGCCCCAACTCGGTGCTCGAAGCACTGGCCTGCGGTCTGCCGGTCATCAGCTATGCCACCGGCGCGCTGCCCGAACTGGTGGCCGAAGGCGGCATTGTCATTCCCTATGGTGGCAACCCCTGGCAGCTTGACCCGCCGGATGTCGACGGGCTGGCAGAAGCCGCCCGGCAAGTCTACCGGCAGCAAGAAAAATACCGCCCGGCTGCCCGCCGGCGTGCAGAAGATCTGTTTGGCCTGGACGAGATGGTCGAGCGGTATCTGGATGTATTAATCGGTTAATCGCGGGTTTATTCCAGCGGTTTAAACTCCACATCCACACTCATCCCCGCGCGCAGCCCCTCGGGCATGCTGTTCAATTCAATCACCGTTCTATACACCACATCTCCCCCCAGTGTATCGGCCAGCGGAGAATTTTCAATCACGCGCCCTTCAGCAGTCTGGTTTAACGCCTTAATCAAGACACTCACCGGCTGCCCAATCTGCACCCTGGGCGCATCGCGTTCACTCAGATCAGTCGTCTCAACCCGCATATGGGTCAAATCGGCCAATACCAGAATCGGCTGCCCCGGCATGGACCATTCGCCAATTTGCAGTTGAATTTTCGAAATGGTGCCGTCAAACGGGGCTTTCACCTCAAGGTCGGCCAGCGCACTCTGGCTGGCGTTCAACTGCGCCTGAGCATTCTCCACCCTGGCCATCGTTAGCGCCAACACTTCGGGGGCCGGGCCATCTTTTAATTTGTCATACGCCAACTGCGCCGCTTCCATCTCAGTGCGGGCTACTTCCAACTGGGCATCTGCCTTCTCCACTTCGATCGCATCGGGCAGCGAGAGCAAATAGTTCAAGTTGGCCTGTGCCCGGTCGCGCGCCATGCGCGCGGCCGAAAGGGCGCTTAAGGCGGCGGCTTTGTTCAGGTTATCTTCGGGGTTATCAATATAACCGCCATAAGATTCCTGTGCCTTTTTAAGGGTGTCTTCAGCCACAATCAAATCGGCGCGCGCCACCGCAACCTGGTCATCGTTCCCCAGTCGATATTCCTTCCAACCCCGGCGTTTCTGGGCCTGGTCAAACACATCTTTGGCCTGCGCCAGACGAAGCTGCGCCTGCGCCCGATCTTTTTCTGCGTTTTCATTCAATTCGCGCAGCGCCTGTTCGGCAGCCAGCAATTCCACTTTTGCGGCCGTCATCGCGGCAGTCAGTTTTTCACCGCCCGATAACGTTGCCAGAATCTGCCCGGTCTGCACCCGGTCGCCCACGGCAACATTCACCGTCGCCAGGGTGCCGCCCTGCGTCGAAGCCAACTGCGCCTCACGCGCCGGCGCCACCACCCCCGAGGCGGTCACCCC
>CAZQLE010000095.1:11968-14332 GCA_964593905.1 uncultured Anaerolineaceae bacterium | reverse complement strand
CCCCCAGACGAAAACCGACCTGCTGCCAGCCGGCGCCGCCCACCATCGCCTGCTGCAGCGCCAGCATGGCATGGGTTGCCGGCAAAAAATCAAATGCGCCAATCGCATGACTGCCCAGCACAAGCAGCGTGGGCGCCGGGAAGGCAAAAAACGCACCCGAGAGAAAGACCTGCAGCATGGTGATCGAACTGCCGGTATTCAGCGCATCTGAATCGTTGCGGATGAAACAGGCTGTTGCCAGCCCCATGCCAATGGCGCCAAAAGCCAGCACCAGCGAGATCATCAACGCCAGGGGCAGCGAGCCGCGCAGATGAAAACCAAGCGTGAGCGCGGCTGCCAGCATCAGCACCACCTGAAGCACAGCAAAAACCATCTGAGCCAGTGCCAGCCCGGCAAACAGCTCCACCGGCCGAACGGCAGTCAGTGCCAGCCGACGCAGGGTGCCTTTGCGAATTTCACGACCGATCAAAAGCGCTGTCTGGGGAATGAGCAGCAGTACCGCAAACACCATCATGCCGGGGGCGTAAGCGTCAAAATCATTCAACGGCCGCGCCAGTCCCAGGCCTTTATCTTCGATGCTTATTAATTCCGGCCGGCCCGCCAACCTGTCGATGCGCGGGGCAAGCACACTTTCAAGCTGCACACTGGCTCTGGTATACGCCATATTCACCGCATCGCCGCGCAGCGTATATTCCATTTTCCCCGACCCATCCTCCACAAATCGGATGAGCAGGGCCGCACGCTGGTCTTTTAATGCGGCCTCGGCTTCCGCTTCTGAAACGGGTTCGCTCAATAGAAAATACGGCCGGCCATCGGCATAACGCGCATCCTTTAAAGCTACAATCAACGGTCCGGCCTGGCGTGTCTGGCTGATCACCAGCACCGGGTAGGTGGCCGTTTTTGGCGAATTGCCATAGCTGGCATCATTAAGCAGCATGAAAAATGCGGGCAGCAGCAGGCTGATCACCAATAATACCGGCTCGCGCAGCATTTCGAGCAGGCTTTTGCGGCTAATGAGCAGGGTGCGGTTCAAGTTCATTCGCGCAGCCTCCGGCCGGTCAAACGGATAAAAACATCTTCCAGCGTGTTGGCGCGCAAATTGACATTCCCCGCTTCAAAACCAGCCGCGCTTAATTGCTCCAAGATTTTTGCCAGATGTCCGACCGCATTCAGCGAACGCAGGCTGAGCAGACGGGTATGCGCATCATAGGTCACACTTTCCACCATCCCATTCAGCGCCCCACGCGCATCCGCTTCAGAATGCGCCCCATTTTTCAATTCAATTTCCACCAGGTCGCCAGCTCCCACCTGCTGTTTCAGCCTTTCAGGTGTATCCAGCACCAGCAGTTCACCGTGGTCGATGATGGCCACCCGGTCGGCCACCCGCTCCGCCTCATCCATATTGTGCGTGGTCAAAATTACCGTCTTACGCCGGGCCAGCGATTGGATATATTCGCGTACCTTCACCCGGCTTTGCGGGTCAAGACCCGCTTCCGGTTCGTCAAAGACCACCACCTGCGGGTCGTGCACCAGCGCCAGGGCAATATTCAAGCGCCGCTGCATCCCCCCCGAAAGTGTGCGCGCCAGGGCGCCGCCCTTCTCTGCCAGATCCAGATCTGCAAGCAATTTCAATCCGTTGGCACGGGCCGCCGAAGGCTTTAACCCGTACATCTCGGCCATAAACACCAGTTGCTCAAGACAGGTCAACCGCTCCCAGATCACGATCTCCTGCGGGCACACCCCCACCCTGGCCCGCACTTCACGGCTGCCGCCCAGCACCGGCCGGCCGTGCAACAGCACCCGGCCCAGGTCGGGGCGCATCAAACCACACAACATCTGGATGGTGGTGGTCTTTCCGGCGCCGTTGGGCCCCAAAAAGCCAAACACTTCACCTTCCTGCACTTCAAGCGAAAGATTTTTTACCGCCTGAAAATGACCGTAAGATTTGGATATTGATTCTACGTTGAGGACAATTGTGTTCATGCTTGCTCGCTTCTCATTCGGGTCACGAGACCCGGTCTAAAACACGCCGCTGATAGAAGACCGCCCCCAGAGCCAGCAGGCCCAGCGACAGACCGGTCAACAGCACCAGATGCACCATCACAGCCGCGGGTTGGTCACCATAAACCAGCACGCGCCGCAAAGCCTCTGCACCATGTGTCGAAGGCAGCAGATCGTAGACCTGCACCACGGTTTGCCCGGCGCGAAACAATACCGCCGGCGGCATGGGAAACAGCGCACCCGAGAAGAAGACCAGTGGGGTCATGATCGCCGTGCCAATGACAGTTGCCGCGCCTTCACTCTCAGAAAAACAGGCGGTCAGAAAACCACAACCGGTTCCCGCCAGGCTGAGCAGAACAGCAA
>CAZQLE010000095.1:0-11958 GCA_964593905.1 uncultured Anaerolineaceae bacterium | reverse complement strand
CAATGGCCACCGCAAAGGTCAGCGGGGCCTGAAGCATCGCCATCACCAGGTTGGCCAGTGCGGCTCCGCTCAACACCTGAAAACCCGAAACACCGCTCATTCTCAGCCGTTTTAATGCCCCCGAGGTGTTCTCGCGCACCAGTACCAGCGCAGAGCTAATCACCCCAAAAAGGATGCCAAAACACAAAATACCCGGCACACCGAATTGAAAATCGCTGATCTTGCCAGTGTTTGGCAAAAACTCATACTGCACGGGCAGCGGCTGGTTCCATCCAGATTGGCGGTCGCCAAAGGTTCGCAGCAGGTCGGATAAAAAGCTGCGCGAGAAGACATAGGTATCGCTCAACGGGTCGCCGTACAGTTCAATCACGGCGGCCTGTCTGCCGGGGTTCTCAAGCCGGTCCGAAAAATCGGCGGGCACCACCATTTTTAAGGCAGCTTTGCCCTCTTCCAAAAATGTCATTCCCGCCCGAGAGGGCAGGTCTTCAATGATGGTAAAAACCGGTTGGCCGTCAAAGCGGGCAGCGTGAAGCTCGGCCAGCAGTCGCGTTCCATACGGCCCCTGGTCCCGATTTTCCACCAGCAAGGTCAAATAGCCGGCCATACTGGTGGTCTGCCCAAAGGCATAAAAATACAGCAGTACCATTAACGCCGGAAAGAAAAGGTATACGGCGGCCAGTTGCCGGTCCCGCGAGAATTCCACCAGGGCCTTACGGGTTAGAAAGAGAATTTTCATGGGACGATTCCAAAAATAATCCGTGTTCCAGCAGGCTGAAAACCATCTCCACGGCCTTTTCAGCCGTGACAGTTTCACCGGTCAAAAGGTAGTAGCGGTTTAGATACGGCAGCAACTGAGCATCTCCTATTGCGATCAACACAGTGTTTACCACCCGCGCAGCCGCTTCCAGGTCCAGCCCGGGGCGCAGTTCCCCCCGCTTCTGCGCGGCGGCCAGCATGTCGCGCACCATATCCAGCATCACAGCCGCTATGGGCGCCACCACTTTTTCAGACAAACCGGGGTCACCCTGATAAGCTGCCCGGGCAAAAAAGCGCGCCGCCCCCCGCTGGGCAGCCGTCCATTCCATTCCACCCTGCAAATAGGCAGACAACCCTTCACGCAGCGGCATCTGCGCCAAAAATGGACGCGCCTCGTTAAACAACGCCACGGTTGAACGAACCACCAGCTCAATGGCAAAAGCCAGCAAGTTCTCCCGGCTGCCAAAATACTGGTACAGCGAACCGACCGACACACCACTGCGCTCTGCAACGCGCTTGATGTTCAGATCCAGCGGGCCGGCATCCGCTGCTTCTTCCAGCACTGCCGTCACCACCCCTTGCTGCCGTTCAGGGTCCAACCGCCGGAAGGTGCGTGTGACCAGACCGAGTTGTTCCAGCTCCAGGATAAACGCATAAGAATTAATGAATTTATTATCCATATAATGTGAACCTTAAGTTCATATTATAAAATTCAAATGCTTCCCTGTCAAGGTATTTGTCAGCCGGTTTTTGCGTTCCCCCGCACCGGAATCAGTACATCGATTTGCGTGGCCGTTTCGGTTGAAAAGCGCCGCCAGTCTGCCGCCCCGGCCGGGCAATACCCCGTGCGCGGCAGCCAGCAGTGGTATAAAAAGCGGCAAATCAGGTCCACCTCAACCAGAGCGGCCTTAAAAGAAAAACGCAGCAGTGTTTGTGCGTCTTCAGGCATTGTAAACACTTCACCCGCCGCAGCAGATAAAGCTTGCGGCTCCCGATCGTAATGGCAGATCGTCCAATCGCCGTTCAGCGCGGCAGGTTCAATTCTTTCGCACTTCAACTGCCATTCACGCTGCCGCTGCAACACCTCAAGATACGCGCGGGTCAAGGGCGGCAGAAAACGCCGGGCATCCACCCGGCCCGACTGCCGCCAGGCCGACGGGGTTACCCCGATCACCCGCACAAATGCCCGGCTAAAGACTTCAGGGCTGTTAAACTGATATTGCATGGCCGCGTCAATTGCGCGTGCATCGGTTTTTTGCAGCATGCGCGCCGCCTCACACAACCGCCGGCGCAGCAGATATTCATACGGCGGCTGCTGCACCAGACCATTGAACAAACGGGAGAAATGGAACAACGAATACCCGGCCGCAGCCGCCATCTCTTCCACCCGCAGCGGCTCGGTCAGATGCTGTTCCACCCACGCTGCCGCGCGCAGCACAGCATCCATGTTCATACTGACTGCTTTACCGGGACCAGAATTTCAAGCGTCGATTCCGCCACCCGGTCCAAACCCAAAAAGCGGTCATCGTACCGTTGAATGGTGAAGGGATACGCCTCCACCAGCCCCGACTGCGGCAGCCAGAGGCGGTAGATCATTTGCGGCCAATCTGCGGTGATCGTTTCTCCCTGCAGTTCAAACACGGCATATTTCACCTGCGGCAGAACCTTAATCAGATAATGGACCGGTATCTCTTGCGGCGCAGTCACCTGTTGGCCGACAAATACTTCAAAATATCCTTTGGCAGAACTCTCGGGGGTCCAAAAATGGATTTCATAGGCCCGTTCGGGGTGTACGACACCTTCCAGCGGTGCGCGCTCATGGACGGCAAAGTAACGCTGCCATAAACGACCGATCTCATTTTCGGCCGACCAATCACCGGCTGCCTGAAACGGATCGCCATAAAAACTGACCCCGGCCAGCCACAGCCGGTCTGCCTCTTCAAAGTATGCCGGTGCAATCATCGCTGCTCCTTGTTCATTCTTTTTCAGACCCTGGCGTGCGTACCGGGGTCTGAAAAAGGGTACATATCAATCGGTTTCCTGCGGGTTGTATTCTTCCAGGCCAATGCCCTCAGCCGGAAATCGGTCAGGCCAGTCCTGCATCCACTCGGGCACGCGAACTTCCTCCACCCGGTCGGTTACCGGGATATACGGTTTAAGATCCACCACCGGGGTCTCATCCATCGCGTCGATGTTTTCCAGCCGCAAAATTCCGGTGGCAACATCCAGCCCCAGCACCCGGCATACGGTCATCAACACCGGGTTGGGCCGCCGCGGCGAACGGGTGGAATATACCCCCGTCTCCATTTCAGCAGCATAGGGGGGCCAGACGCGCAAAATCTGCCGGCTTTCCGGGTCATCCAGGTGATGGGCCCACCACACCACCGTCACATGGCTGAACTTTTCCAGGTCCAACAGGCCTGCGCGGTAAGGTTCAAATACTTCCAGCCGAATTTCGTCATTTTCACGACGAATCTGGCCGATGGGTTTCATCTGAAAAACGGTTTCTTTCAAATTGCTCATCGTTTAGCACCTCATCAAGAAAAATTGCTGCGCAGCGTTGTCATCAGTATACGGTCTCACCAACACAGCGTCTTGATTTCTTTTGCGCATCTGGAGATGGTTAATCTCACCGGGGCGTCCGGCCTGGCCGAGGCGAAACTCAAACCAGTACCATACCCGCAAAGAACGCAAAAAACATCAAGCATCCCGGGGTGTTTTTGCCTATACTAATGCCAATTCGGGTGATTAACAAATACCTGAATCCTCAGTCTGCAAACCCTGTCAACAAGGTGATGAAAATGCCCAAACCGGCCACCCGTAAAGACCTGCTCATAGAAATGGATAAGCAATATAGCGCCTTGATGGCGCTGGTCGACAGCCTGGACGCGCCAGCCTGTGACCGGCCAGTTGTCGGCGAATGGGCTGTCAAAGATGTGCTGGCCCACCTGACCGCCTGGCAGGATCTATTCATGGGGTGGCACGAGAGCGGTCTGCGCGGCGAAACCCCCGCCATGCCTGCCAGCGGGTATAACTGGGGCCAGACCCCTGCCTTAAACCAGGCCATCTACACAGCGCACTGCGGTGAATCGCTTGCTGAAGCGCGCGCTGCTTTTGAGGCCTCTCACCAAAGGGTCAGGGCACTGGTCAACGCTTTGAGCAATGAGGATATTTTTGAACGCGGTCGTTTCCCCTGGACCCGCCAGAATGCCCTCTCCACTTATCTCATTCCCGCCACCAGCAGCCACTACCACTGGGCGCTTACCGAGATGCGCAAAGGTTTGAAAAAAGGTTCAGCCGCGGGGTAGATCCAAAAACCGTTCCAGATCGCTGAACAACTGGCGCACCGCCTCGGGTTTGATTTCATGGCGGGTAATTCGCCCCTCGGGGCGCGATTCGATCAGCCCGGCCTCACGCAGCAAGCGGGCATGGATCGACACGGTCGGCCGCGCCAGGCCCAGATATTCGGCCATATCGGTATTGGTCAACCCGATGGAACGGATCAACCGCAAAATGATCAAGCGGGTCGGGTCGGCCACGGCTTGCAGCCGCCCGGCCAATTGACCGGCAAAAGACGAGAAATTTTCAAAGATCACCCCCGGCTCGGCAAATGAGACCATCACCATGCCCGGCAGCGACAGCCAGTTATCTGCCATGCCAAAAGGTTCCGCCCAAA
The DNA here is from genome assembly GCA_964593905.1 of uncultured Anaerolineaceae bacterium. Classification (GTDB taxonomy): domain Bacteria; phylum Chloroflexota; class Anaerolineae; order Anaerolineales; family Anaerolineaceae; genus CAZQLE01. Next base: position 7,526 of record CAZQLE010000095.1, on the reverse strand, counting down.
AAACCACCCGCAGCTTTCCGGCCTGCACGGCGTCCTTCAGTTCTGGAAACCGCAGCAGCGGGTTTTGCGCCGGCAGCCAGGTCAGGTCTGGGATGCCCGCAGTCTGGCCCAGCACAGCCGATGCGGTTTGCTCCAGGCCGGTCATCACCCCCTCGCGCAGCACGCGCCAGGGCTGGTAAACCTGATAGTAAAAACGATCCAGCCAGTGCCAGAACCAGTGTTTCAGGCCGTCTTCCCGCAAAATCTGAATGGCGCGTTCCACTGCGCGGCGCTGCCCCTGCTCTGCCTCTGGCAGGAAATGAACCCCGTAATCGTGATAAGCCGACAAACGCACCGCCAAAATTGCCTCCGTCAGGCGCTGCGCCAGAATATCCGGCGCTTCACCCGTTACAACCGGCAGCCCAATTTTTTGCGCCGCGGTTTCCAGCGTTAAATCGCGCATGGGCAGCGTCGCCGCAGCATAATCGGGCTCCAGCAAACGGTCTGTCAGCCAGCCAAAGATCTCCAGTAAATCGCTGTGTTGAAAACCGGTTTTCAACCGGGTGCGCCAGTCTTCCAACCAGTCTACCGGCATTGCCGCAATCAATTGCGCAAAATCTGCCTGACGCTCACTGCCAATCATGCCGCCGGTAAAAAAAGACAGCGCGGTATCCAGTTCCAGTGCAATCGAGCGGGTGATCAACCAGCCAGGTTGGTCAATGAGATTTGTCGTCATAAAAGACCCCTTAAAAATTCGGAGCGGAAATCAGCCGCTGGAAGACGGCCGATCAAGAAACCGTTTGCTGCATCTCGGCAATGGCAGACTTTTTCGACCCTTTCCATTGTACAGCAACCCAGCCGGCACACAGCGCCATTAACACCGCTGAGATGATAAAGAACTCGGTCAGCGAGAGCAGCCCCGGCACCAGCAGCGGCGTCGCCAACACGCCGATCAACTGCCCGGCAGTGGCCGTGCTTTGCATCATGCCACCCGCCCGGCCCAGCATCGCCGGCGGAGAAGAGAGCTGCAGCAGGGTAGCCGATTGGATATGCACAAAACCATTGCCCATCCCACCCAGCAAACAACCTGCCAGCATCAAAACCAGCCCAACCTCCGCCTGACCAATCAACCCCGAGACCGCCAGCGTCAGGGGGATGGTTCCCAGCAGCAGCATCCCAAGGGCAAGATCACGCCAGGGTGACACCCCGCGCTTACGAACCATCAGCCAGAGCGATGACAGCAGTGTGCCGGCGCCCACCAGCCCAATGCTCATCCCAAAAAAGGATTCGCCCCGGCCCAGCTCATCCCGAATGAAGACCGTAGCGAGAACATCGAACCCCACAATCACCGCAATGCTAAAAAACACACCCACAAACAAGCGCTGCAAATCTGCACTCCGGCGCAGCAGTTGCAGCCCCGAAACAGGCAGCTCTGAAACCCCGGTTTGAGCCGCAGCAGCGCTTTTGGCGGTGGGGGGCAAAGCCGGCAGCCGCGAAAGCACCGCCGCCGAAATGAAAAAAGACGCCACATCCAGCAGCACCGCCTGATGCGGGTTCAACACCGCCAGCACAGCACCCGCCAGCATGGGCGCGCCGATCTTGGTCAGGCTGGCCAATTGCTGCAACAGGGCATTTGCCTTTACCAGTTCGTCTTGCGTTACCAGCGTGGGGATCACCGCCTGGCGGGCCGGGGTCATAACCGAGATCGAAACGGCCTGCAGCGCCAGCAGCAGGTAAATCAGCCACGGCTCGCGCACAAAAAACAACCCGCTCACCACAATGCCCGAGCCAATCTGGCTGACCACCATCAGGGTACGGCGGTCCACCCGGTCGCACAACCAGCCGGCCGCCATGCTGGCCGGCAAAATGGGCAGCAGCCCGGCCAGAAAGACCCCGCTGCTTTCAACCACCCCCCCGCCGCCGCGAAAAACCAGCATGGCAAACACCGCCATCATGGTAATCCAATCGCCAATCGCACTGACCGTTTCTGAAAACCCAATCCGCAATACGGCCGGGTTCTTAATCGTTTGCCATTTCATGATCCAGCTCCCTATATACGTAGTTATTTAACTACGTATATAGAATAGCCAAAACAAAACGAATTGTCAAGACCTGGAAAACCCCACTTTGATTCCTGGCCGGCAAAGAGGCCAAAAAAACGCATCAAACTCTGGTCACCCGCGTGGCTGTGGCCGCCTCACCGTTCACCGGCCAGGTGTACACCACAAACGCTTCGCCCGGCAGTGTTTCAATAAACGGCAGTCCCGGCGCATACACCAGGCTGCCCCCCGGCTTTAATGCATCCAACATGGCCCGATACTGGCGCGCATAGGTGCGCGCCCGGCCATAACGGTAATGGTGATGAAACTGAAAATGGTGACTGAAAGCCATGTGCGAAAGTATCGTGCCCCATTTGCCCGGTGAAAAGCGCACAGTCTCCCAATCGGCAATCCGCAAACCGGGCAAGTCGTCCACCAGCCGGTCCACCCCCACCGCCTCAACCCCCTGTTCACGCAGATATTGCACCAGCGCACCCTGTTTGCCGCAGCCCAGATCCAAAACCGGCTCCACCAGATCCTCCACCGCCAGGCGCAGCAGGCGCAACTGAAATTCGGGCGAATAATGGGCGCAAACCACCGGGGTCAGAATCACATTCTTCTCAACCTCGCGGCGCAGTTCAGGGTCAAAAAACCGTTCGAGGTTGGCGCGCAGCGCCAGAAAATGTTCATGCAGCAGTGCAGGCAATTCTGCTTGCAGTGCATCCTGGCCGGCGGCGCGCTGCAGCAGCGCCAAAATTTGCCCCAGATAAGCAGCATACAACTTGCGAAACAACTGCCGTTCAGCCGCATCCAGGTTAATAAACTGGTTGCTGGCATAGGTGAACTCCAGTGCTGAAGTGACAAACACATCCAACACGGCTTCGAAGCCCAGCGGATTTTTCAGAATCGTGATAATCTCGGCCTGATGCGCCACCGTAAAAGACTGCAAGGCTGGCTCCGGCTCCAGAAACGCCGGGTCCAGATCATAGACTTCGCGCAGCGTCTGGCCGGCATGGCGCTTAAAGCGCCAGCGCAGCAGGCGGGTCAGGTCGCGTAATGTGCGCGAGGGAAACAAAAAAGACGGATCAGACATCTGGCGCCCCTAAAAACCGCGCCGGGTGTTGATCTCAAGGAGCAAAACCCGACGCGGTATTTTATACATTCTTCCTGCAAGAGCCGCTTATCAGCCAAAAATATCACGTATGGCGTGGGCCTGGGCGGCAGGGTTATTTTCGCATATGCCCCGCTGTTTGCAGCATACGCAACAGCGCATGGGCCGAACTCTCAGGGCCGGTTTCTTCGCGTCCGGCAATCCCCAGTTGGGTGCGCATCTGCCCCACAAACACATCTGCGGCATAAAAAGCGTCAAAGAATTTGCGCGCCAACACTTCGTGCTCCTCTTGATATTGTGTGGGGCCAAAAACATTGGCAAAATACGTCTGAACCTGGCCGGTGGACGTGGTGGTGCCCTTGCTCATCACTTTGCCGGCGCGGAAGATCTCCAGCGCCTGGTCTGCGGTGGCGATCCGCTCAATTTCAGGATGATCCGCATCCACCGCTTCATAGTTATTGGCATACAATACCAGGTCAATCGGGTAACCGCGGGTGATCGTGTCGTACGTCGTCACAGGCAGCACCACGCGCGCGTTAACCTCGCTGGGGCTCATAATGATCGTGCGATCGATCTGCCCGAATGCATAGCCCGGTTTCAGGTCATCCAGGCGCACAAACGCGCCGGTCTCGGTGCCATAACCCATCACGCGCCCATGCTCATCCAGTTCCAGCGAACCCATATCATCGGCAATGATGGTGATATCCTCGATATCGTCCGAACCGATGTTGCGCAGCGCTTCCAGCGTTTCCGATTTTCCCGCCCCGGTATCGCCCATCACCAGCACATTGTGGCTGCCGCTGCCGCGCACCGAAAGGTTGACCATCGCGCCATGAAACGGCATGCGCCCCATTTTCATGATCTTGATATTGTGCAGCGTCAACACCATCTTTTTGAGATAGCCAAAATATCCGAATTTTTTGTGATCGGGGATGGCGGCAATCAACATATCACTGGCTTCGTCATCATAAAAGATCGTCTGGCCCTGCCCCAGGCTGGGGAAATCTTGCTCGGGAACGCCGTATAGAAAAACGGCATCCGGTTTGCGGTGAATAAAATCATCTTCGGCCAGCTCAAACAGGTTCGAAAGCGAAAAACCCAGTTCAAAATAACGCAGCGAAAAATAAATCATAATCAGCAGTGAGCCCACCTTGGCGGGGTAACACAGCCAGTCATTTTTCTTTACATTCAAAGCATCCAGCGGGTTGGAATAAACCCGTTCAAATACCCCGGTGCGTTTGTTCATCGGCGGGTTAAAGATGAGCGGTGGGTAAATCAACACCTGCCGGATTACCGGCACCGCCCCCAGACGGGTGGAATAGCTCTCGGGGTAATACAGATCTTTGGGCAGCGCAATGGTCGCGATCTCAGCGCCAGAACGCACCTGGCGATAAATGGAGGGGTGCTTGCCGGTAATGTTCTCTTGAATATCGCGGTAAGTGCTGCGCACCAGATGGGTCAGGGTTTCAACCGTGCTGTGAAAGGTGCGGTAGGGGCGCTTATCAAACCGGTCACCTTCCGAATCACAGATGATTAAACGCTGCAAACTGCGCCAGTGGTTGTATAGATATTCAACAAAATCGTTGAACATCATCGGGTCACGGAAAAACTGATCTGAACCTTCGACCACTTTGGGCACCAGATCGGCCGGCAGCTTTGTTAAAAAGCCCAGTGTTCTCACCAGCAGGTGCAAATCGCTATTGGTCACCGGCTTTCGATTGAAAATATTGAGCAAATGAGAATTATGTCGCTCAAGATCGGCCACACAACGGCGCAAAATCACCGCGAATAGCTGACTGTTGAGTAAACGTTCCGGCGTATCGCAAATGCGGTCGCGAATGCGCAGGATGACTTTGCCGTCAATAATTTCATAAGATCCGGTTTCCATACAAGCTCCAGTTTTCGGTGCAAATCCTACCCTGTCCATCAATTTTCCAAAAGTAGAGTTGTCACCAGGTGATTAATTCGTATGATTGTAGCCTAATTTCGCACTTTTTTGTAGAATCTGTCAGCAAAACAAGAAATACGCCCTGTTTTAAACTGGCTGCCAATGAATCCTCTCGCTAACATTGCCAAAACCGCCCGTTTTTAGGATAATGAATGCAACCCCCAGGAATCTATGGAATGGCCTTTCTCAGGAGCAAGTAATGCAGAAGATTACCCTCGCCGATCAGTTTTTGCTGTATCAGTTCCCTCCCGAACCGGGTAAACATTTTGGGTTTAACCTTTATACGTTTTTTAACGGACAGCAGGTCATGCTCATCGACGCGGGGTATGAAGTTCACGCCGCCGATGTACTGGAAGATTTGACCGAAAATGAGTACACCCTGCAGCAGGTGTTGATTTCTCATTTTCACACCGACCATATCAGCGGCCTGAAGGTTTTGCCCAAAACCCCGGTACTGGGCAGCGAAAACTTTATGAAAACCCTGCGCATGCTGCCCCGCGACGAACAGCGCTTCTTTACCCCCAGCCAAAAACTGGCCGATGGCGACGAAGTGACCTTTGGCAGCTTTAAATTCAAATTCATCGTCATGCCCGGCCACGCCCCCTGCGCGGTCTACACCATTATCAACGATGCCTTCATCCATGTCGGTGATGATCTGATGCAGACCAATGACGGACAGGCCATTTTGCCCTCGCTTGATTTTCCACAGTTGGATGATCATATCGCCTCACTGGAAAAACTGAAAGAATACGCCGATCTCACCCTGCTGCCTGCACACGGCGCGCCGATCTTCGGCCGCGAGAATTATCTTGCGGCAATTGAAAACCGGCTGATCTATCTGCGCAATATCCGCAAGAGCAAAGAACCGCTCAGTTATGAACAGGCCGTCGCCGGCTGCACTTGCCAGTTCTTTCATAAGGAATGGCACGAAGCGCTCTACGCCTGAACAGGCTGACCAAAAACAACACTGGTTCGGGCGAACATCGCCCGAACCAGTGTTGTTTTAACAACCCGCCGGCTGCGCTGCGCGTCTTTTCGGGGCATCAACGCCCGGTGAATTTTTTAATTTCATCAAAAATCGCCCTGGAAAATTGAGAAAAACCTGTTATAATCTGTTTGTTAAAGAAGCATATTTTGTGATCGTGCTTGGTTGTGCGCCTTGCCGGTTTCAGGCAGGGCGTTTTTTTGTGTAAATTTGTTGGAGAATTATGACTTTCGGATTTGATCAATTAGGGCTGAGCGATGACTTGGTCCAGGTAGTTTCTCAGATGGGTTTTGAAGAGCCCACCCCGATTCAATCGGCTGCCATTCCGGTTTTACTGACCGGCCAGGATGTAATCGGTCAGGCGCAGACCGGCACAGGTAAAACCGCCGCTTTTGTACTGCCCATGCTGCAATCCATCATTCAGGGCGAACGGATCGAGCCGGAAGGCATCCACGGCCTGGTGTTAACCCCCACCCGCGAACTGGCGATTCAGGTAGCCTCGGCCGCCACAGCCCTGGCCCGCGGCAGCCATATTCGGGTATTGCCCGTCTACGGCGGCCAATCTTACACCGTGCAGACCCGCCAGCTTCAACGCGGGGTCGACATTGTGGTCGGCACCCCCGGCCGCCTGCTCGATCTGATGCGTCAGGGCGCTCTGGATCTTTCCGCCGTCCAATTCATGGTGGTTGACGAAGCCGATGAAATGCTCGAAATGGGCTTCATCGAAGATGTCGAAACCATTCTGGCCGAGACCCCCGAAGGCCGTCAGGTGGCGCTTTTCTCGGCCACCATGCCCGTTGCCATTCGCCGGCTGGCCGAACGTTACCAAAAATCACCTCAGACCATTTCGATCCAACCCGAAAAACGAACTGTTGCCGGCATCGAGCAGCGTTACTGCTGGGTGCGCGAAGATGACAAACTGGATGCGCTGGTGCGCGTCTTGACTGTGGAAGAAGTGACCAGTGCGCTGATCTTCACCCGCACCAAGGCCCGCGCGCAGGAACTGGCTGATGAACTCTTCCAACAGGGTTTCTCGGCCGAGGCGCTGCACGGCGACCTGAACCAGGCCCGCCGCGAACAGGTGCTCAATCATTTCCGGCGCGGTTCCACCACGCTGCTCATCGCCACCGATGTCGCCGCCCGCGGTCTGGATATTGATAACGTTTCACATGTCTTTAACCTCGACTTCCCCCACGACGAAGAAGCCTACATTCATCGCATCGGCCGCACCGGCCGCGCCGGCCGCTCGGGAACTGCAATCACCTTCCTGACCCCGCGCGAACGCCGCCGCCCGGCGCAGATCGAATCTTTCTCCGGTCAGCCGCTCAAAGTGTTTGCCATTCCCACCCGCGCCGAAATGGCTGCCCGGCGTGATGAACGCCTGGCCGGCCGCCTGTCTGAAGCGCTGGAAACCGATCCCGAAGCCGTGGCAGAAGATACGATCATCCGCCTGCTACGCGAGAA
>CAZQLE010000094.1:4245-14350 GCA_964593905.1 uncultured Anaerolineaceae bacterium | reverse complement strand
ACCCTATAGCGCCCAGGCGAACATGAAACCCAAAATTGCCAGAATGAGCCCGAGGTGAAGAAAGAAATTTGTCTCGGCCAGCCATGAATTGCCAGTGGCGGTCAGAACGAAATTGAAAATGATCAGCACAATGGCGATTAAAGGCAACAGCCCCTTGCGATGGGCGAGAAAATTTGAGAGCCAGTCCAGTGCATTTGAAAACCACTGCAACATATTGACCTCAATCGATGCTTTCTTCATCATCCGGTTCGGGCTGGTCTTGCACGAAAAACGGTTGGAAAGTGGTGAACAAACGGCCGGGGATCAACCCGTCCATTTGCACGCCGCCGCGGCCATGTTCCACGCGGCTAACCTGACCCTGGTCATGGAACAAAGCGATAATCTGGCCCTGCTGGTAGGGGATTCGTAAACGAACGGGCAGCATGGTTTCGTATAGCTGACTTTCAATGGCTTTTAGAAGCTCAGGCAGCCCCTGTTTTGTGAGCGCAGAGATGAGATAAGCATTGGGCAAACTTTCGATCAGGTTTTGGGCGGCCTGCGGATCGGCCAGCCGGTCTGTTTTATTCAGCGCGGTGATGACCGGGATATGATCTGCTTTGATCTCTTCAAGAATTAGTTGCACCGAACGATATTGCGCGTCTGCGTTGGGATGCGAGATATCCACCACGTGTAATAATAAATCGGCTTCGTTAATTTCTTCCAGTGTGGCGCGAAAGGCGGCCACCAACTGGGTGGGCAATTTTTGAATAAACCCGACCGTATCGGTAAAGAGCGTAACGTGATCACCGGGAAGCTCTACCCGCCGCGTTGTGGGGTCTAACGTGGCAAAAAGCTGGTCGGCCGCAAAAACACCGGCGCGTGAAAGCGTGTTGAGCAGGGTTGATTTTCCGGCATTGGTATATCCGACCAATGAGATGACCGGAATACGGGTTCGTTTGCGCTGCAAGCGGTAGCGTTGGCGGTGTACGCGCACTTTCTCCAGTTCTGCCCGCAGCGTGCTGATTCGTTTGCGAATCTCGCGGCGGTCCACTTCCAACTGGGTTTCGCCGGGGCCGCGCAGCCCTACGCCGCCCACGCTGCCCGATCGTCCGCCGCCGCCGCCGGCCTGCCGGGCCAGATGGGTCCAGGCGCGGGTTAATCGCGGGAGTCGATACTCATATTGCGCCAGTTCCACCTGTAAAGCGCCTTCACGGGTATGGGCATGCTGGGCAAAAATATCGAGAATCAAGGCGGTGCGATCCAAAAAGCGCAGTTTGGGGAGACGCTGTTCCAGTTCTCTCAGATGCCGGGGAGAAAGTTCGTTGTCGAAGATGATGACATCGGCCAGCATTTCTTCTGCCAGGGCGCGAATTTCTTCAACCTTACCCGAACCGACATAGGTTTCTACATTCGGATGCTCCATACGCTGGTAGGTCTCTCCGACGACTTCCAACCCGGCTGTTTCGGCCAGGCGGGTTAACTCAGCGAGACTGTCTTCCATGGTTAATAGAGACGGGTCGCTGCGCAGATCAACACCAACCAAAAAAGCTCTTTCTTTGGGGCGTTGTGTTGGTTCAGGTATTCGCTTAGACATAGAATTGAATTTTACTCGATTTGTGCAAACAGGCAACTATCGTTCGACCACGGGTTTGAACAATTTTGCCATTTTTTGGTCAGGCGGTTCTGATCGCTGCGGGAGCAGCAAGTGAAAAATGGATCCGGGGCAGGTGTTTTCATCATAACCGGGTGAATCGACCCAGATGGCGCCGCCATGCGATTCGATAATGCCGCGCGCGATATGAAGCCCCAGGCCCGGACCACCGCCTTTGAATTTTGTTTTGCCGCTGGAGTGCAGCGATATGTTCCCCAGCCGGCCGAATTTTTCAAAGATATAGGGTTGGTCTTCCGGTGAAATGCCGATCCCGGTATCGATGATTTCCACTTCAACAAAACCGGGAAGTTTCTTGCCCGTTACCGTGATTTTTCCACCATCTGGCGTGAATTTAACCGCATTGGTGAGTACATTGCGTAATAGTTGCAGCAAACGCTCAGGATCGCCAAAGGTCATTTCAGCGGCGCCCGGAAAATTCTCGATTTCCAGTTTTAAGGATCGTTCACTGCAAATGGGCTCCAGCTCACCCGACAGGGCGCTCAGAAGCCGATTGATCCACACCGGTTGAAAGTTGAGCTTAAGCATGTTGTTATCAATCAGCGACACATCAATCATGTCGTCGATGATCATTTGCAAGCGGCGGGTGCCATTATGAATTCCTTTGACCAGATAGGTGTGTGCCGATGCGCGTGGGTCGCCATTCATCGTCTCGCCGAGCATGGCGGTATAACCTTCCACCAGGGTTAATGGCGTCTTGAGTTCATGTGCGGCAACCGCGATAAAATCGGATTTGCTGCGATCCAACCGCTCAAGGTTTTGCTGGGCCTTGTTCAATTCATTGGATACATAAGCAATGCGGGCCTGAATTTCGTATTGTGCAGCGCGGTCATACGCATACGAAAATACATTGAGCAAAGACCCATACAGTTGGATGGAAGAGGTCTCATCAAGGGTTTCGCAGATGGTGGCATAGCTCAACTGCACCAGTTCGTTGATAAAACAGGTCAGGCTGCTTGAGCCGGCTTCAAGATCGGTTTGGGTCAGCGAGGCGGCCCATTGCGCCAACAGCGAATCCAACCAGGCCGGGTTGCCGGTCTCGACCGATCTTTCCAACAGGTCATAAAACCTTTCCATTTGTGTAGAAAAGTCTTCACGCAGACCCGCTCCACGGACCAGGCTTTGCAATGCCCGATGCAACCAGATAGGCCGAAGGGTTCGCAGTTGCTCAACTTCGTGCATAATCAATAGTGTAAACCAACGCGAGGGTTTTGCCAACTAACCCTGGCTGATAGTATTGTAAGGTTGTGCTGATCGCCCAGACGATTTATTTACTGGTTTAATGCCCGTTCCCGCCCAAGCAGAAAGGCCTTCTGGTTGATCTCCAGATGCTTTTTGGGCACCCGCGCCTCGACAACACCCATCCAATCTTCCAGTGCGATATCCATCCAGGCTGAGACTGCGCCCAGCAGAATGATATTGGCCGTTCTGGCGTTCCCCAGCTCTTCGGCCAGCGCAACACCCGGCACCCAGCAAGTGCGCGGGGTAATGGCTGCCAGACTTTTATGCAAGGCTTCATCGCTGGGATAAATGGCGTCGCCTGCGCTGACGGTTACCGGAACGATGCTGTAATCATTGATGAACATAAACCCTTCAGGGCGCAGATAATCGGAGAAGCGGGCGGCTTCAAGTTTCTCGAATGCGATGAGAATATCTGCCTCGCCTTTGGAGATGATGGGCGAAAAGACCTGTTTTGCCCAACGCATATTGGAGACAACCGACCCGCCGCGCTGCGACATCCCGTGCACTTCGGCCTGCTTTACATCAAACCCGATGCGCAGCCCCACCTCTGCCAGGATATTGCTGGCCAGAATGGTGCCCTGCCCGCCAACCCCCACCAGAAGAAAATTAACCGTTGGAAAACCCTGGAGTGACAGCAGCTTGTTATTCATGGTTTGCCTCCTCAGTTTCTTCGGCCCGGCGGGCAAGAATTTGTTCTCGGAAAAGAATGGCATCTCGCGGACAGACCTGGGCGCAGATTTCGCAGCCGGTGCAGAGCATTGGGTCAATTTGTGCCAATGGACGGTGATATTTGGGGTCGAGGGTTGTTGATTTTAGAATTGCCGGGCAGCCGATGCGGAAGCAAACGGTGCAACCGTTGCAGCGCTCGGTCACTTCGAGCGGCATCCAGTGTGCCCGGGCAGAAGGCAAAAGGGCACATTCTTCGCGGGTGATCAACACCGCGGGTTCATCCACTTTGACCCACTCTTTGAGCGTTTTCTCGATGGTTTCCACATCATAACCTGGAACCGTTTTGACCTTTTGATAGCCAAGTGCGCGGACCAATGGTTCAATTTCCACGGTCACCGTTTCTTTGCGTTGCAGTGTAAAGCCGGTGCCGGGGTTTTCCTGGTGTCCGGTCATGCCGGTCACACGGTTATCCATGATGATGGTGATCACGTTTGAACGATTGTAAACGACATCGATCAAAGCCTGAATACCGGTATGGAAAAAGGTGGAATCGCCGATTACGGCGATATGGCGTTCTTTGTCACCGGCGATGGCCGCCCCATGTGCCACGCCGATGCTGGCGCCCATGCAGCCGCAGGTGTCGATGGTGGTCAGCGGGGGGGCAACCCCCAGGGTATAGCAGCCGATATCGCCATTCACCGGGACACCCAGTTTATGCAGGATGTAAAATGTGCTGCGGTGCGGGCAGCCCGGGCACAGAACGGGGGGGCGGACGGGTAGATCTAGAACTGTTTCGCCCAGCACCGTGACGGTGCGCTTCTTCTCAGCCGGCGCTTCCAGCAAACCGGCCTTTGCGCCAGCCGTTCGCACAACCGCCGGGTCCAGTTCTCCAAAGATCGGGAAGATCGTTTTGGTGATTGGGTATAGCTCTCGCAGCGCGGGGAAGTGGGCCGGATGGTAAAGCGGAATGCCCATCAGTCGAATTTGATCTTCAATAAAGGGGTCCAGCTCTTCGAGGACAATTAATTTTTGAACCCGGCTGGCAAAGTCGGCGATTAATCGCCGCGGCAGGGGGTAGACCATGCCGAGATGCAGCACAGAGGCGGCAGGAAAAACCTCGCGCGCATATTGATAGGCTATGCCGCCGGTAATGATGCCCAGTTCGGTGTCGCGCCATTCAATCTGGTTATAGGGAAAGGTCTCGGCAAATTCTGCCAGGTCGGCGATGCGCTGTTCAATCACCGGGTGGCGTTTGCGGGCATGGGCCGGGATCATCACATATTTGGCTGTGTTGCGCGGGTAACGCTCGATGCCGGGGTGTGAAAGACGCTGTTCACTCACCTCAACAGGCCCGCTGGTGTGACAAATGCGGGTGGTGGGGCGCAGCAAGACCGGTGTGTCAAATTGTTCGCTCAGATCAAAGCCGGCGATGGTCAGGTCGTGTGCGCTCTGGCTGTCGCGCGGGTCGAGGCAGGGAATGCGGGCAAAACGGGCATATTGACGATTATCCTGCTCGTTTTGAGAAGAATGCATGGCGGGGTCGTCGGCCGAGACCAGAATGAGCCCCGCCTCGATGCCGGTCATGGCAGCATAAAAGAGGGAATCGGCAGCCACGTTGACGCCGACATGCTTCATGGTTGCCAGAGCCCGTTTTCCGGCATAGGCGGCGCCAATGGCCGCATCCAGGGCCACTTTCTCATTGGGCGCCCATTCGGCAAAGACCGCCGGATATTGACCAAACGTCTCGAGAATTTCGGTGCTGGGTGTTCCGGGGTATCCGGCACCAACCGCGCAGCCAGCTTCCCATGCGCCACGAGCGATTGCTTCATTTCCAGATAATAATCGTTTCATTCTTCTGGTCTCCTGGAAGAAAGGGGTGCTCTCATTTTTTTGAGGCAGGCTTTAAAAGATCTGGCCCAAACCCGGACAATCGGGCTGCAATATAAAGAGCGGAATTAGTTTGATTATGCAAATTCCGCTCTCTGATTTCAATTCCGATTTATGACACATCTTTTTTATGTAACTGCCCGACCGCCCCCCCGAAAAAAGCCTGAGACGCAGGCTTTATCCCGGCGGGCAGGGCGGGTAATATTTTTGTTATGTCATGCGGAAGTTTACCAGCGTATCGAGATAGGCATCGGGCAGACCGATGTCAAAACGGTCTCCTTCGACCAGCCAGCCGTTAAACCCATCGGTTTGTCGGAGAAGATCGAGCGCTGAGGTTAGCTGGAATTCTCCGCCTTCACGCTGGCCGGTTCGGATTCGGGCATCGAGAATATCGAAGATTTCTGGCTTGAGGACGTATTGACCAAACAGGGTCAAGAAATGATCCGGCGCCAGATCGGGGACGACCAGTTTTTCGCGGGCAAAGGCGGCGGAGGGCTTTTCGGCAAACTGGGTAATTTTGAGCAGACGGTTATTTTCAATCCAGACACCGCTTACAGCGCCAAAATGATTGACGATTTCGGCCGGGGTTGAGCGCAGGCCAACCACGCTGACTTCCCGGTCTTGATAGGCCTCGATTAATTGTTCGGCGCAGGGCATTGAGTTGCGCGAGCGGTAAATATGGTCTCCCAGCATCAACAGGAAGGGTTCTCCGCCAACAAACGCTTTCGAACAGTAAACAGCATGTCCAAAGCCATCCTGTCGCTCCTGAACGGCAAAGGTCACGCGCTTGCCCATCTCCAAAATTTGGCGGGCGTAATCCTGCGACCGCTGGGAAAGTTTCCAGTAATTCATATCCGAAACCGGCGCATGGAAAAGCTCTTCAAAAGCGGGTAGATCTTCCCGTTGAACGATGATGCAGACTTCTTCGATCCCGGCGTGAATGGCTTCTTCCACAATGATCAGGATGGCCGGTTTGGCAATGCCGTCGCGGTCGATGACGGGGAAAAGCTCTTTTTTGGTGGCCTTGGTGGCGGGGAAGAGACGCGTGCCATACCCGGCGGCCGGGATGACCGCTTTGCGTACTTTGCGTGTAGGCAATAAATTAACCCGCAATGAGTTCATTCCCAGATCTTTTTGCAGAATACTGATGACCGCTTCCTGGTCTGCTTCGCTGCGTGCGACAAACTGGGCCGACCCATCACCCTGCGACCCAACCCCTTTGCCGCCCCAGATATGGCTCTGAATGGGGCGGTAATTTAAGACTTGATGCAAAACTGGGGCGGTTAATTCTTGTGGGCAGGCAGGCGCGGCGAGTTGATCAAATTGCACCTGGGCATGGGTCATCAGGCTTCCCAATGACTGGGTGTCACCCTGTTGTAAATAGGTGATGGCCTGATGAACCGTATCACGATTGATGGGGCCCAATAACTGGTGAACGCCCTGTTGAATTTCATTTTGCGGAATGGGATAACAATCGTTGAGGCTTGAGAGAATTTCACGGGTGTCTTTCTGAGCGTTTAAATCGACCACCACCATATACACCGGTGCCCCCACTTTAATTTTACGGGTATCCAGTTCCTCTCCGTCAAAACTCATTAATACGGGCTGGTCGCCAAAGGCGCAGACCTGATCCATGCGGCCGCAGCGCGAAGCGGTGGTGGTTTCACCCCGAAAGGCCAGTTCCATTTCGCCGCGCACGCTGAGCTTGAGATTGTAAATGCGGTTAAAGGCGCGAGCCGCCAGAACACAGATGGCCGCGCTGGATGAAAGCCCTTTCTGTAAGGGCAAGTCTGTGCGATAGTTGTTGATCGATAAACCGCCCACCTGGTGGTGTATGACCGCCTGATAGGCCACCCCGGCAGCGTAACTCCAAAACCCGCCTGCGCGCGCTTCGGCCAGCAGGGTGTCGGGGTCCATGGCGATCTCAACCGGACCGATCTTCTCACCTTCCGGTGTGGTTGCGGTGAGCGTCAGGGCGTATGGGTGCGGCTCCACCTCGGCGTAAACCCCCTGATTGGTTCCACAGGCAATGGCAAAACCTTTTTCAATATTTGGGTCGGAGCGACGGTATCCCCCGGCCCAGTCTGAATGTTCACCCAGTAAACAAATTCGCCCAGGCACAAAGAGTTTCACAGTGCGGCCTCCCGTTAAAATGCAAGAATCAAGATGGGTTGATTTTATTGAAAAAGACGTTATTCGTCAACACAAGCAGATAGTATAATTTTAATGAAATGAAGACGACCATTCTCACCCTTGATGAACATGACGACCGGCTGTCTATTCGCGACAAAATTTCGGGCTGTCGCTCGAACCGGATTTTGCTTGTTTTGCCGCGCAGTCAGCGTGTTTTTCGTGAAAAGCTGGAGCTTATTATGGTTCAGCGTCATGCGGTTCGTCTGGGGGCCCAGTTGGGTTTGGTGACGGTGGACGAGCAGATTGCCGTCAATGCATTTGAACTTGGGATTGCGGTTTTTGATGACGAGAAAAGTGCACAGCAAAAGCCCTGGCGGCGGCCGCGTCGCGATTTGGCCGGGGTGGAAAAGCGCCATAAAATTCACACTCTCCCCAAGCGGGAGCGGTCGGTAGCTGAAAATTTTCGAAGTGGGGCCCGCTCTCTGCCTGTATTTCTGCGGGGGGCGATTTTTCTGATCGGGTTGGTGAGTGTTTTTCTGCTGGCGGGCTATTTGCTTCCGGGCGGAGTGATCCGTTTGAGCCCGCTGGAAGAAGAACAAACCCTTAAATTGGAAGTATGGGCCAGCCCAAAGGTGACCGGCCCGACCGTAACCGGAGCTGTGCCGGCCAGGGTCGCAACGGTGGTGGTCAGCCATCAAGAAAGCGGGACGCCCTCTCAAATCACCCGTGTGCCCGACCAGCCAGCGAGAGGCCTGGTCACCATTGAGAATATAACCGATCAAGATGTCACCGTTCCACAGGGAACGATTGTGCTGACGCTATCTACACCTCCGATCCGGTTTCGCACGCTCGAAACGATTACGGTTCCGGCTGGTGAAGACCCGCAGGTTACGACTGCCATTGAAGCGGTGCAGGCTGGTTCAACCGGAAATGTGGCGGCGCAATCGATTGGAGCAATGGAAGGCCTTGCGGGGCTTCGGCTGAAAGTATTCAACGCTGAAGAAACCAGCGGCGGCACCGATCGAGAGAGCCCGGCCCCTTCAGCGGCCGATTTTGAGATGTTGAAACATAAAAGTGAGCAGACATTGAAGAAACTGGCCCTGGAGAGCTTTCAGGCGCAGCTCGAACCGGGAGAGAAGCTGCTGCCCGATACGCTGGTTCAAAGCAAACGGATGAATGAAAAACTGGACCCACCTGTTGGACAGGCAGGTGACCGGATTAACCTGAGCGTGGAGGCCGAATATTCCATCTGGATTGTTCAGGAATCCGATGTTCGGGTGGTTACAGAAAGCGCGATGGATGCGGTTTTAAAATCAGGGTACCAGCCGGTGGCTAACTCTTTGTTTGTCAGCGACCTTGGGCAACCCCGGATGGATGAGAGCCGGATCAAATGGGAGATGTTTGGCGTTAGGAAAATAACGCCGCAAATTCCCCGTGAAGCGGTCTTGCTGGCAGTTTCAGGAAGATCTAAAACTGAAGCGGCTGCGACGCTTGCGCGCATCTTTCAACTAAAAGCGCCACCGGCAATTGATCTCTTCCCGGCGTGGTGGAAGCGGATGCCATTTTTTGAGCAGCGCATTCGGGTGGAGGTGCAGTAATGGCCCGGATTTTGGCGGTTGACCTGGGTGAGAAAAGGATCGGCCTGGCGGTTAGTGACCCGACCGGAATGATCGCCAACCCGCTGGGTGTTATTTCACATGTCAACCGGCTGGAGGATGCGCAGCAGATTTTGCGGCGCGCAGCGGAGCTGGGTGTGGATCAGATTGTGATTGGGCAACCATTGGACGGCGAAGGGAATGAGGGCCGCTCGGCGCGCCATGCGCGTGTTTTTGCCGAGGCTTTGCAGGCTTTAACAGCTCTGCCGGTGATTTTATGGGATGAAAGCGGCAGCACACAGGCAGCCCGGCAGGCCCGAATTGCACTGGGTGCGTCTCGAAAAAAACGATCGGGCCATCTGGATGACCTGGCTGCCACCTATATTTTGCAAACTTATCTGGATCGTATGTGAAAGCAATTTTGTAATCGTCGGGTAATCGGGGCGGGGGCCTGAAAGCACCTCAAATTTGGGGCTTTTTTCAGGGTGCCGGGCGGTTCCATAATTTTCCAATTCTCAGCCTGTTGAACCATTGGAGAAGGATGAAACAAAAAAACACATCCTGTACAAAAGTGATCCTTGTTGGTCTGGTGATTCTGGTTTGCATTGTTGCAGCCGGTGCGGCGTTGGCCGCTGTTACCCTGCCGGGGCAGGCCGAACAGGATTTTGGACCGGCCGCCCCGCGCTTAACCGGTTTTGAGAAATATGTGGTGGCTTTTCGACTGTATTGGAACTGGGAGGATGTGACCAGACCCGTTTCAACCACGCCGGAACCCCGACCGTTTCGGGTTGAGCTGGGTGATCCTGTTCAGGTGATCGCAGCGCGTCTGGAAGAAGAGGGTTTGGTGCGCGATGGGGCGGTCTTTCAGCTTTTTCTGATCTATTCGGGGTTGGATATTTCTTTGCAGGCTGGAGATTATCTGTTGAGCACG
>CAZQLE010000094.1:0-4235 GCA_964593905.1 uncultured Anaerolineaceae bacterium | reverse complement strand
CAAGATGCGACGCCCAGCGAGGTTAAATTTGTCATTCTGCCCGGCTGGCGGGCGGAAGAAATTGCAGATGCGCTGGCAACTTCGGGGATCAGCGTATCACGGGATGAGTTTTTGCATTTTGTGACCCATGCCGAACGACTGGGTCTTCCCGAAGGGTTTGAGGCGCCGGCCAATAATCAGGTTGAGGGATATCTGCTGCCAGGCGAATATACGGTAGTGCGCAAGATATCGCCGCCCGAATTTATAAAGATTTTTCTAACCCGCTTTGTTCAAGAAGTTCATTCGGATTATCGGACAGGATTTGAACGGCAGGGGTTTAGCCTGGAAGAAGCGGTGATTCTGGCTTCGATTGTGGAGCGTGAAGCGGTTGTTGATGAAGAACAGGCAATGATCGCCTCAGTTTTCATCAATCGCATTCGGGCCGGAATGAAACTGGATAGCGACCCGACCGTTCAATATGCCGTGGGATATAACGAGCAGCAGGAAACCTGGTGGACAAACCCGCTGACTGTTCAAGACCTGCAAATAAACTCACCCTATAATACCTATCAAGTAATCGGTTTTCCGCCAGGCCCCATTTCCAATCCGGGTCTGGATGCTTTGAAATCCGTTGCATATCCGGCAGAGACGCCGTATTATTATTTTCGGGCTGCGTGCGATGGTTCTGGACGCCATTTATTTGCCGTAACTTATGAAGAGCATCTGGGAAATGCCTGTCCATAATGACGTGAATTCTCTTTCTGACCCCATTTTTGCGTGTAGGAGGCTGGAATGCACATTCTTGGTTTAGACATTGGTGGAACTGGGATTAAGGGCGCAGTGATCGATGTTCAAAAGGGTGAACTGGTTACGCCCCGTGAACGCCTCTTGACGCCGAACCCATCGACGCCTGAGTTGGTTGCCAACACGGTTAACCAACTGGTAAAGCAGATGAAATGGGAAGGGCCAGTGGGGGCGGGCTTTCCATCTGTGGTGCGGCATGGCGTTGTGCAAACGGCAGCCAATATTGATCAATCTTGGATTGGCACCGCGGTGGATGATTTGTTTACCCGCGAGACTGGTCAGCCAGTGTATGTTACGAATGATGCCGATGCGGCCGGAATTGCTGAAATTTACTTTGGGGCCGGCATGGATTTTCGTACCCAGGGCGTGGTGATTATGCTCACACTGGGCACGGGGATTGGCTCGGCAATTTTTACCAATGGTGTACTGCTGCCCAATACTGAATTTGGGCATTTGAAAATGAACGGAAAGGATGCCGAACGGCGCACTTCTGATGCCGCCCGGCAGCGCAAAGATATGTCGTGGGGAAAATGGGCCGGCCGGTTGGAAGAATATATTTACTATCTTGAGGATCTTTTTTGGCCGGACCTGATTATCATCGGCGGCGGGGGCAGCAAACATTTTGATAAGGTGCTGCCGTTGATGAATCCGCGCACAAAAATAGTCCCGGCCAGGTTCTTAAACGAGGCCGGGATGATTGGGGCTGCAATGTATGCAGCGCAGTGTTCATCCGCCGCCGCTGCTGCCGTAAATTCCACCCTCGGTTAAAGCGCGCAGATCGCTTAGCGCAGTTAAAATTTCGGCTTCACTCACTGCTGCACTGCCATCGCGGTGCAGCAGTTTTCCGGCCCGTGCTTTTTCTGCGGCCACCTCAATCAAAGTGCGGTCAGAAGCCAGCGCCTCTTTGACCAGCGCTGCGCCCGCAGCATACCCGATGAGCGGGTTGAGCGCGGTAACGATGATGGTATTGCGCGCCAGCCAGGCTTGCGCCTTTTCGGGGTTGGCCATAATCCCGACGACACACCGCTCGGTAAACGCTTTGACTGCGCCAATCGTCACCTGCATCATTTCAAACAAATTGTGGGCAATGATGGGCATCATCACGTTAAGTTCCAACTGCCCGGCCTGCGCTGCCAGGCAGACGGTGGTATCACACCCGATGACATGGAACATGGCCTGGTTCAGCATTTCAGCGAGGACCGGGTTGACCTTGCCCGGCATGATGCTTGAGCCCGGCTGCACAGCGGGCAGACGAATTTCATCCAACCCGGTTGAAGGCCCGGAGGCCAACAGGCGAAAATCATTGGCGATTCTGGTCAGGGTGATCGCCAGGGTGCGCAGCGCGGCCGAAAAATCGGCTGCGTCGGCCATCGATTGCATACTCTCGAAGAGATTATCTGCACTGGTGACTTGCAATTTGCTGATTTGCTGAATTTTGGCTGCCATGCGTCGGGGATACTCAGCATGGGCGTTTAGCCCGGTTCCGGCCGCTGTGCCGCCGATGCCGAGCCGGCGCAGTCCTTCGGCAGCGCGGAGGATGCGCTCAATGTCGCGCTCTACCGCACGCGCATACCCGCCAAATTCCTGCCCCAGTCTCACCGGCACCGCATCCTGCAAATGGGTGCGGCCAGATTTTACGATGGGGTCAAATTCTCGGGCTTTTTCTTCCAGTGCAGTTACCAGGTTTTTCAGCACCAACACCAGCTCATCCAACCGCCACAAACAACCCAGCCGGATGGCAGTGGGGATGACATCATTGGTCGATTGCGACATATTGACGTGATCGTTGGGGTGCACGCGGTATTCGCCTGCCTGGCCGCCCAACAACTGGGTGGCGCGGTTGGCGATTACTTCATTGGTGTTCATATTGTGGCTGGTTCCTGCCCCGGCCTGGAACGGGTCTACCACAAACATTTCTGCCCATTGGCCGGCCATGATTTCTTCTGCTGCACGCGAAATTGCACCGGCGTTTTGTGGGTCCAACAGGCCAAGCTCGGCGTTGACTTCGGCTGCGGCCCGCTTGATTAATGCCATTGACCAGACGAAAGCCGGCCAGGGTTTAAGCCCCGAAACCGGAAAGTTATCCACCGCGCGCTTTGTTTGCGCGCCATATAACGCCTGGGCGGGGACTTGCACTTCTCCAAGTGAATCTCGTTCAATTCGAAAACCGGGTTGTTCCATGACCGCGCTCCTCGGGAAGCTCGAATGGCAATCTGTTGGGGCTAAAAACACACGGAGGTTTTGACAGAACCAGTCAAAACCTCCGCAAATTGATGATGCAAGACCAAAATGGTTTTAGCCTGCGGAGGAATAACCAGGGCCCTCTTTAAAGTAGGCATCGTTGGCGGCAATGGCGGGGGTCAAATCGACCACTTCACCCGCTGCCAGACTCTTCGTGGCTTCGAGATGCACCTTCTCACCTTCGTGATCGGTTCCATCGTAGACTTCTGCAAAACCAGCGCTGCCGACCGGCATTGAGAGCTTTTCGCCACCTTTTGCTTTGAAGGCGGTTGGCACTTCATCGATTGGGAAGATCGCGGCGAACGGGCATTCCGGCACACATGCACCACAATCGATGCAGGTGTCTGAATCAATATAGTACCAGGGCCACTGGTTTTCGGGTTTGCCGGGAACGATGCATTCCACCGGGCAGACCGTCATGCATCCACCGTCACGTAAACATAGACTGGTTATTACATGGGTCATGGCTTCCTCCAATTAAGATAGATGGTTATCGCTTTTGCGCAAAACGTCGTTCAGCCTCCTCCCAGTTGACAACTTTCCACCAATTACTGAGATATTCAGCTCGACGATTTTGGTACTTCAAATAGTAGGCATGTTCCCAAACATCTGCCCCTAAAACCGGGAATGCGCCCTCTGTCAGAGGAGAATCCTGGTTGGGGGTTGAGTGAATGACAAGGCTGTGATCTGATTTTACACTCAACCAGGCCCAGCCGCTGCCAAAACGCCCCAGCCCAGTTTTTTCAAACTCACTTTTAAAAGCAGCAAAACCTCCAAAAGCGGCATCAATGGCTTTCGCCAGAGCGCCTGCCGGCTCTCCACCCTGGTTGGGTCCCATTAGATTCCAATAAAGGGTGTGATTGTAAAACCCGCCGCCATTATTCCGCACCGCAGTGCGAATATCTTCGGGAACTTGATCCAGACGGGTCAACAGGTCTTCAATACTATGTCCTGCCAGTTCGGGGTGCTTGTCGAGCGCCGCATTCAGGTTGGTAAGGTACGTTTGATGGTGTTTGGTATAATGAATTTCTACCGTTAACGCGTCAATCGCTGGTTCCAGAGCGTCAAATTTGTAGGGCAGAGCTGGCATTGAAAAACTCATTGTGTGCCTCCTATAGTGTACTTTTTTTGATTATCATTTTCAAGTTTCAGTGTCCCACCGAAATTAATTGTATTTAATCGGAGAAATTTTGTCAAGTTTATCTTTGTAT
>CAZQLE010000093.1:0-14560 GCA_964593905.1 uncultured Anaerolineaceae bacterium | reverse complement strand
GTGTTATTGCCGCCATCACCCCCCTGGGCGATCTGGGTGAAAGTATGCTCAAACGCCAGTTTGGGGTAAAAGACTCTTCCAATATTCTGCCGGGCCACGGTGGTATTCTGGACCGGGTTGATTCGTGGTTGTGGACGGTTACCCTGGGGTATTATCTGGCGCTCTGGCTGGGGTAAAATTTTTGGTGTAGGGCCGCCCTTTTTTATGAAAGAAATGATTTGTTTTTCTGAAAGAAAGCGCCGGAAAGGCGCTTTTTTAATTCTGTTTGGGGTGTGTCATGTTACAATCAAAGCGGTAACACCTTTTCGATCCACTTCCGTTTGGCCGTATACACTCAGGAGAAAATAATGAAAGATACCAAGCCCACGCGAAACCTTGCGCTCGAACTGGTACGGGTTACAGAAGCGGCTGCTCTGGCCGCTGGTCGTTTTATGGGTCGGGGTAACAAAATTGCGGCGGACAAGGCTGCTGTCGACGCCATGCGCTTAATTCTCAATACCATCGACATGAATGGCGTGATTGTTATTGGCGAAGGCGAAAAAGACGAAGCGCCCATGCTGTTTAATGGCGAACGACTGGGCGCCAGCGAAGAGCCGCTGGTTGATATCGCGGTGGACCCCATTGACGGCACGCGCCCCCTGGCGCACGGCATCTGGAACTCTATTGCCGTAGTGGCACTGGCCCCGCGTGGCACCATGTTTGACCCCGGACCCTTCTTTTATATGAATAAAATTGCGGTGGGTCCCCGGGCACATGATGCCATTGATATTGAGGCCCCGGTGCGTGAGAACCTGGAGAATATTGCCAAAGCCCAGGGTGAGAAGGTGGAAGACCTGGTTGTGGTCATTCTGGACCGTCCGCGCCACAAAGACTTAATCAATGAAGTCCGCAAAGCCGGCGCGCGCATTCGTCTCATCCCTGATGGTGATGTGGCCGGTGCGCTGATGACTGCGTTGCCCGAAACGGGTATTGATGTTCTCATGGGGGTGGGCGGCACTCCCGAAGGGGTTCTGGCGGCCTGTGCATTGCGCTGCATGGGTGGAAATATTCAGGGTAAACTGGTGGCCCGCAACGAGCTTGAGCTGGAGCAGGGCCGCGAGGCGGGTGTTGATTTTAATGAGGTTCTGACCATGAACCGCCTGGTTTCTTCAGATGATGTTTTCTTTGCCGCCACCGGCATCACCAATGGTGACCTGCTGCGCGGGGTGGATTACTTCTCTGAAGGTGCGATCACAGATTCGCTGGTTATGCGCGGCCTTACCGGCACCGTACGGCGCATCACCGCCACCCACCGCCTGTCCAAGCTGATGCGCATCAGCCAGATTCAGTATTGAAAATAACCGCCAGCAAGGCCCTTGCTGTTTCATCATAAACCATAAAAAAACCGCCCCCTGCGTTTGTTGCAGGGGGCGGAATGGTGTGTGAGATGCGAATCTGATGGTGCCTTATTTCAGCGCGTAAGACACATCTGCGTTGATGGTCAATACCAGTTGCCCGGCCGAAATGGGGGCCTGCCCGGCGCCCATTGCACCGCCTTTGCCCTCAAAAATGGGCACAGGTGAACCCGAGTTGTAAACGTTCAGGGTGATGATCTCGCCCAGGGTAATGCCGGCCGCTTTTGCCATGGCATCGGCGTTCTTTTTGGCATCGGCAATTGCCAGCGTGCGGGCTTCATCCATGGCGGCTTCCTTGTCGAGCACATCAAAGGTCACCCCGTTAATGCTGTTTGCGCCTGCGCGCACCACTGCATCCAAAACCTGGCCCAGGCTTTGCAGATCACGCACGGTCACATAGACTGTGTTATCCACCATATAGAGGATGCCAGACTGTTGACCGGTCTGGGGGTCATATTGCGGCTGGGGAACCACGTTGAACGCGCTGGTCTGGATATCATCCGTTTTTACGCCCAGGTCGGTTAATGCTTTGGCCACTGCCTGCGCCTTGGCATTGTTTTCAGATAACGCCTGGCTGACGCCTTCGTTCTGGCTTTGGACCCCGATATAAACATAGGCCACATCCGGTTTAAGATAAACCTGCCCCATGCCCGAAGCGTTCATCTGCCGTATCGGCATATTGCTGTTTGTTACCACCGGCTGACAGGCGGTTAGTAACACAACCACAACCAGAAGCATGACGCCAAAACTCAATGTCTTTTTCATCTTTTCCTCCTGCAACTCATTTCTGGCAATAAGACGAACCGTGTCAGAATATTGTTCCCTTAATTCCTAATCTTAATCCAATTCTTTCTTAATTTTCATCTAAATCTCATGATTTTTTTCAGAAATGGCCTAAAATTAACTTAATTCTTGATTCGCCATCATCTGCTGGCTGTTTATTGCCAGAAAGCAATCCAATGAAAAATTCCTGCAACTCCTCAGCAGGAATTTTTTGTTTTCCAATTCAGTCAAACCGCAGCCAGCGATTAATCGATCCACTCAACCCGGATATTGCCCATTGCGGCTTCCAGGCGCAGATTGATCTGGCCGGTGGTGGCTGCTTCAGACGACACGCGGTTACCTTCCTGCACAAAGCCAGAATCCAGCGACAGTGAAGTCAGTGCGCGGTCGATTTCAAACTCAACCTGTGTGCCGCGCGGAACCCGCACCACAATTGACCCCAGCGCCGCAGAAATCTTGCCGCTCATCTTTCCGCCTTCCGGCAAAATTACTTCGGTGCGGCCCAGGGCGGTTTCGGCTTCCAGGCGGGTAACGCGGGTATCGCGCAAATCCAATTCCTGCATCCCGGCCGCCATCGTGGTGTTCAGCTCCACCGGTGTGTTTTCATTGAGGGCAAAATCCCAACCGGTGTGGTTAGACTGGCCGGCGAAAGGCACCACAAAGAACAGGCCCTGACTGCGCAGGTTGACATCAATCAGCCCATTCTTATACTGTTCTGATTTAACCAACTGTTCAGTATTGCCCAGCACAACCTCGCCGCTCAAGAACTGGTCGGCGGCTGCGCCGCTTTCCAGGTTCAACCGGCCGGCGGCGGCCTCGATGGTCAACTCACCCCGGCCGGCGTCTTTCAGCGGAATGGAGACCTGGGTCTGGGTGGTTTGAACCGGCAGTGACAGGGCCCCGCTTGCCAGCCAGGCCACCCCGGCCAACAAAGCCAGCCCGATGATCACCCCAAAGATGGCGCCAAACGGAGAGCGGCGCGATAGCAGCAGGTCTAACCCGAACGCGATCAGCAGGATCGGCCAGAATTGCAGCAGCAGCCGCCAGGCATCACCTGTGAGGTAGCCCAGGTTGCTGAGCAAGAAGACCGTGCCCGCGCCCAGCATGACCACCGGAAAGACAAAGCTTTCACCCTGATACAGGTTATCCAGTGCGCCCACAATAAACAGCAGCGGCCACAGGCGCAACAAGTTCCAGGCCGGTTCGCCGGGCAGATAGCCCAGCGTATTCATCAACAGCACCACACCTGCAACCAGCAGCAGCAGCGGCCAGAAAATACTGTGCCGGTGACGGCGCGTATGTTTTTCATCCATCTCAGTTTCCTCCTCCGCGCAAAGCGCGCCATACCAGCACAACGCCTGCGCCAATTAATACCACCGCCCAGACAACCCCATCTTGCAGCCAGCTAAAGAAGTGTATCCCCAGGTTATCGAGCAACGCCACTGCACCAAAGGCCAGCAGACCGGCGCCAAGCCACTGCATCCGCCGCGGGCCCATATCGCGCATTGCGCTGCCAAACTCACTGCCCACGGTATTAATCCGGCGGCCAAGTTCGGGCGAGCCGACTGTATCTTCTGCCGGGATGGTGACCCACAGGATCAGATAAATCAGGGTGCCGGCGCCGTTAAGCACCACCAGCAGCAGGAAGAAAATTCGCATCAGCACGGGGTCAATGCCCAGATAGTCGCCCAAACCGTTACACACCCCGCCTAAAACTGCGCCGCTCTTGCGGCGAAGCAATTTTTTTTGCATCTTAACCTCACATCGAATCTGTCTTACGGCGTGTTCCCAGCAGCAATGCCAGACCACCCGCAATCAAGAGCACCGGTGTTAGATAGCCCAGCAGCTCAACCGAGGCAGCCATCGACAAAACGCCCATGCCCAGCAGAATTCCACCGGGAATCCAGCCCCAGTTTTGCCTGCGGCCGTTTGCCAGAGGCAGCAGCGCCAGCGAGCAAAACGTAGCGCCCATTCCCAAAAACATGATTCCGATCCCAACCCCTTCATATTGAGGGAAGAGCCCGAAAAAGGCGATCATCAGCGCAATCGAAAGCAGCACGCCGGCCGGGATCACCGCCCACCACTGTTCGCGGTTGAGGATCAGCACCACCCAGAAGGCCGTGCTGATGCCCGCCATAAAGAACGCGCCGGCAAACTCGCCGGGCAGGCGGGGGAAGAATGATTCCATCAGGATCATCAGACCCAGGAAAGACAGGATGGTGCCCGGAATGGCGGCCCACCACTGCGCCCGGTCGGCGCCCAGAACCGATAAAAACGCCAGACCGCCCGCCAAAAACAACACCCCAAAGATTGCTGCAATCAGGTTCCCGCTGGAGGGCAGGATGCCAAACACCTGCATCAGGCTGACTGCACCCAGGCCAATGAGCGCAATGCCCACAATGAATCGCCAGTCAAATTTCTTGTTCATTCTTGCCTCACTTCACTTCCACTGAGCCCACACCCGATTCGATGCGGATGTCTGCGCGGTACTGGGCGGTGGCAAAATCGGCCGATTCATAGGTGTCGCCCGTTTTGGGGAACCGCAGCGTATCGACGTTGATCCCCGATAAGCCGCTCTCGACCCGAATGCGGGCTGCCACGCCCTGCGGTACGATAATGACCACCGCTGCCACACCAGATTCCACTTCCACATCGGCAAAGTTGACCTGTGCGGGCAGGGTCACGCGGGTGGAGCTGGCGCCGGTCTCAATCCTCAAGCGCTGCACCAGCAGATCCTGCAGATCCAGCTCGCTATCGCTGGCGCCGCTCTTCAGCCGCAGATTCAACGGCAGATTGCGCGCCAAACCCAGGTCCCAATCGAGATGTCCGCGCTCGATGCCGGGGATGATCAGCGGCTCAATCTTTGATTTGATCGTCAGCTTGGCCGGAACACGGTCAGGTTCAAAATCGACCTTCACGCCATGACCAAAGCTGCCGGCCACCAACTCACCGCCCAGTTCCAGGGCATGCACCGACAATCTGCCGGCGCCGTGTTCCAGCTCGATATCGGCAGATTGGATATTGCCCAGCGGAAGGTTGATCTTTTCAACCTCTCCTTCGGGCAGGTCACGCACAAACCGCGGCGCAATCAAGAACCATAGACCCGCCGCAATCAGCAGACCCGGCCAAAAGATGGCCCAAAAGTTGACCCGAATCAGCCCCAGTGTATTCATCAGCAGGGCAATGCCTGCCAGAATTGCGATTAAACCCCAGAAAATTCTTCCTGAACGCATGACAGCCTCCCAATTACTTCGACTTCTTGAAAATCAGGGTATCCAGAATGAGCAGCAGCCCGCCGGCGATGAGAATGACCGGCCAGTAGGGCCCCAGGAAGCGAAAGCCGCCCAGAAACGAACCGAATACTACAAACAGCACTGCGCTGATGACAATTTGGCGCAGACCGCTGCGAATATGCGCGGTGTTGCGGTCGCCCAGCAAAGATGCCAGCACTTCGCCCACCCCGGCAAAACCGGGGATCAGCGCCCAGGCATAGGCCCAACTGCCAAAGTTGCCGGTCTGGTTTTGCCAGAAAAGGATCATGCCGATGCCGCCAACGATGCAAGCCGGCACAGCCATGCCTGGCGTTCTGCCCAACACACCACCCACCAGCATGGCGCCGCCAATGGCGATCATAATCATCGGCCAGGTGAACTGACCCACCAGTGCGCGCAGCGGAGGGAACACCGTACTGGCCAGCCAAAAGCCGCCGCCCAAAATCAGCAGCGCGCCAATTACAATCCGTGAACGATTTGAATCTTGATTCATCTTGCCCTCAATTATGAAAATAATTTTCTTCCACCTGCATCGCGGAAGTTTGTCATCAAGTCAATGTATCAAAGTATACGCAAAAAAAAATTACGAGTTGCAAAACAGCGGGCCGGCGGGGTCTGTTACCCGGTTAAAAAAGTGGCCTGATTTTGTAAAATATTCTATGATAGATGTAAGGCTAACCGCTGACCTGGGACCGGTACGGTGTCAAAAACGCCCGTTCGGGTACTATACAGGTGAGGTTCAGGGGGTGCATCGAAATCATTTTCTTCATACTCTGATAGCGCTTCGATATCGACAGAAACCATTTCCAATAAACGAGGATAACGATGAAAAAGTTCAAACGGTATTTGACAAGCACTTCGTTTCTTGTTAATGGGGTGTTGGTTCTCAATTTGTTTGTTCTTTTTATCGGTGGGTATGTGTTGCAAATAATATTTGGCAAGGATGTGCCAGAAAAAGCCTGGAGTCTATTAATGGTAATAGGGGGTATTCTTCCTTCACTAAGTTGTGTTTTTATGGTTATCCGCCGAGAAATGCCAAGGCCAAAATTAAGTAGTGTGACTGGATGGCCGGCTGTTTTTTTTGGTGTTTTAGGGCTAATCATTTGGACTGGGTTTGAGATATACTTTCTAAGCGTCATTTTTAGAGCCAGATAGTTCTCTGATGTATCAATTGATGCAATATGGTCCGTCTCACCTCACCCGAACATGCTAATCCCTGAACTCTATCAGTTTAGAAACGGATGATAAATGCATCATTCGTGTTGGCGGGACGCTATCTTTCCATCCCTACAGCAATAGAGGTCTCCAAAAAAATTCCACATGTGCTTGGTCAAAAAGGCGATGCAGAATGAACCCAAATGAAAACTTTATAAAAGGCCAGGTTGCTTTAGAGAACAATGAGTATCAATTAGCGTTGCAAAATTTTTTGCAGGAGAAGGATGAAGGAATTGATACTCCAATTCTATACGCGAGTTTAGCAAAAACTTATTTTGAACTTGGACAACTTGAAGAAGCACGGAAAAACGCACAAATTGCAATCGATCTGGATGCTGAATTAGCGGAACCTTATGTAACTTTATTTTCGGTTTATGGCAAGCAAAAAGCAAATCCGAAATATATTCTTGGATTTGCCGAAAAGGCCTATCAAATTGCACCTGAATATCCAGATGCCATTAATGCTTTTGGATTGGCCAATATATTGATTAATAATTACCCAGTTGCATTGCAGATACTAGAGGAGGGGGCAATAAAATTTCCTGGGGAGTATAAAATTCAATACAACCTCATGCTAATTTATACCTTGCTTAAGGAAAATGATCTTGTGTACAGGCAAGCAAAAGTTGTCCGAAAAATACAACCTTCTGTTTCTTCTAGTATTCAAGTTCTTTTATCTTTTTGGGGCCGAAACTCACCGGGAGTGCAATTAGCAAAATGGCTGTTTTCTGGGATCTCTGCTATTGTCTTATTGGGGCTAATGATCATTGGGTTAGCGACAAAGAATTACTGGTATTTTTCTGCCCCATTATTGTTCTGTTTGACTGTGTTGGCTGGAGGGATGAAATTAGTACGAAAAAAAGAAACCCTCAGAGGAATTCTATTTTCAATCTTATCTATAATCATGATAGTGATTATATTGTTATTGATTTTTCAACAAGGATAATTATTTGTTGAAAACCCACCCTATTTATGGAGCAGCAGTCCAGAGAGGTACGGAAATTCTAGAGGCTAAACAATAGTGGCGAAATGTAGGAAGGAGTGAATGGTTAAAGTTGGCGATCTTTTTGAAATCACCTTATCTCAAGAACGAAAAGTTGTTGGGCATTATGTTCATTGGGACGATAAGAATGGCCCATTCATTCAGGTTTTTAACTATATGGTTGCGGCGGAGGAAATGAAAATTGATGATGCTGTGAAAAAGCCATATTTGTTTCCCCCAGTGATTACTGGGTTAAAAGCTGCAGTCAGAACAGGTTTATGGCAAATTATTGGACAAAAACCTGTTGAGAATTTTGTATACCCTAAATTCATAAGTTCTCATTGGAATGAAAAAACAGGAGAAGTGAAAAATTGGTTTTTGTATGACGGAGTTGATTTTCTTAATATAGGGTCAGTTTTACCGGAAGAATATAAAACTCTTGAATATCTAGTAGTGTGGAGTCCATATGATGTAATTGCTCGCGTTGAAACAGGAGTCATTCCCTTTCCTTATGGTGAAATGATAAAAAATAATCGATTTACACCAAATATTTAGCCAGAAAGTGATCGCTCAGTCATAAGAAGGAACCTTGAACATCAATAAAGTAATGGGCTTACTTACCAGGTTTTTATCTCAGTCGACCTTGCATTTACAGATGATCTCATGGGGACTCAGTTTTGGGTTCCTATTAATCGGTTCGATCTTGATGAATGAGGTTGGCAAAGACTCGCTTATTTATAAATTATCGGTTTTATTATGGGGGCTTTTTATTAGTCTAGGGGGCATTCCTATGATCGTTCGCAGAGAGGCCCCCAGTGTCATCCCTGTTCCAAAGTTTTTCGCAGTCTTGTATGGTGTTTTAATTGTATTTTTGGGATTTCTGATTATGTTGGGTGTATTTGTTCGTGCTGGCTAATTTAATTTTCGTGAAAATCGGATTTGGGGATGAAATAGGTGCAAATGTCAGCAAAAAAATGTTATCAGGTTTCACACAAAGAAGTCTACAAAGCCATGATCGTATATGAGTTTGATTTTCACGGTTTTGAGGATGGCATTTTATCTGAAGGTCTACCTGTAAAAATGTGGCCACAAAATGTAAAAGTAGTCGTTAAAGGAACTAAGCCGGCAGAAAATTTATTCTGCCCTCTAAAACCATGGCTTTTGATATCAAAAAAGGTAAGGACGATTATAGAGAATTTTGCACCGCAGGAATGTCAATTTCTACCAATAAAGGTACTTCACCAAAGTGGTTTTGAGATTTCTGGTTATTCCATTCTTAACATATTATCAATGATAAAAGGGCTTGATTATGAAAAAACCACCTGGTTAACTCATGAAAAGTGGAATGTCGAGTACCCTCAATTAAATATATTTGAAATTGCGTTAAGAAAGGATGCCATAAAGAGTCACCATATCTTTAGAATCAAAGAGTCAAAAACTGAGATTTTTATCTCAAAAGAACTTAAGAGATTACTTGAACTGAATAAGGCGAATGAGAATTTCAGTTTCATCCCCATAAATTGTTATTAATATGACACCAAAGTTATAAAATAATTTTACTTCCCGGAGGATAGAGCACCATTGGAAACCGATCTGAGCGCCGGGCGAGTGACCCAAGCCGCAGCAGTATTATATTGCCGAGACGGAACGCATGTTTTATGAATCAAGAACATGAGAGGCAATGTCAAATAAAAATGGGGCTATCATGAATATGATGGCAGCCTTCTCGTCTCTGTTATGCTTTTTACTCTCGATTGGAATTGGTTATTATTCCTGGTTCAGGCCAAAACGTATATCCAATTACTCTAAAGAATATCGCAAAAATTATAGAGGGGTTTTTATTTTTGAGCAGTTATCGAAATTTTTAGATGACCATGCGAAACTTGACATTATTTTTGGGAAATTGTTTTCAATCATCTTGTTATTATTTGCACTTATTTTGCTTAAGGTGGGTATTAGTGGACCATTTGATGTTTACTGGTAATGAGGATTTCCAAGATCCGATGTGTTGGTATGTATACGAATGATGAAAAGATTGTAACTTTTGGGCCTGGATAATAGTAGAGGAGAAATTCTTTTAGGTAAGCTATATGCTGGAATCATTACTTCATGGTTACAAGGCTCGTCAATGAACATGGGCCAAATAGACCGTGGTGAAGATCTCAATTAACGATTAGATCAAATAATCGGATTGTTACAGAAATTTAAAAATCGACAAAGGAAAATCGAACAATTGGTTAATTTAATGAAGGATACTTGCCAACGCAAAGACGAATACGGGGCAGGGCGATTGGGTAAAAATTGATGAAGCACACTATCTGTTTGTGGATCCTTTTTTGTTCATTTTTTATGACAAGTTGTGGAATTTCACAACCAATTTCTGGCGCGGATCCAACAAACACGCGGACGACAAATACTCGGGAAGTGGCCAGCACGCCGGCGAAACCGAAGAGGACTTCCACGGTGTTTGCAGGAGAAAACACAAAATCTGCGACACCTCAACCGACTAAACAACCAGGCCCTGCCTTGTCCAGGCATGGGGTTATCCAAAACTGCATTTCAGTTCAGCCCAGTCTTCCAGAAAATCAGCGGTATTCTGGTTGGCTTGTTTTCGAAACGCATGAGATAAAATCTGACAACACAATCTCTCTCTATCATTTTGATTCTAACAAAACAGTCGACATTGCGAATCATGGTCTCTCTGTATCTGTTTCGCCTGATAAAAAGAGTTTCGCTTTTTATGATTGGGATTTGCAGAACCTTGAAATTTTATCGGCAAGTGGCGAAAAGATAAATTCGCTTGCATGGGAGAAAACCTGGGTAGCCATTAGTGGGTGGCTTGATCAACAGCGCCTGATCCTATTAGCCGAACCCCAGAAGGATACCTATCCCCGCCCCATGACAGTGTTGAACCCCTTTACAAAAGAGAGCTTTATTCTCAATTCAGATTATCCGGATATCGATAAATCTGCGGGCAATATTCTGGATTGGTTGGGTTGGGGGGTCACAGCCTACAACTCGCTCCTAAACCGGGTGGTTTATCTTGGCACCATGACGGTAAATGGCGAAGGTGGAATGGGTTACACCCTGTACGGGCTTCCCGAGAAAAAAATATTAGCGCAATTTCTGGTCCAGCGGTTTAACCAACTTCCCCTGTGGTTTCCTGACGGCTCAAAATTCATTGTAAAGGGGGATGGAGAGTTTATACAGGTGAGTGCTGATGGAGAAATTTCCGAGGTTTCACACATGAACCCTGATTTTGAATATGGGGGAGCAACAGGACTGGTTTATTTTAGTGATGAATATTATTCCTGGTCACCCGATGGTCAACATTTGGCTTTTTGGCTGGTGAAATTTTCGGGAGAGTATGATTGGCAAACCAGGGAACCAACCTTAGCCATATTGGATACCCATTCAGGAACCATACTGGATACTTGTATTTCAGCAGGATATAATTCGGCCATTTTCGAGGATGTACGTTATCCTATTTGGTCTCCGGATGGCAAGTCAATTGTAGTGGCAGCAAATTATTCGCTTGAACAAAACAGTAATGAAGTAGTCGTGGTAGATTTAGAAAAACGGGAAGCCTACAAGGTGCTTGAAAATCGTTTTCCTGCCGGGTGGATGATAAATCCTTAATCTGGATTTAGTGATCCCTGAACCCGGCAGCCCGCTGGCCTGGGACCGGCACGGTGTCAAGAACGATCTGTCGTGATTAAATGATCCGATGGGGCAAATGGATGAGTCTGATTAGCGGCAGACACCAAAAAATTCAATAAGCAATGGTGCCATCTGGTAGAGTTGCATATTTTTCTTGGATTTAATGAATTTGCTTTCCCGGATAAATAACTCAGCCTAGGACGTGACAGTGAAAAAAATGATATCAATTTTTTGTATTTGTATTTGGTTAATGCTATTGACCTCATGCGTCGTGGATGAGAAGAAAGCGCCGATTTCCATAGATGATAAATATGTGAATCAGCAAATAATCATTAGGGCGCCAAGTTATGCAAATACATTTAAAACAAAAGATTTTATTACCCTGGAATTAAAATACAATTCGAATAATGTAATTGTTTTTCCCAACAATTACAATGTAAGGATATTTGAAGAAATGACAGATGCCTGGGTGGAGATAAAAGAAAAGCCTACGGAAAGAATTCCTTCAGGTGAGATTGTTCTATCACCAGAAAAATATTTGTCGGCGGTTCAAGTTGTAGCTTTTTTTCCAGATTTGCCAAAACAGGACCGAGCCTATTCACTGCGTGTCTACGTCATTGGTCAGATGAAAGAAAAGGGTGAAATAAAGGATGTTGCAGCTTTTACCCATATTGATTTAAATCCATAACGACCCTGGCAGGTGGTGAATCAATTGACACCTGGTTACCCAATAACCAAGAATGGATGGGCACAACATATGAGAAAAAAAGTCATTTTGTTAATGGTATGTTTATCAATTTTAACTTTCTCAGCATGCGAAATATCCTTAAAAAAAGCCCATGATGCAGGTTTTCCTTTAAGCTCCAGCAATCGAGATGAAAAAATACAAATTGAATTATTCGCACAGGACGTTTATCTCTTTCAACCGATCAGCATTTTAGTAATGAATGAATCAAATCATGCAATTGATTTAGAAGATCCAGAAGTGATTAAACTGTTTTACTTTGATCAAGCGAAGTCTATGTGGATTCCAGTAAATTTTATATTTCGAAATCAAACCAAAAAAGACCGCATTGTGGCTGGCGATTATGGTTCAGTATCATTGATTTCCGACGATTTTGATATTTCCAGTAAAACAAGGATGCGAATACTTGTCATAGCCGAAGTATCAGACAACGAACCAAAAATTACGGGAAACTATATAGAGTTTACGTTGTTTCCTCCCAGGAACAGTGAGCTAAGTGAGTTGTTACTTAAGAATGAGTATCCGAAGATCATGAAAATAGCGAAAGCCTGGAGTGCAGATAGCTATCTCAAAAATTATCAAATATTTATTCCAACCGACAAAAAAGAGCATGGCATTATTTGGATGGCTATTGTTCGTTCGCCAACCAATCAAAATACTGAGTTACAAGTTTATCGATATTCCAACGGTCGTATCGAAACTGCTGAGTTTACAGAGTATTGGGGATTAGATACAGCAAAACCAATTCAAGAGAACGAGTGGAAAATTGACGCCCCTATTGCGTTCTCGATTTTTCAGACAGGGGATGGCGGCTTAAAATGGCCTTCCTTTGCCGGAGAGTGCAATTACCTGATTTTACACCACAGCGACCAGGAAGATTCTTTATTGGTGTGGCAACTTAAAAAATCAAATTGTGTTAATAAAACAGCGATTATTGAATTGGATGCTGGTACCGGGGAGATTATAGAGTGAGAAACCATGTGATTTTCTTTTATCGCAACAAAGTCTGCCGCATCACCTGCCTGACAGGCTGAATCCCGCACCCGGCAGCCCGCTGGCCTGGGAGCGGTACGGTCCACGTCAAGGGATTACCTCATGCAGAGGATAGGGCAACGCTGGAGAGCGCCTGAGTGCTGACATGAGCGACTATACAGCAGGACAGAGTGCAACTCGATCTGCCCTGGTGGAAATCTCTGCATAGGATAGGCCATCCCAAAACACCTGGGATGGCTTTTAATTTTGGAACATTCCTTCGATCTACTTCGTCTTTTGAGAAACCGCGTTTTCTTGGGAGACAAATTAATGAAGTATAAAAATTCGATTGTGGTATGTATATTAATTGGTTTTCTTGGGCAAGGTTGTATGCCTGTCCAACCAGATCAACCAACAGTAACAGCAATCTCACCAGTAATTACGGAACCATCTCCAACCTTACCCCAACAAAAATCTGATACGAGGTCAGTATCCCCCACGCATCAGTCAATTCAGGTTGATGAAAATGGTCCGCTTTCCGTAGTTCAATCTTTTTACGATTGGTATCTTTCACAGCCGCAGGGAGAAGTTTTAACCAAACGGACTTATGAAAGCAACCCCCACATAAGTGCTATTGGGAAAAGCGATATCGGTTATCTTTTGGAGAGCTTCGATAAGCAAGCAGGTTATGATCCATTTACTTGCGCGCAAAATTTGATTCCCTCATTAACCTTTGAACCAGTTTTTATCAGTGCGGGAGAGGCTTCCGCTTTAGGATATGTGGAAATTGATGGAAATGTAGAGCATTATTTTGTGGTGCAGCTTGGAAAAAGTGAAGGCGATTGGAAAATCGATGCGGTGAGATGTCCATTTGATCCTCAAACAACGGCGATCGCTTTTTACACCTGGTATCTGGGTTCTATTTATCAGGGAGTTGATGCTTCAATAGGGATTGAAACACCCCGTAATCCCATTGTTGAGAATCTTTTAAAGAATTCTTATCTGACCAGTTCTCTTTACCTTGAGCAATTGAATGTAGAAATTCAAACAATGAAAGAAAATGGCGGTGCGTATGACCCTGTTCTCCTTTCGCAATCGTTGCCAACCCAATTTTGGGTCGAGCCTGGTCAGGAAGGAAATGCAATCACCGTCCGGTTGACATACGGACCTCAAAGCGTGCGTTATTTTATTGTTCATTTGGTGAAGTCTGAAAAATTTTATTGGGTGATCGATAATATCGAACCAGTTGAAGTGCCCGAACTTGCCCCGCTCACCAATATGGAGGTTGACACATCGGAATGGAATGTGTATCAAAATGAGCGCTATCAATTCTCGCTGCAATATCCCCAGAATTGGAAGCCTAAAGCAGCGGATTTATCCGCAATGCCCGGAGATAACCCGGTCAAGGAAGGTGTATTTTTCCTGGCGAATTGGGCTGACCCCAATTTACCGATATTATGGCTTCATGTATTGGAAGGTTCGGAAGATCAGTTGAATAATTATTACGTTACCGAAAACAGGCAGCAGATAGATATTT
>CAZQLE010000092.1:0-14581 GCA_964593905.1 uncultured Anaerolineaceae bacterium | reverse complement strand
GGAAGATATCTTCACTGCCATCGATTCCATTGCGGAAGGCGATCTTTCGGTGCGTGTTTCGGAACGCTACCCGCGTGAGTTTGGCCGCCTGGCGCGGCGCTTTAATCATATGATCGCTGAACTGGAGCGGGCCGAGACCCAGCGGCGCAACCTGACCGCCGATATTGCCCACGAACTGCGCAACCCGCTGCACATCATTCAGGGCAATCTGGAGGGGATGTTGGACGGCGTTTATGAACCGACGCCGGAAAACCTGAACAACACCCTGGATGAGACCCGCCTGCTGGCCCGGCTGGTGAACGACCTGCAAACCCTCTCGCTGGCCGAGGCCGGGCAGCTTCCGCTGCACCCCGGCGATTTTGCCCTGGCCGACCTGATGAACGACCTGCACGCCAGTTTTGCGGCCCGTGCCGCGGCGCAGGGCGTGGCGTTGAAGACCGAACTTGTCAACCCGCAGCGCGAAATGCACGCCGATTATGACCGCCTGAACCAGGTGCTCTCAAACCTGATCGCCAATGCGTTGCAACACACCCCGCCCGGCGGGGTGATCACCCTGGCCGGCGGAGATATCCCGCCGGGGGAAGAGGCCGGCGGCGGGGTGCGCCTGCGGGTTTCGGATAGCGGCAAGGGCATTGCCGCCGAAGATTTGCCGTTTATCTTTGACCGCTTCTGGCGCGGCGACCGTTCACGCACCGACCGGAGCAGCAGCGGACTGGGACTGGCCATTGCCCGCCAGTGGGTTCAGGCACATCACGGAACGATTGCGGTTGAAAGTGCGCCGGGGGTGGGCACCGAATTTGTGATTGACCTGCCGCAGGAAGCAGCCAGACCGTAAAATCGGCCTCATTTTTCTGAGAGGGGATATTCACATGGAGCTGTCATGCATGGAAGCGTATGGGCTGAACGCTCTTTTGACCGGGCAGGATGACCCGGCGTTGTGGGAGGCGGCTTTGCGCAGCCACTGGCCGCTGCCAGAGAGCCCCGACTGTCTGGTGTCAGCGCTGCGGTTCAAGGTAGGCCGCCGCCTGGCCGAAGGCGAACAGCCGCAGGGCGAAACCAACCAGGCCGATGCATCGTTATGCGGCATGGTCGACGTTGAAGAATGGTGTTTTGAACGGGTTGACCCGACCCGCCTGCGGGTGGTGACCTGCCCGGTTAAAGAAGACAGCGCGCCGCTCGCGGGGTTTGGCCCCGGACTGGCGGATCTGATGGCGGGCACGGCGCTGCCCGTTTGGCCGCAAGCCTTTATGTATCTGGGAATTTCCCGTCCCAGCCGGGAAGCGGCTCTGGCGGTGGTACATTCAGCCTCTCTGGCCGGGGGGCTGGGTGAGGGGCAGGCTTACCTCTGGCAGCGTCTGGCCGACGGCAGCTGGCAGCAAACTGATCAGCGCATCACCTGGTGGATTACCTGACCCCTTTGCAAGGAAACATGAACATGAAACTCACCCCGGCGCGTGGGGACTTAATTCCGGCTATGACTGGCAAGGCGGCGCAATGAACATCCCTCCTGTTTCTGAGTTGTTGAACCTGAGCGGTAAAACCGCCGTCATTACCGGCGGCGGGCATCATATTGGGCGCGGCATTGCGCTGCGTTTTGCCGGCGCCGGGGCCGATGTGGCGGTGCATTATCATACCTCTGCCGCGCCGGCGCAAGCGGTGGTGGATGAGATTCGCAGCCTGGGCCGGCGCGCGCTGGCCGTGCAGGCCGACCTGACCCGTGCGGACGAAGTGGAGCGGCTGATGGACGCGGTCTGTCAGACGCTGGGCGGGGTGGACCGGCTGGTGAACAACGCGGGTATTTACCCGACCCGCGCCCTGGTCGAGATCTCGCCGGAAGAATGGGATGAGATGCTGAATGCCAACCTGCGTTCGGCCTTTTTGTGCACCCAGGCGGCGGCCAAACGCATGATCGCCGCGGGGACGGGCGGCGCGATTGTGAACATCACCTCCATCTCGGCCCACAACGCGGTTCCGCTGCACGCTCATTACTGCGCTTCAAAGGCCGGGCTGGAAGCCTTTACCCAGGTGAGCGCGGCCGAGCTGGGCAAGCACGGCATTCGCGTGAATGCGGTGGCGCCGGGGTTGATCTGGCGCGAGGGCATTGAGCAGGGCTGGCCGGAGGGCGTGGCGCGCTGGCTGCAAGCCGCGCCGCTGCAGCGCCTGGGCTGCCCCGAAGACGTGGCCGATGCCTGTCTCTTTCTCGCCTCAGACGCCGCGCGCTGGATCACCGGCGCGAGCCTGCGGGTGGATGGCGGAGTGTTGACCCACCAGGCGTTTTAGCGGGTTTTAGCGGGGGCAGGCCATGCAGGCAGAGCAAGTGGAGGTTTTTCTTAACCTGTTTTGCCGGTGGGCCAGGGCGCAAGCTGACCTGCTGGCTGCGGCGCTGGTGGGTTCTTATGCCCGCGGGACAGCCACGCCGGCCTCAGATGTGGACCTGGTGATTTTAGCCCGCGACCCGGCCCGCTATGTGCGCGACCCGCGCTGGGTGGAGCAGTTTGGCGCGGTGGTGCGGCTGCAACCTGAAGATTACGGCGCACTGATCTCGCTGCGGGTCTGGTATGTCGACGGACGCGAGATCGAATTTGGCATTACAGGTGCAGGCTGGGCCGATCTGCCGCTGGACGAAGGTTCGCGCCGGGTGATGGCCGATGGAATGCGCATTCTGTTCGAACGCGGCCCCCTGCTCAGCCGGCACCAGACGGGGATGGAGCGCCCAAAGTATTGATTATTAAAGTGAAAGTTGTACAATGGAATCGAAATTTAAGCGGGTCAGGGTGTTGAATTTGCTGTTTGTGCGTCATAACCTGTTCTTCCCGACCGCAGCGTCAGCGAGTTTCCCAGTTTTTTAAGCAGATTTTGTTGAATAAGCCGGCGGCTGGCAGGGTGAGGGTGAAGATGAAAAGGCGCTGGTTGATTCTGTTGTTCGTTGGGATGGGGGTGTTACTCACCGTATCCCTGTGGGTTGCAATCTGGGGCTGGGGGTATACCACGTTGCAGCTCCGTCTGGCTGAACGCGAAGGGGTTTACCCTTCGGCCCGCGAAGGTATGCTCGATTTGATCGAGCGCAGCTACCGGGATATCCAGAAGATCGAGCTTTTACACACTGGCACCAATTCCTTTGACGGCAGTCGTCCGCATGTCTGGTTTGTTACGGCCAAAGTGTGGGCGGGCACGCGGGCCGACGGCAGCCGGGTGGGCAACGGCAGCCGGGACTATGATTTTCCAGGGTCCTTCTTTTTGCATACCCGCAAAGGCTGGGTGCATGTGCCGGAGGGGGCCTTTCCCGAGCTGATGGGCTTCTGGATGGCGGTCTACGATCTGGCGGGCGCGCCCTGAATTTCAGAGCTATCGGTTGACTTGAAACCAGTTCGATCTACAATAAATACAAGCCTGTCTGCCGGGATGGATTAGCATCCACGATTTTACAATTGCGCTCAGGGGATTAAATCATGCCTGCCAAAGTTGAAAAGCCTGTTGACCTGCACGGGATTGATCTGGAATATAACTCTTTAAGAAGCGAAATTTTAAAACGAATCGAGCTGCGCCAGCAGATCATCTCGATCACGCTGACCCTGGCGGGCATCTTTCTGGGGTTTGGGCTGTCCACTGATACGGTGGCGCTAATCTACCCGCCGCTGGCCGCGTTTCTGGCGATTGCCTGGGCGCAAAATGATTTTCGCATCCGCGACCTGGCCAAATACATCCGCGAGAACCTGGAAACCGTGCCGATTGGGCTGCGCTATGAGACCTATGTGCAGCACACACGGGCTGGCAACAAGCGCTTAAGCGCCTGGCGTTTTGTGGTCATCTCGCATAACGGCATTTTTCTCTTTACCCAGTTAATGGCCATTGGAATTGAGCTGCTGAAATCGACCCCCGTGGTTTTTACCCCGCTTGAATGGGTGTTGTTTGGCATTGATTGTGTTGCCATTGTCGCCGTGCTCATCCTGGCGGGCCGCTCGGGAAGGTGAAGCTGGGGAGCCTTGGCGCACCTGCTGTGCCGTCAGTACGATCATCAAACCAATCACACATGTTTTCTCATTATTAAAATGAACCCATTGGTATTATGCAATTTTCATTGAACCAGAACAGTATATTTTCGTTAATAAATTAATTTACTATCATTCATCCGCCATGCTGTCATCTCCCCTCTCTCCCTACACACAGATCGTACACGCCTTCCCGGGGGCGCTGGCCGGCGATGCAGCCGCGGCCGCGGCGCGTATTCCGGCGGGTGGGGATTTGTCTGCGCAGGGTGAAATCGGTGCGCTGTGTGTTGCCGGTGCACCGGTCCATATTCCGGCGCGCGTTTATTTTGCCGAACCGCATGCGTTAGCCCTGGTGGGGTTGAGCGATACCCAGGCCGGTATTTTGCACTGCGTCTACACCCGCCATCACAACGGTTTTGTCCGCGAAAAACACGTCCGCCGGCTGTTTGACATGCCGCAGGCCTGGGTGCCCCCGTTTGTGCTGCAACTGCTCGGCGAATATGTGCTGGAAATCATCACGCTTGTGGCAGAGAATATTGCCGTGCTTCCCCCTGAGCTGTATCAGAAGTTCATCCGCGAGAACCCGGTTTATATTGATCTACTGAAGCAGCGCATCGTCAGTTACTGGAACTGCTATTACCGTGTGCAATATCCCCATTTTAGAGCGTATGCGGGTTTTCAGGCTGCAGAGCGGCTGGGGTTATGGAACCAGCGGGAACTGCGCTGCCTTGGCCGCGGCGCACCTTTTTCCGGGTAGGAGCGGGGTAAATTTCTCGGTGTGATGGCCTGGCAACCTCCCTCTTGCTTTGTGCCGGGGAAGACTGCAAACCTTCGCCGCAGCCCGCACAGGCAGAGATTCTTCGCCTGCGCTGCGCTCCGGCTCAGAATGACACGTACTTTCGCTCGTGTGTCATGCAAAGCACCCGGAGAAGCTGGTGCGCCGAGGTGCACCCTGCGTGGATGCCCGTGTGGGGGGATTGTAAACAAACGATCAGCCTTTTTTGATTGACAGGTAAAGTGTTCGAAATACAATGAATATATTCAATAGCCATTAATTGGAAGCAGCCCCTTTTATTTCCCCGAAGTAATTTACAGCAAACACATTGGCCAAACCGTCTGCCAGAGCAAGGGTGGAACCATGTCACAAAATTCAACACCGATCGCGCCCATCACCAATTTTGACCCGCTGCACAGGTTGTTGACCGCGAAATTGAGGCTTAAGCCCTGGACATTCGGGCTGCTGATTGTGGTTCTTAATCTCATCATCGATGGTTGGCTCGCCTGGCGTTATGGCCTGTGGTGGGGAGCGCCGGAAACCACCGGGTTGCTGGAAGATTACATGGCCATCATCACCGATTTTGTGTACACACCGGTTATCTGCGGGTTGTATTTGTGGTCTCTCACCGGCAGCACCCGCGTTTTTCAGCAGCTAATCGATTCCAATATCTTTAAATCTGAGAGCGAGATCCGAAAGCTAATCGATAACAGCCGCCCCATATTTTCAAAAGGGTATGTTTTTTATGTCATCCTGGTTTTTTCGGTCCTTTTTTCGGTTCAGCAGACCGCAGCATATATGGGCTGGGTGAATTGGAAAGCGGTGGGTGGGTGGATCGATTTAATGCCGGCCATCAGTTATGCGCGGGCGCCTTTCTGGGTTTTAATGGTTTATGCCTTTGCGTACGCCGCCTATAATGTCAGTGTTACGATTTTCACCCTGCGGAAAGCATTCAAATCGACGCAAATTCAGTTAATTCCCCTGCACCCCGATAAATGCGGCGGGCTGGGGAGCATTAACCATTACTCCAACAGAATTGCGCTGGGCATTGGAGCCATCGGGTTGTTAATCTCTGCGGCCGCCATGTATGAGCTTGCGCATGGTACGCTGCTTCAGGCCTATCCGGTTATGATCGGCATTCTGGCTTATATTTTGTTTGCCCCTTTGTTCTTCTTTCTTCCGCTGGGTACGGCGCATGATGCAATGCAAAATGCAAAAGATGAAGAAGTGCTCGAGCTGGCCAGAAAATTTACCGATACCTATGACCAGTTAAAGGCCTCAGTCGATGAAAACAAAATCAATTATCAAGAAGGGTTGCAGCGGCTCGAACATCTTGAAAAGCTTTACAAAGTTGCTGACTCGTTCCCGATCTGGCCTTTTGATATTCGCAACCTGCGCCGCTTTGTGACCGTGGTGACCACCCCGCTGCTGCCGGCGATATTTTCACTCGTGATTGAGTTTGTAAAATTTGCATTCTTCCAATAAAACCGGACCCATATCCCATGATCGTCATTCAAGCGTATGACCCGGCCTGGCCGGCTGAATTTGAACGCGTTCGCGCTGCGTTGCAGCAGACGCTGGGGTCGCTGGCGCTGCGCATTGATCACATTGGCTCAACTTCGGTGCCGGGGCTGGGCGCCAAAGATGTGATCGACATTCAGATCACCGTGGCGGCGTTGAGCGCCGAGGTGAAGCAGAAATTACTGGCTGCCGGGTATGCCTGGCGCGAAGACATCACCCGCGACCATCTACCGGCCGGTGAGGCGGATGACCCTCGTCTGTGGGCGAAATTGTTTTTCACCGAACCTGCCGGGCAGCGCCGTGCCAACATCCACCTGCGCTGTGCGGGCAGCCTTAACCAGCGCTACCCCCTGCTGTTTCGCGACTATCTGCGTGCGCACCCCAACTCGGCGCGCAGCATTGAACGAATTAAGCGTGAAATCGCCAGGCGTCATGCAGAAGATATGGACACCTATTA
This sequence comes from uncultured Anaerolineaceae bacterium, assembly GCA_964593905.1. GTDB lineage: Bacteria > Chloroflexota > Anaerolineae > Anaerolineales > Anaerolineaceae > CAZQLE01. The sequence goes on along the minus strand of CAZQLE010000092.1, from coordinate 7,839 downwards.
CGATATCAAAGACCCGGTCTATGATCTCATCTGGGATGCGGCGCAAGACTGGGCAGCCTGCACCGGCTGGCAGCCGGATTAGTGCCAAAAAAATTTGGCGGCAGGCGGCAAATTGAATGTTGCAGTTTGGCCGCGGCGGCGGATAATGAAAGTGAACAATCATCTGCCATCCATCCGGCAAGAGGAGGTGACAATGGAACCGAGAGGTACTTTCACCAGAATCCTGGCTGTGGCCGGGACGGTGTTGGTGTGGTTACCCATTCTGGCGACTGTGTTGACCGGGCTGATCGGGTCGCTCATGCGGCGCCGTTTAATGGTAGATTATCTGATGCCCGCCGAATTGTTCTTCTTTGCCCTGCTTGGCGGCGGGCTGCTTTTGTGGGCGGCACTGCGGGCGCGTTCTCACCGCAAACTATTCGGTTGGGGGCTGCCTGGCATCCTTGTGTTGTGGCTGGCTCCCCAGTTGTTGGCGGTAGCAACCGGGCTTGCTTCGGGTGAAACCGAGATCGGCGGCTGGGCCTGGGTGTTGGTGCTCGTGCTGCTTGCCATCTATACGCTGGGGGTCATCGCCCTGGGCGTTGCCGGAATTGCCCTGCTGCGCGATCTTTTTCGGCATAAGCAAACTGGTGGCGATGCCGCCGCCAGCCCAATGCCCGGTTAAACACCTTCATCTCCGTGACGAATCGGCCGCCAGTTTTAGCTCGCCCAGACCCATCACGGCCAGCATCTCTTCGTTTGAAGCAAACTTGAAATCGGGCAGTCCCTGCGCGGCCACGCATTCCTGCTCGGCCGCGATCAGCAGCCCTAGATGAGGCTCATCCACCGCCGGAACCGCGCGCTTGCTCAGATAAGCGCCGATCTTTTCGGCCGCCTGCGGGTCTGCCGCCGGCAGCGTTTGCAAGTACTGCATCATCGCTCTGGCGCCATTGGTGCCGTCTTTTCGGGCCAGACCCACCACGCCCATCCCGGCCTGTCGTGCCCAGCCCGCCACAAACACATCTTCAACCGGCTGGTTTTTGGCCGGGTTGTAAACCTCATACGAAAGCCCTTCCATTGGAAACCGCGGCGTAAAACTTTTGATAAACTCGCCATTGCGCACCGGCAGCCCCAGACTTTCATCGGCGCTGTCGCCAATGGCAAAGATGATGGTATCCACCTCCAGCGTGCGCGTCACCCCGGTGCCGCGTGCGCGCACCGCGCCGTTTTCTTCCACCAGCGTGTTTTCTTCCACCTCCAGGCCGGTCACCCGCCCCTGCTCGTCGCCCAGAATTTTGAGCGGCGAGAGCAGAAAGCGCATTGCAAAATGGGTTCTGGAACCGGTGGGCGGTGCTTTTTCGGCGGCAGTGTGCAAAAAGGCCTTGTGTTCTGCCGGGTCGCGCCCCATTAATTGCATCATACCCGCCGCCCGGTCAATCTCGCGGTCCACCCAGTCCAGGTCCAAATTTGCGGCAATAGATTCCAACTCTTTGCGGTCCATTTTCATTTCGGCCGGGCCGCGCCGGGCCACAGCGACCACATCTTCCACCTGGCGCACGCTGATCAGATAGTGGGCGATATCGGCCATCACGTTCCCCATGCCAATCAGCGCCACGCGGCGGCCAATGGCAAACTCTTGCTGGCTGTAAGGGGGCAATAAGTTATAATGATAAACAATATCCTTGGCATGATATACGCCTTTAAGCTGTTCACCGGGCAGCCCCAGCCATTTGGTCCCCTGTGCGCCGGCGGTCACCAGCAGCGCCTGAACCCCCAGTTCGCGCAGTGTGTTCAGGGTTAGGTCGCTATTTTGATCAACCAGCACATTACCATAATAATCAATTTCGGGCATGGCAATAATTTGACGAAACTGGGCGCGCAGCCCGTTTTTCATTTTGTATTTATCCAGATAAATGCCATACTCGGCCAGCCCCCCCGGCTTAATATCGCGGTTTAGCAATATGACTTTCACACCGTTCGCAGCCAGTTCGCGCGCGGCAAACAAACCAGCCGGGCCTGCTCCGATGACAGCCGCCAGATGTTGATTCAGGTCGGGCATAAGCTCTCTCCTCTGTGGTTCAATGTGCTCGCAGATAAAACACTCTTATAAGTTTATCTGCTTTTGTGGTGCAAAAAAATGCAGGTTTTCTGCCTGTTATTAGACTATTCAAGTGGTAATTATACACTTTATATTTAACCTTTTTATCGAGCTGTGCTATATTGGAGTATAAGGTTGATATGAACACAAACGCCGCCTCCCCTCCACCTGCCTTACCCTCCGGGCCAGACCTGGCGGAACCCCGCCGCTTTAGCCGCTTGCGCATCGGCCCTGCCTTCTGGACCGTAGCCAGTCTGCTTTCCATCAGCGTTAATTTGATCCTCATTGTTCTGGTGCTTGCACTGGCCGGGCAAATTTTCTCACTCAAATCCATCATTAACGACCAGCTTCTGGCCGGGCTATATGAGAACTTTGTGCTGATGGACCAGGCTCATATCCGCACTGTGATCCCGGTCAGCACACAGGTTCCGGCGCAGTTTGATCTGCCGCTCGAGACGGATACCGTTGTCATCCTCACCGAGAATACCTACATTGCCAATGCTCAAGTCTCCAGCCTGGTCACCGGCGGGTTGAGCATCTATAACGCGCCGGCCGATATTGTGCTGCCGGCCGGAACAAAATTGCCCGTGCATCTTAAACTCGTCGTACCGGTTGATCAAAGCATCCCGGTGGATTTGAAAGTTAATGTCGATATCCCTTTAGAACAAACCGAACTGCACCAGCCCTTTGTGGGGTTGCAGCAGGTGGTAAAGCCGTATGTCGCCCTGATGGACCAACTGCCCGACAGTTGGAACCAGATTCTGTGCGGCAGGCCGGATGAGCCGGTTTGTTCGTGGTTGTTTCCCCCCAAGGAGTGAGCATGGAATCTCCCGTTACCCAGGTCGTCTTGCCGAATGGTTTAATGGTGCAACTAAAAGAAATCCACACTGCCCCGCTGATCAGCCACTGGGTCTGGTATCGGGTTGGATCGCGAAACGAAATTGCCGGCAAGACCGGTATTTCTCACTGGGTGGAGCACATGCTCTTTAAGGGCACCCGGCAGTTTCCGGCCGGCGTGCTGGATAAGGCCATCTCGCGTGACGGCGGGATGTGGAATGCCTTTACCTATCTCGACTGGACGGCTTTCTTCGAGACGCTGCCGGCCGATAAAATTGACCTTGGGCTGGAACTGGAAGCCGACCGCATGGTCAACAGCCTGTTTGACCCCGAAGAGGTTGATTCGGAACGCACGGTGATCATCTCGGAGCGGGAAGGCAGCGAAAACGAACCGCTCTTTCGCCTGGATGAAGCTGTGCAGCACGCCGCGTTTGAGCGTCACCCGTACCGGGTGGAGGTGATCGGCGAAAAAGAAGACCTGCTGCTGATCAGCCGCGATGATCTTTACAACCACTATCGCGCTCATTACCACCCTTCCAACGCGGTGCTGGCCATTGCCGGCGATTTTAACACGGCCGAAATGCTTGAAAAAGTGCAGCGCACTTACGGCCGGCTAAATGGGTCGCCGGCCCCCAAACATAACATCCAGCCCGAGGGCGCAATCGGCGCCGAACAGCGCATTGAGATCACCGGCCCCGGCGAAACGACCTTTTTGCGTGTGGTGTACCGCGCCCCGGCTGCCCGCGAACGTGATTTCTTTATCCTCACCGTGCTCGACAGCCTGCTCAGCGGGCCCAGCGGGTTGAATATGTTTGGCGGCGGCGGAATCTCGAACAAGACCAGCCGGCTCTACCGCGCCCTGGTCGAAAAAGAGCTGGGCGTCAGCGTCAGCGGCGGTTTGAACGCCACCATCGATCCTTATATGTACGGCATTCACGTCACCGTTCATCCGCGCAAAACCTACTCGGCCCCCCTGGCTGCCCTCGATCAAGAAATCCTGCGTTTGCAGGAACACCTTGTTCCGCAGGAAGAAATTCTGCGCGCGGTCAAGCAGGCGCGGGCCATGTTTGCCTACGGTTCTGAAAACATTACCAATCAGGCTTTCTGGCTGGGTTATTCTGAAATGTTTGCCAGTTATCGCTGGTTTACCCGCTATGTTCAAGAATTGGAGACGGTCACCCCGCAGGAGATTCAGCGCGTGGCGCAAACTTATCTGAACCCGGCGCACCGTATCATTGGCGCCTATCTGCCTGAAAATACACCGGGAGGGATGGAATGAAAGCAATTGGCGATTCGTTTACCCGCAGCCTGCCGGGGGCTGATGATATTACCCGGGTTGTGTTGGAAAACGGCATCACCGTGCTTGCCCGCCCCAATATGAACAGCCAATCGGTGGTCATCAGCGGTTACCTGCCTGCCGGCAATATGTATGACCCCCTCGAAAAGCTGGGGCTGGCAAACTTCACCGCCTCCATGCTCACCCGCGGCAGCCAGCAGTACAGTTTTCAGAAATTTTTTGATGTGCTTGAATCTGCCGGGGCTACGCTGGGGTTTGGCGCCAGTGTGCATAACGCCAGCCTGGGCGGGCGCGCCCTGGCCGAAGACCTGCCGCTGTTGCTGGGCCTGTTAAGTGAATGCCTGCGCCACCCCACCTTTCCTGCTGAATATGTCGAACGGCTGCGCGCCCAACAGTTGGCCGGGTTGGCGATTCGCGCGCAGGATACGGGTGATATGGCTTCGCTGACCTTTGATAGTTTGCTCTTCCCCGATCACCCCTACGGGCGCCCCGAAGATGGCTACCCCGAAACCATCAGCGCCATCCTGCGAGAAGACCTGGTCGATTTTCATCAGCGGCATTATGGCCCCCAGGGAATGGTGATTGCCATTGTCGGCGGGGTGGAACCGGCCCGCGCGGTGGATGCAGTGCGCGCCGCCCTGGGCGACTGGAGCGTTCCCGCCCAGACCCAGGCGGGTCAGGTGGGTGAGGTGGCTCCCATTCGCGCAGCAGACTGCAGGCATGTCTCCATTGCGGGTAAAACCCAGGCCGATCTGGTCATGGGGTCGCTGGCCCCGCGCCGGCGTTCGCCCGACTATCTGGCCGCTTCGCTGGGCAACAACATTCTTGGCCAGTTTGGCATGATGGGGCGGATTGGCGACGTGGTGCGTGAGCAGGCCGGGCTGGCCTATTATGCCAGCACCAGCCTGAATAGTTGGATCGTCTCGGGATCGTGGGAGGTTTCTGCCGGGGTGAACCCGGTGAACCTTAACCGCGCCATCGATCTGATCACCTCAGAGATTCGCCGTTTTACGCGCGAGACTGTCACCGCCGAAGAACTGGCCGACAGCCAGTCTAATTATGTGGGCCGTCTGCCGCTCTCGCTCGAATCGAACTCGGGCGTATCGAACGCGCTGCTTAACCTGGAACGTTTTCAGCTCGGGTTGGATTATTACCGCACCTACCCTGATCTGGTTCGTGCTGTCACGGTGGAAGACGTGCTCGCCGTGGCGCAAAAATTTTTGGATGCTGACCGACTGATTGTGGTCAGCGCCGGCCCTGAGGCTGCCTGAAGCGCTTATGAACCTGCGTACCGGGATTGATCTGGTTGAAATCCATCGTCTTTCTGAGCTGCCGCCTGAAATTCGCACCCGGTTTGTTCGGCGTGTCTTCACCGAAAACGAAGTGGCCGAATGCGGTGACCGCGAGGCCAGCCTGATGGGTTTCTTTGCTGCCAAAGAAGCCGTGGCAAAAGCTTTGGGCACTGGCATTGGTCCGGTCAGTTGGAAAGAGATCGAGATCTACAAAGGCGCGCAGGGAGAACCCTTGTTGACCCTGCACGGCAAGGCGCAGGAGTATGCCGACCAGCTCGGTTTGAGCCAGTGGTCCATCAGCATCAGCCATAACCGCACCCAGGCGGTGGCCGTGGCCGTGGCCATTGGCGCCCCCGTTGTTACGCCATGAGCGCGATCAAGGTCCTTTCGGTCAGTGATATCGAACTGGGGATTATTTACAGCCCCCAGATTGTGGATCGTTTTGGCGATATTGACCTGGTGATCTCTTGTGGAGATTTGCCCTACTATTATCTGGAATATATCGTCAGCATGTTGGATGTGCCGCTGTATTATGTGCGCGGCAATCACGCTCACCCGGTGGAGATGGGTGTGGATGGGCCGCGCAGCTCGCCGTGGGGGGCAAGAGATTTGCACCAGTGCACTGCGCGTGATGATACCGGTTTGCTTTTGGCCGGGGTTGAAGGGTCGGTGCGCTATAATCGCGGACCTTACCAGTACACCCAGTCTGAAATGTGGTCGCATGTGTTCAAACTGGTCCCTGCACTGTATTGGAACAAACTGCGTTACGGCCGCTATCTGGATGTGTTTGTGACCCATGCGTCACCCTGGGGGATTCATGATATGGAAGATCTGCCGCATCATGGAATTAAGGCTTTTCGCTGGTTGATCAAGGTCTTTCAACCGCGGCTGCACCTGCATGGTCATATCCATGTATACCGCCGCGACCTGCCCACCCTGACCGAAATCGATGGCACCCAGGTGATGAACACCTATGGTTTTCGCGAGACCACGCTGGATGAACCGTATCTTAAACCCGTGCGGCAGCCGCGCCGGTTGTTTTATCGCGGCGGACCACCCTGCTAAGCTCTTAAACTGCACCCCCCGGCGAGGACCAATCGCCGGGGGGTTTTGTGGAGGAGTGAACCGCCATTCAGAAAGCTTGCTTTTAAGCTGCGGCCAACCCGGCCGAAATGACTGTGTCATGAATTCCAAGCCAGAGATGATGGGGCAAGATCGACTGATTGGGCCGGATCTCGATCCCTTCACTTCGCACCGGCTGGGTCAGCAGGCTGGGGTGGATAAAGCACAGATCTGGCCGCTGCCCATATTTTTTAAGATAGTAGTCGGCTGCCCGGGCAATTTTTGCGCCCAGGTCTGTTTTGGGATCATTATCGAACCATAACATGCCGATGTTCATTTCAACCTCCCCGGATAAGGTTCAGATTTTCGCTGACCTTATCGCTCATCTTCGTCATCTGCTTCGGGCTCTTCCGGTTCAACAGCATCCTGAGCGCGCAGCGGTAATGGGTTAACTTGCAATTTCTGTGCCGGGTTGTGAACAACTTCTTCAAGCCGCAGTGATTGAAAAGACATCCAATCGCCGCTGACCCGCACCGCAAACTGCCGGCGTGGAATGAGCCCTTCGGCATCAAGGCCATCAAAAGCGCCCAGCCGTATTGCCGCACTGTTGGGCATATTGCCCAGCACGCGCACTCTAAAATGACGCACCCAGCGGCCCATATCCAGCGCCTGCCCGGTGCCCAGAGAAGCCATCGGCCAGATGTTAACCTGCGGGCCAAGCCGCAAGATCTGGTCCACGGCCAGTTGCAAATCGGTGCGTGCGCCGGGTAAAAAGCCCAGATCGTCCAAAAAGACCATCTGCGGGTGAATCCGTCCGCGGCGCTCAAGCCGCTGGTGGATGGTTTCGACCACCTCGTTCAACGCCGCCAGGGCCTCAGCCGTGTCGGGCGCGGCGACCGTGCTGCAAATTTTTAGCTGCCCGATCTGCGCCCATTCATCCGGGCGGCTGGCAATCACCAGCGCGCGCAGTGTGCCCGCCCGATCAAATTCAGCCGCGGTGCGCAGCCAGGTTTGCAGCAGCGAGGTCTTTCCTGCCCGGGCATTGGCCAACACAATCGGCGCACCCGATTCGGCGTCGCTCAAATCAAACAGCATCGGCAGCCTGTCTTCGCATACCCCCAGCACTGCGGTATGCGCCGGTAAACCGGGGTGACTCTGCACAAATGTTGCCAGGTCCGCCTCGTTCCGCACCGCCGGGGTGAGCGGCGGCAAATAAGAACGCCGCGCCGGCGGGTTTTTAACCATTGGGCGCTGCACCGCCGCACGGGGCTGGGGAA
>CAZQLE010000091.1:0-14590 GCA_964593905.1 uncultured Anaerolineaceae bacterium | reverse complement strand
ATTGGCCTGGGCGATGAAGTGATTGTCCCCGATTACACCTTTGTCGCCAGCGCCTCGGCGGTGTTGTTTGCCGGGGCGATGCCAGTGCCGGTGGAGATCGATTCGGGTACCTACTGCATTGACGCCGAAAAGGTTGAGGCCGCCATTACCCCGCGCACGAAGGCGATTGTGGCCGTTCATGTTGCCGGGCATCCGGCAGATTTGGACCGCCTGCAAGAGATTGCCCGCATTCACAACCTGCATCTGATCGAAGACAGCGCCCACGCGCATGGCAGCGAATGGAAGGGTCATAAAGTTGGCAGCATTGGCACGGTGGGCACCTTTAGTTTTCAGGCCAGCAAGTTGATGACCGCCGGTGAAGGCGGAATCATCATCACCAATAATGAAGACCTGGCCGTGCGCATTCGCGCAGTGCATGATTGTGGACGCATGCCCGGGCGCTGGTTCTACGCCCATTATCTATACGGTTCGAACTACCGCTTAAGCGAATGGCAGGGCGCGATATTATCGCAGCAGCTTAAGCGGTTGGATGCCCAGGGAGCAATTCGCACGCACAGTGCAGCCCATCTTAACCGGGCACTGGCAGAGATCGAGGGCATTCGCCCGCAGACAGTTGACCCGCGCTGCACCCGGAACGGCAATTATTGCTATATCTTCCACTATGACAAAAGCGCTTTTGCGGGGTTGTCCACCGAAAAATTTATCGAGGCTTTGAATGCAGAAGGCATTCCAACCCAGGCCAGTTATCCACCGGTGCGCCGGCTGGATGTCTTTCAGAACGGTGAGTTTCGCAAACGTCTGGCGCCGGACCATGCCCGCGAAGAATTTGCTTTCTTAAAGGCCGATTTTGCCGTTTCGGATGACGCGGCCGAGAATACCGTCTGGCTGGTACACCGCACCCTGCTGGGCGATGACCAGGATACGGCTGAGATTGTAGCCGCGGTCAAAAAGATTCAGACACATGCCAAGGAACTGGTGAAATAAACCCATGAATAATACACCGGGATTGGAAGTTTTTAGCTGGGATGAAACAGGGTATATGCCATTGGTTTACAGCCCCGATTGGCAGGTATCGTTGTTGAACTGGGAACGGCCGTTTGATCTGGACCAGCTGGAAAAGATTGAACGGCATAACCGTACCGATGAAGTTTTCGTGCTGCTCAAAGGACGTTCGGTGCTGTTTACCCTGGCCAAAGACGGCCTGACTGTGGCCGATATGGTTCCGGGTGTGGTTTATAACGTTACCACCGGAAGCTGGCACAACTTGATCTCGACTCGTGATGCGACCTGGTTGATTGTGGAAAACCGCGATACGCATTTGCACGATGTTGAATATCGCCAGCTCACCGCAGCAGAAAAACAGGAACTGTTGGCCCGCCTGCCGGATTGGGCAAAAAACCCGGAGCAAGGGGGGTGATGTGAGAGCACCACGGGTCGGATGTTATGCGGTGTATGAACCGCCGGAAGAAGGCTGGCAGGACTGGCAAAATCAGTTGGATCAAATTTGCCGGGAACTGATGTCCCGTGATGTTGATGTCATCTGTGCGCCTGAGGCGGTGAAAGATCTGGCCTCACAGCGGGCAGTGGCTGATTATTTTGCCGGCCAACACCTGGATGCGCTTTTTGCGCTGATCATCACCTGGTCATTTGATCATTACACCCTGGAAATGCAGCAGATGCTTAACTTGCCGGTGGCGATCCGGGCCATCCCCGGCATTCGCACCGGTTCGCTGGTGGGGGCGCAGCAGCTAAGCTGCGTGTTGACCGATCTGGATGTGCCGCACCGCCTGTTTTATGGCGCGCCGGGTGATGCGGCCACGGCCGATGCCAGTGTGTTTTTCCTGCGCGGCTGCGGCATTTGCGCAGCGCTGCGCGGGGCGCGGCTGGCAATGATCGGCCGCCGCACCGAAGGAATGACCCCCACGGCGATTGATGAAGTTGAAATATACCGCCTGTTTGGCACCCGCATGGTGCATTTTGGTCTGGATGAGCTGCATGAGCTGGCGGCCACATTCGCCGAACAGGAGGCGGCCCAGACCTGGCAGCGTTTTCGCGGCGCAGCGGCCCAGGTGATGGTGAAGACCGAACACGGCCTGCAAACGGCGCGAAATTATCTGGCCTGCCGTAAGCTGGTCGAAGAGCAGGGGCTGGCGGCGATGACGATTGGGTCTTATCCGAAATGCCAGGGGACGATGTGTGTGCCGATTGCCTGGCTGAATGAGGAGGGGCTGCCGACCGGCTGTGAGGGAGATGTCAATTCAACCCTGAGCATGATGATGTTAAACACGCTCAGCCGCGAGCCGGTGCATTTTGGCGAGATGCTGGCCGTGGATGAAACCGAGAACACGATCGTCACCTCGCACTGCGGCTGCGGGTCGCCCTCTCTGGCCGATCAGAACGGTTATATTCTTCACCCTGTGCGGCTGGCCAATGATGGGGTGTGCATCCGTTTTACGGCCAAGCCGGGGCCGGTTACCTTTGTGAACCTGGTGGGCCGCAAAGGGAATTATCGCCTGCTGGCTTTTGAGGGCCAGGCGATTCGGACCGGGATGGTATTTGAGGGAAACCCGCTTAAATTTGTCATGCACTCACCGTTTCGCCGCATCTGGCAGATTATCGCCGACGAGGGCTTTGGGCATCACTGGATGACAGCATACGGTCATTTTAATCACGAGTTGGCTGAGTTCTGTCGCCTGAGTGCGGTGCGCGGATTTTTCCCGGACCTTGCCGAATGAGGCATTCAAAGGAAGACACATGATGCTCTCACGAGAACGTTACCTCAATGCCATCCGCCGTCAGCCGGTGGATCATGTGCCGCTTTATTTGCGCCTGTGGTCTATGGGTGAAGGCCCAGACCATATTCCTTTTGCCTGGCAGGAGCAGGTGTCGCGGGTTGAAAATTTGCTGCGCCTGGGGCTGGATGATACGCTGCTGCTGCAACCGCCGCTGGGGTACACCGAAGAATATAAGGCCGATGCTGTTCCGGGACTGATCAGCTGGGTTGAGCGCATTCCGCCCGGCGGGCCGGGTGAATATCCGCGTTTGAAAAAGACCTATCATACGCCTGAGGGCGACCTGACCCAGGTGGTGAAGGTGACCGAGGATTGGCCGCATGGCGATCAGATCATGCTGTTCAGCGATTTTAATATTCCCCGCCATATTGAGCCGTTGGTGAAAAACCTGGAGGATGCGCGCCGGGTGCATTATTTGCTGGCCGAACCTGATGCCGGGGCGCTGGCCGAATTTTGCGCACAGGCGCAGACGCTGCATCTTGAGGCAGAGCGGTTGGGCGTGGCGCTGGATGGTGGCTGGACGGCGTTGGGAGATTCGGCGGTCTGGTTGTGTGGAATGGAGAATGTTCTGACCTGGCAGATGGAGCAGCCCGAGATTTTGGAGACCGTGTTGGACGCGCTGGTGGAATGGGAACTGCGGCGTATGGATTGGCTGTTGAAAGAAGGCGTGGATGTGATGGTGCATATGGCCTGGTATGAAGGCACCGACTTCTGGACGCCCAAAAATTACCGCCGGATGCTTAAGCCGCGTCTGCAAAAACTTGTCGAACGCTCTCACGCGGCGGGTGTTCCATTTCGATACATTATTACCAAAGGCTGGAAGCCGCTGCGGAAAGACCTGATTGAGCTGGGGGTGGATTGCATCACCGGGGTGGACCCGGTGCAGGACAACATTGTGCTGGAAGATATTAAAGCAGACCCTGGCGGACAAACCTGTTTAATGGGCGGGATTAATTCGGCGGTGATGCTGACCCAGTGGACTGAGGCTGAAATTCGTTCGGCAGTGGACCGGGCGCTTGCGGTGATGGCGCCGGGCGGGGGCTTCATCCTCTTCCCGGTGGATAATGTGAGCTGCGAGTTTCTCTGGGAGCGCGTTGAAATCATCGTTGACCAATGGAAAAAATACTGGTGAACCGGGCTTGATTTTCACGACAGCCATTTCAAAAAGGCTGTGACTTTACGAAGTGTTCAGGAGATTGTTCACAGGAGGTGTAAGAGAAGAGTGCTGCTGTGTTCATTCAATCGTATCCAACTTCTAATTGTCCAGGAGAGAGAAAAATGTCCAAAAACAAGTGGTTTGCTCTGTTTTTGCTGGCGGCGCTAATGGCTCAACTGTTGGGCGCCTGTGCGCCACAGGCTGCGGCGACCGAAGCGCCCAAACCGGCCGAGGCTGAACCCGCTCAACCTGCGCCGGCCGAACCCACGGCTCCTGCTGCGGCAGTTGAACAGCCTGCCGCCGCCCCTGAGGGGCCCAAAACCTATGACCCAATTGTGGTGGCCTGCTGGAGCGGCCCGGAACATGACAACCTGGTTAAAGTTGCCGCGGAATATGAAAAATTAACCGGCAATAAAGTCGTGGTCGAAGAAATCGCCCGCGAATCCTATTACGATAAATTGACCACAACCTTCATTGGCGGCGGCAAAGATTATGACGCTGCCTATGTGATGGATCAGTGGGTACCCGGTTGGGTGCAGGCCGAAGGGTTGAAAGATCTTAACACCTTTACCGAAGACCCCGCTGTTGCCATGCAAGGTTTTGACCTGTCGGTATTTGGCGCAGCGACAGATTTCTTTACCATCGACGGTAAGCTCTATGCGCTGCCCTCTGAGGGCGATACGGCCTGGCTGTGGTACCGCACAGATCTCTTTGAAGAAAAAGGTCTGAAGGTGCCCGAAACCTGGGATGAGTTCCTGGATGCGGCGATTAAACTGAACAACCCGCCGGAAATTTACGGCGCGGTCATTGGCGCCAAACCGGATGAGGCCTGGTGGGATTGGATGTACTACCTGTTTGGCATAGGTGGTGATGTGCTGGGTGAAAACAACGCGGTCATCATCAACAATGAGCAGGGCGTTGAAGCCTTAACCTTCTATACCGATCTGCTGCAGAAGCACAAAGTTGTTCCTCCCGATGTGGTCACCTATGGTTACAACGAAATTTTGACCAGCCTGCAAGAAGGCAAAGCGGCCATGGGCATTCAGTGGATGGCCGCCACCCAGACGTTGACCGATTGCTCTCAGAGCCCCAAGGTCTGCAAAGACGGCAAACCGCTGCTGGCTTACACGCTCACCCCCGGCATTCGCCAGGATGACGGCACAATCAAACGCCATGCCGGCGGCAGTCAGTGGAGCTGGGCGATCCCGGCTGGCTCTGAAAACCAGGAAGCTGCGTACAAGTTCATCGAATGGCTGACCAGCAAGGAAGGTGCGAAGCAGTGGGCGCTCAACGGCGGTATTCCGGGCAATATCGAAGCCCTGAAAGATCCCGAAGTGGTTGCCAAAGTGCCGCAGTTTGCAAAACTGGCCGAGATCATGCCTTATCGCACGATCTTCCCCATCCTCACCGTGACCCCCGATATGTTCACGGTGGTTAATGAAGGGGTCAACGCGGCCGTATCCGGGGCGAAAGACCCCCAGGTTGCGCTGGATGAAATGGCCGAAAAGCTGACCAAAATCTTGAAAGATGGCGGCTATATCCAGTAAACTCAAAGCAGGGTGTTGATTTTTAACAAAAGAGTGTGCGGTGAACGTCTTGCCGCACACTCTCTAAAAACCGGATTGATCTGCCCCATGAACATTTTAACGCCCAAACCTCCCCGCAAATTTTCTCTGCGCCGGTTCTGGAACCAACTGGAACCCGCGCTTTATATCTCACCTGCGTTTTTGGTTTTGACCATCGTTCTGGTATATCCGCTGGGATATTCGTTCTGGCTTAGTTTTCACAAGTGGACGCTGCGCACCTTTAAAGCCGGGGTGCCGTTTGTCGGGTTTGAAAACTATCAAAACCTGTTTTCAAACCAGGAATTTCTGACTTCGCTGCGCATTACCTTCACCTTTGTGGTTCTGGCCCTGACGATAGAGTTTGTGGTCGGCATGGCGCTGGCGCTGTTATTGAATCATGAGCTAAAGGGTAAGGGCATCATCCGCTCGCTGATTTTGCTGCCCATGATGTGCACCAATGTGGTCATCGGGCTAACCTGGCGGCTGTTGTTTAATTATGAGTTTGGCATTATCAACCATTATCTGACCACCCTTGGGCTGAATAAAATTGAGTGGCTCAGTTCGCCCCAGGTGGCGATGTATTCTGTGGTTGCAGTGGATGTTTGGAACACAACCTCGTTTGTGGTGCTGATGCTGTTGGCCGGGCTGCAATCGCTGCCCGAAGAGCCCTTTGAAGCGGCGAAAATTGACGGCGCCAGTGCGGTGCAAACCTTCTTTTATCTTACCCTGCCGCTGCTGCGTCAGACCATTCTGGTGGCGCTGCTATGGCGTTTGATCGATACTTTCCGAATTTTTGATGTGGTCTATTTGCTTACCGCGGGCGGCCCGGCGCGGGCAACCGAGACGGTGAGCATTTATATTTATCGCTATGGGTTTCAGTCGTTTAATCTGGGGTATGCCTCGGCTGCCTCTTATGTGATGATCGTGATCATTCTTGTGGTGGCCGGTTTGCTGGCGCGCACGGTTGGGAGGAGTCGGTGATGAAGAACCAGTATCTGCATTTTCTAAACCGGTTGATGCGCGGTTTGATCTATTTGTTTGTGCTGCTGGCCGTGCTGTTGTCGATTGCCCCGATTGTTTATCTGGTCATCACCTCATTCAAAGATCCCAAGCTCACCTTCAGCGTGCCGCCGGTGTGGGTGTTTACGCCCACATTGAAGAATTATCAAGAAGTGCTGCAAGGTACCAAATTTCTTGATTACCTGGTGAATAGTCTGGTGGTTGCGCTTTCAGCCACGCTGATCGCTGTGGCGTTGGGCGCACTGGCGGCTTACGGGTTTTCCCGTTTCCGCTTTCGCGGCGCGTTCTGGCTGCGCATGAGTGTGCTCATTCCGCAAATTTTGCCGCCCATTACGATCATTGTGCCGTTATACGTGCTTTTCAACCGCTTGGACTGGATCGACACCCGCCAGGCACTGATTGTTTCGTACCTTACCTTCACCATTCCGCTGGCGGTGTGGATGTTGATAGGCTTTTTTGATGATGTCTCGTTAGAGTTGGAAGAATCGGCCATGATCGACGGCTGCACCCGGCTGCAAGCGTTTTTTAAGATCAATCTTCCCATTGTGGCGCCGGGGCTGGTTGCCACCGGAATTCTGTGCTTTATCTACTGTTGGAATGAATTTCTTTATGCCGTGATTTTAACCGGGCGCGATGCCCGTACGCTGCCGGTGATTATCACCAGCTTTATGACCAATAAAGCCATTCTCTGGGGGCGCATTGCTGCCTCCGGGTCCATGGTGCTGATTCCGGTGCTGGTGTTTGCATTATTCTTCCAGCGCTACCTGGTGCGTGGTCTGGCGCGTGGAGCGGTTAAGGGATAAGCCTTCACGTGCACAGTTGCGCCGGTTAACTGTGGTGCGAATAGCCCTGTATCTCACCCCCGAACCCCTTGTCAAATAGTATACCGATCGGTATAATCACCGTATGGAAAATCGTGATCGCATTCTGGAATGTGCCCTCGGGTTATTTTCGGCCCGCGGGTATGATGCTGTTGGAATTCAAGAAGTGGTTGACCGATCTGAGGTGAGCAAGCCAACGCTGTACCATTATTTTTCGAGTAAGCATGGCCTGTTGACTGCCCTGTTGGATTGCAATTTTCGGCCCTGGATGGAGATGTTTCAGGCAGCGGCCGATTATCAGGGTGATCTGATCATGACCTTGCGCCGTACGGCTGAAGTTTCCTTCCGGTATGCGGGGGAGCACCCGGCATTTTATCGCTTGCAGCTTGCCATGCAGTTTGCCCCGCCGGAGAGCGAACCTTATCAGGCGGTGCGGCCGTTTGTTTTGCAGCAGCACCGCTGGATGGAAACCGCCTTTGCACTGGCGGTGACCCAGCACGGCAATATGCGCGGGCGGCAGCGCATTTATGCCGCCACCTGGATCGGCACGATCAACACCTATAATGCCCTGATTCTGGGCGGCTATGCCGTGTTGGAAGAGCAAACCATTCATACGGCTGTGCACCAGTTTATGCACGGCATTTTGTCTTGAACAGGCGCAGCGATCTTTTTTTGTGACCACAGGTTTTAAGCAGGGCGGCCACAAAAATTTTTTACCGTCAAAGTATACCGAACGGTAGGTATAGTTAAGGAGGATGCAATGTCTCACTGGGCTCGACAGTCTGTTTTTTATCATATTTACCCGCTGGGTTTAACTGGCGCAGCGCGGCAGAACGACTTTTCTGCTTCGCCAGTAACCCGGCTAGACCAGCTTGAACCCTGGCTGGACCATCTGCAATGGTTGGGTATAAACGCCCTTTATCTGGGCCCGCTGTTTGAATCGACCTCGCACGGGTATGACACGGCCGATTATTATCATGTCGACCGCCGGCTGGGGGGTGACGATGCGCTGCGGCGTTTCAGCCGCTCGCTGCATGAGCGCGGGATGCGCCTGGTGTTGGATGGGGTTTTGAACCATGTGGGACGTGATTTCTGGGCCTTTCGTGATGTGCAGCAGCGGCGCGAAAACTCGCCCTACCGCGACTGGTTTGCCAACCTGCGTTTTGAGGGCCAAAGCCCGTACGGCGACCCTTTTCAATATGAAGGCTGGAGCGGACATTACAGCCTGGTAAAGTTGAACCAGCGCCACCCGGCGGTGCAGGAGCATCTGTTTGGCGCGGTCAGGCAGTGGATGGAGGCGTATCAGATTAATGGTCTGCGGCTGGATGCGGCCGACTGCCTGGATCTGGATTTTATCGGCGCGTTGGTCTCGTTTTGCAAACAACAGGACCCTGAATTCTGGCTGATGGGTGAGGTGGTGCTGGGTGATTACCGCCGCTGGCTGGGGGCGGGCCTGCTGCATTCGGTGACCAATTACGAGATTTACAAAGGCTTGTTTTCCAGCTTTGTGGATGTGAATTTTTTTGAGATCGCCTATGCGCTCAACCGCCAGAGCGGTGCAGAAGGCATTTATCGCCCGTGGGATCTGTATACTTTTGCCGATAATCATGATGTAAATCGGGTTGCCAGCCAGTTGACGAACCCGGCGCATCTATACCCGCTTTATCTGTTGTTGATGACCATGCCGGGGGTTCCGTCAATCTATTATGGCAGCGAGTGGGGCCTGACCGGAAAGAAAACACCCACCAGTGATGCTCCGCTGCGCCCGCACCTGGAACTGGCTGCGGTGCAGCACAGTGCGCCGCAGCCTGATTTGCCGGCAGTGCTGCGGCGCTTGATCGCATTGCGGCGCGGTTCGCCGGCGCTGTGGGGCGGCAGTTACCGTCCGATGGCGGTGGACCACCGGCAGTTGGTTTTTGGGCGTGAAATGGATGGTGAACAGGTGCTGGTAATGATCAATGCTGCGCCCGAAGCAGCCAGCCTTGAGTTTGATCTGCCGGCCGACTGGCAGGGTGACTGGGTTGAGATTCTAAATGACAAAGCACAGTTGGGCTTGAGCGGGCGGCGGGTGAAGCTGACTGCGCCTGGTTGTTGGGGCCGGGTGCTGCGGCGGGGGGTGTCGTGTTGAGCGCAGCGGAGCATTTCTACGCTGATTTGCAAGATCCCTTGCCGTAGCCAGCATGGGTAGAGATTCTTCGCCTGCGCTGCGCTCTCTCAGAAGGATATATGCTTTTGTCTGTGGCGTTAACCACAAACCGGGAGGGGGCAAGCTGCCTAGCGCAGCTCGGGCAGAATTGCGCGGGCCAGGTCTTCATCGACAAACAGCTCGGTGATGATATGACTGCGCAGCAGGCTGGCGGTGGCCCTGGCTTTTTCGGGGCCGCTGGCGACGGCCATAAAATGTTCGGCCTTGCGCATCTGGTCGGCGCGAATGCCGATCATGCGGCGGTAGTGCGGCGATTCGATAAATGACCCGTTCTGGTCAAAGTAACGCGAGCAAACATCGCCCACACCGCCGGCTTCCATAAAGACGTTCAGGTTTTCTTCGCCGATATAAATGACCTCACCCGCCACAGGGGGCAGGGTGCCAATGCCAACGCATACATGCGTCAGCCGGTCCCAATATTCGACCACCGAGCGGATAACCTCGTCTTGAATCAGCATGTCACGCAGCGAATCTGAATTGAGCATTAACGGCGCGAGTAAAAAATGGGGCGTGCCGTTGAAGCTGCGCGCAATTTTTAAGACATGTAAATTAACCTGTGAATAAGTGCCCATTAGACCGCTGGAGCTTTCGCCCACCAGCGGCACCACGTCGATTACCCGCGATTTTGAAGGCACCAACAGATCGGCCACCTCGGCCATGGTGCGCCCAAAGCCAATGCCCAGACAGTCGCCATCCTTCAGCGAAGATTCAAGATGGCGCGCCAGGGAGCCTGCGATGGCCCGGCGGGTAAGCGCAGCCGAATTGTGCGAGGCGGGCACGACCACCACCTTGTTCAGGCTGGTTTTGGCCTGGAGCAAAAGTGCCAGGTCTTCGCAGTTGTCATTGGGGTCGCTGACCTCAATTTTGACAATGCCCTGCTCTTTGGCTTTTTTGAGATATAGCGCGATCAGCGAACGTGAAACACCCAGCTCGTCGGCAATTTGCTGTTGAGAGAGGTTGTCTTCATAGTACATGTGGGCAACCTGAACCAGCGTTGCGGTGAGATTGGGGTTGTTTACGTCACTGTTCATCGCTGCCGCCTGTATCAGCGCTCGCTGTGGACGAGAAAGCTGAAAGTTTAGATGGTCAGCATCTCTTCACGCAGAAACACATCTGCTGCTGCGCCGATGAGAGCCGAATTTTCAAAGGTCTCTTTAACGACTTTCAAATCACGGATGGCTTCTTCGGTCATTAAAAAGTCCCGAATGCGGCGGTCAACGCGATTGACAAAATCGGGGCTGGCGTTAACCACACCACCACCCATAATGATTATATCTAGATCAAGAATATTAACAAGACCGCCCAGGTTAATGGCGATTAACCGAATTACCTGTTCAATAATCGCCGCTGCCTCAGTGTCGCCGGCGGCGCGGGCGGCAAACACATCGCGGGTGGTCACAGGCCGTTCAACAGTCAAAGCCCGTAAAGCGGGGCTTTGGCCGTTTTCGGCGGCGCGCTGACCGGCGCGGGCGATGGCCGGGCCAGAGACAAAGCTCTCAAAACAACCGTTGCGCCCACAGCCGCACGGATCGCCGTTGATCTCATCCAGCGTCATATGCCCAAAGTTGCCGGCAAAGCCGTGGCTGCCGTCATAGAGCTTGCCATCCAAAAACAGGTACCCGCCGTAGCCCGTGCCCACGGTGCACCAGGCAAAGTTACGGCTGCCGCGCGCCGCACCCCACACCACCTCGGCCAGGGCAGCCATGCGCACATCGGTGGCGGCATAGACCGGAATCTGAAAGCGGTCTTTGACCATTTGTCCGAAGGGAACGTAGCGCCAGTGCAGGTTGGCAACCAGAACGGCTTCTCCGGTTTGCATATCGATATTGCCGCACAGGCTTAAGCCAATGCCGCGAAACCGGCCGGGCAGGCTGCGGGCTTTTTCGGTGTAGGGCGCGATGATCTCGATCAGCTTTTCAGGGATGGCGCGATGCTGATCATCAAAAGGGACCGGGTGTTTTTCGACCGGTGAAAGCAGGCGGCCCTGCAGATCGACAAATGCAACGGCTGCTTTGGTGCCGCCGATATCCACCGCCAGCGCAAAGTCTTGTTGGGGTTCTGCCATCGGCATCTCAGGCTCTTTATTGGGCCCACTTGGGGTTGGGCATCTGAACTGGCTGGCCGTCTTTTTCGACGAGGAGGTATTTGAAACCACGCTCGATGATGGGGCCGTAAACATGGCCGGCTGCCAGGTGGAAGACAGCCACAAAGACCAGCGGAACGCTGCCGGTGTTCACCACGCGGTGGGCAAACTGCGGCGGGATATGCGTGATGGTGCCGGGTTTCCAGGGGGCGGCGTGATATTCACCGTCCAGGCTCATCATCTGCAAGAAGCCTTCGCCCTGCACGCAGTGATACACTTCGGGCTGGTCGCCGCGCTCGTGAAAATGGCCTTTGGTCATGTGATATTCATCGCCCACCTTGCCCGGCAGGATGACGGTGGTGCCCAGGGCCATATCTGAACTGCTGGTTACAAAGGGATAATAGCGAATTTCATAGATGGTGCGATCGCCGTCCGCGATGATTTTTTGGACAGCTTCCTGATCATGAAACATCATGCCCAGGGCGCTTAGCTGGCGGGTTTCCATATCGATGCACGGGGTAAATACGCCGTCAGGAATGTTGAGTTGGACGCTGACCGGTTGGTCGTTGACGGGAACATTTTTCATTTGAGAATTCCTTTAAGAGTATTCGAGCTGTTTTACCCAGGCGCGGGGATAGAGCTCCAGAATATCGGCCATGTGTGCTTCGGCGGTGCCTTCGGTGAGAACGACCGCCGCGCTGGTGGCGACAGCCCAGGCCAGAGCCTGAGACCAGGTTTCACCCAGCGAAAGACGGTAAGCCAGCGCGGCAGACACAGCGTCGCCAGCGCCGGCGGCGTTGACTTCTTTGACCTCAATGCACCCGGCGTGAAACACCCCGGCGGGGGTAAAAGCCAGAATGCCATCTTTGCCGCAGGTGATCACCAGGGCGCCGATTTTGCGGCGTTCCATTTCGCTTTTGCTGATCTTCACCCATTCTTCCAGACCGCGTGCATTCAGGTTGAATGTTTCTTCAAATTCAGCCTGGTTCATCTTGACAATGTCGGGCTGTGCGGGCAGGGTTTCGAGAATGGGGGGGCCGAAGCCATCGATTAACACCTTGACGCCGTGCCGGTGCAGACGCTCGATCAGGTCGTGGTAAAGATGAGGCGGCGCGCCGCCGGGCAGGGTGCCGGCGATGACGGCCCAGTCGGCCTGGGGGGCCAGCGCCTCCACCCGGCTGAAAATCTGTTCGATATCTTCTGGCCGCAGGGTATAACCGGTGGTGGTTATATGAGAATGGCGGTTTAGATCAGTTTCAACAATGACGATGGATTCACGGGTTTCGCCGGGCAGCCAGATCAGATCGCTGCTGATTTGCTGCTGTTCGAGCAGGCCGGCCAGGGTCTCGCCATTTTTGCCCGCGATAAAGCTGAGGGCGCGCACCGGGGCCCCCAGCGTTTGCAGCACCAGTGCCGTATCCAGACCTTTGCCGCCGACGCTGAGCACAGCTCGATCGGTGCGCATGTGGGTGTTGGGTATAAAACGCTCAATAAAAAACACCCTGTCTAACGCAGCGTTGACGTTAATGGTCAAAATCATGTCGGTTTACTCCAGTGCGCGGCGGGCAGTGAGGCAGTAGGCATTTACATCAACCCGTTCGAGCGCGTCGAGGGTTTTGTCAAAGTCTTCACCACACAGGATAATGCCGTGGAAAGGAATGAGAACTGCGGCAGCCTGTTTTTTCATCATGGCTTCTTTGCCCTGCATGGCAGCCACAACATGCTCTGCCAGATCGCGGGTATGCGCCGGGGCGGCCTGGCACAGGTCGATCACCCCAAACTTCTGGGTGGCTTCGAGAACAGGCTCAATGGGCTTTTGGAAGGCCGAAAAGGGCATGATGTGAAACGCGTGTGCGTGAACCACCGCTGTAACAGCCGGAAAATTCCGGTACAAATAGAGGTGCGACCATCCTTCACGTGAAAAACTGGGAATCTGGGTGATTTCGTCATCTGCCCAGCGGCCCGAGACGATTAGCTCGGGGGTGAGATCCCATTTGTAGGTCTGGCCGGCAAAGCGCGGGCTCATATACACTGTATCGCCAACGCGGACGCTGATGTTGCCGCCTGCCATATCGGTCAGGCGTTTTGAAAACATAATTTTTCCAGCCTGGCAAAGTCTTTCTCTGGGGTCCATAAAATTTCGCTTTCTCACCCCACACGCGCAGTGCGTGGGGATGTATTTTTGAATAATCACTCAGTCGTTCTGGGTAAGGTTTGCCTCTGTGAGGCTTTAAATTTGGGCGTTACCCCGGCCGTCTGAGCAATTTTGTTGTTTTGAGGTGCCTGTTTGTATTGTAATGTTTTGAATAACAAATGTCAATGATCAATGATAAATCACGTGACATTCGTTATTGACATCTGTGATAAGTCTTGCTATCATAATGCTGTAGCCCCAAGCCAGATCTAATCATCAGATATTCGCTCTTTGGACAACTGCTTTTGCAGAGCTGGTAGGGCTAACTTCCAACCACGTGATCCATTCACATATCACCACATTATCTCGGAGGAGAACCATGAAAAAAGCTTTAAGCATTGTATTGGTGCTGGTATTTGTGGCCGCTTTGTTTGGCTGCGCGCCGGCCCCGGCCGCCCCCGCTGCCGAACAGCCTGCTGCTGCCCCTGCGGCCGAACAGCCTGCCGCCGCCCCGGCCGCAGACAAGAAGATTAAAGTTGGCCTGTCGATGGATTCGCTTGAATCGGCCTTCTGGGTTGCCAACCACAAAGCCATGCAGCAAAAAGCAGAAGAAATGGGCATCGAAATGGTCGAAATGATGGCCGAAGGCGATCCCAACAAACAGAACCAGCAGGTTGAAAACCTGATTGCCCAGGGCGTCGATGCTTTGATCATCGCCCCCAAAGACGGCGCTGCGATTGTTGCTGCGGTGAAGAAAGCCAAAGAAGCCGGTATTCCGGTGGTGATGGATAACCGCCCGGTGCAGGGTGATAC
>CAZQLE010000090.1:0-14620 GCA_964593905.1 uncultured Anaerolineaceae bacterium | reverse complement strand
CCCTTAACCAGTTGCCTGAATTCACGGGCAAAAACCCTTCGCTTGAATTTTTTGCCCGGCTGTTATGTGAACGCCTGTCTGCCAGAATTCGGGCCGAGAATATCGGCCGCCTGTCCGTGCGGTTGTGGGAGAACGAGCTGGCCTGGGCCGGTTTTGAAGTGGAGCGTTAAGTGGAGATCGGTCTGGTCATTTACGGGCAATTGCTCAACCAGTCGGGCGGGTATTTATATGATCAGAAACTGGTCGAATATCTTGCCCGCTGCGGTGACCGGGTTGAGATTATCTCGATTCCGTGGCGCAGTTACCCGCGCCATCTGAGCGATAACTTCTCGGCTGCGCTGCTTCAACAGCTCGGCGAACTGCGGGTGGATGTGCTGCTGCAGGACGAGTTGAACCACCCCTCGCTTTTCTGGTTAAACCGCAAGCTTCATCGAATGGTGAATTATCCGATTGTATCCATTGTTCACCATTTGCGCAGCAGTGAGCTGTATCCCGCGTTGGAGCGTTCTTTTTATGGCCTGGTGGAAAAGCTGTACTTTCAAACCGTGGACGGCTGCATTTTCAACAGCCATACCACCCGCGGCGTGGTGGAAGGCTTTACCGGTCGTCACTTTGCGGGCGTGGTGGCGACCCCGGCCGGTGACCGGTTTGCGCTTGCGCTGACCCCCGAAGAGGTCACCCGGCGTGCTCACCGTCCCGGAGATCTGGAGCTTGTGTTTGTGGGGAATGTGATTGCCCGTAAAGGGCTGCACGACCTGTTGCAAGGCCTTGTTCCACTGGCCGGGCTGCCCTGGCGGTTGACCGTGGTGGGCAGCGCAGCGGTGGACCCGGAATATACCGCCCTGTGCCAAAAAATGGCGCAGGCGGGCGGCATTGCCCCGCAAATAGACTGGGTTGGAAGGTTGGAGGTGGATGGTTTGCAGACGCTGTATCATGACAGCCATGTGCTTATCGTGCCCTCTTCTTACGAAGGATTTGGGATTGTGTATCTGGAGGCCATGTTGTTTGGGCTGGCGGCGGTTGGGGGTACGCTCGGCGCTGCCGGTGAGATCATTCAGCCGGATGTCAATGGTATGCTGACCGCCCCCGGAGACGCCGGGGCAATCACCCGCTTTGTCAGCACGATGATCGTGGACCGCGACCGTCTGGCGGTGTATGGCCGGAATGCGCTAAAACGGGCGGCTGAATTTCCGGGTTGGGATGACAGCATGGCCAGGGCGAGAGGGTTTCTGGCGGAGTTTGTTGCTGCCGGGAGGAAGGCATGAATTTTCAGCGTTATCTGGCTGCCAAACAATCTGTCGATGACCGCTCCTTAAACCCGGCCGTGTGGGCTGCGTTTGCGGCCGCGTTGCGGCAGGCGCAGCAAAACCGGCGGGTGAAACTGCTGGAACCCGGCGGCGGTACGGGGACGATGATCACCCGTTTGCTGGGCCAGGGGGTATTGATCGATGCCGATTACACCCTGCTGGACGCTGACCCTGAAAATTTGGGTTGGGCCAGCCAATATTTGTCTCACTGGGCGCGGGTACAGGGATATGCCTGTGTTGTGAATGGCAATGAACTTGAGATTTGCGGGCCGGGCTGCCGGGTGAGGGTAAACCTGATGCAGGCCGATGTGCTGGCGGTGTGTGAGCAGGGTTCTTTTTTGGAACAAATGGATGGGATCATTGCCCATGCGTTTCTGGACTTAATGCCTGTGGATTGGCTTTTGCCCGAACTGGGCAAGCTGCTGCGCCCCGGTGGTGGTTTATATCTGACCATCAATTTTGATGGTGTGACAGCTTTTGAACCGGAAACCGACCCTGAATTGGATCGAAAAATTGAAGCCGCCTATCATCAGTCGATGGATTTGCGCCGGGTGGACGGCCGGCCGACCGGCGGCAGCCACAGCGGGCGCAAATTGTTTGCCGTGTTATCGCGCGCGGGCCTGCGAGTGGAGGCGGCCGGGGGTTCAGACTGGGTGGTGTTTTCAAAGGACGGGGGATACCCGGCGGATGAGGCTTATTTTTTGAATTGCATGGTCGAATTCATCCATGAGGAATTAAAAACACACCCTGATTTTCTTCCCGGAGAGATCGAGACCTGGGCCGAGACGCGCAGGCGACAAATTCAACGCGGTGAGCTGGTATATATTGCCCATCAGCTTGATTTTTATGTTGATTTCCCCAATTCACAGCGTCCTGGATGATGTTCCCTTCTGCTGCGGGTTCTTATGTGGTTCATTTCTGGCTCGAACGCGCGGTTGAAATTGGCGTGGGCCGCCTGGGTGTGCTACTTTTTCCGGCCGGACATTATTATTACTGTGGCAGCGCTCATGGACCCGGGGGCCTGGCAGCCAGATTGTCACGTCATGGCCGGGCAGAAAAACGACTGCACTGGCATATCGATTATTTCTCGGCCGTGGCGCAATTGCAGGATGTGCACTACCGGATTGAAGAACCCGGCGCGCGTGGGTTGGAATGTTGGATCAGCGCTCGGTTGGCCCGGCTGCCCGGGGCCCGGCACCCCGCACCGGGGTTTGGGGCGCGCGACTGCCGCGCAGGTTGCGTGGCCCATCTGGTCTGCTTTTCAGAAGCGGTGAACTGGGATGCGGCCGGGTTTGAAGGTTTTACAGAAGTGAACTGCCTTTCAGGGCGGCCCTGACGATCTGCCGCCCCTGGCTGCAATGGCATATGAAAATAGGGTACAATGAAAGCAGCCTGTGATGGGAGGTTTTTTCTTTTGAAGTCAGTGTGGAATCAATATAAATTACTGGCGATCATCGTGAGCAGCGTGATTATTCTGGATCAAATCACAAAGGCCTTGATCCGTCAATTATTGCCGCTGGGTGAAATGTGGGTCCCGGCTGGCATGGAAGGCCTGATGCCTTATGCGCGCATCGTACACTGGTATAACACCGGCGTTGCTTTTGGCATGTTTCAGGGCCGGGGTTGGATTTTTAGCCTGTTTGGTCTGCTGGTTGCCGTCGCAATTCTGGTTTATTTCCCCCGTGTTCCCCGTGAAGACTGGCCGCTGCGTGTGGCGATGAGCCTGCAAATGGGCGGCGCGCTGGGGAACGCCATCGATCGCGTTACCATCGGTCATGTGACTGATTTCATATCGGTGGGGACTTTCCCTGTCTTTAATGTTGCCGATTCGGCCATCACGATTGGCGTGGGGGTGCTGATGCTGGGCATTTGGATTCAAGAGCGGCGTGAGAAAAAACAGGCCGTGGCAGAAACGCTGCAAAGCGACCAACCTCAACCGGTTGGTGGAGATCATATTGAGCCGTGAGTGAACAAAACCTCATATTTACCGTTGCTGCCAACACCGAATGCCGGCTGGATAAATTTCTGGTCGAGTGTTTGCCCGATTATTCCCGTTCACGATTGCAAAATCTGATCAAAGATGGACGGGTCAGTGTGGATGATCAGCCGGTCACCAAGACAGGCTATTCGCTGGAGCCCGGCCAACAGGTTGGGATTAACATTCCAGCCCCGGAACCGCTTGAACTGGTCCCGGAAGAAATTCCGCTGGATATTGTCTTTGAAAATGACGACCTGATGGTGATCAATAAACCGGCCGGAATGGTGGTTCATCCGGCCATCGGTCATTCCAGCGGTACGCTGGTGCACGCTGCGCTTGCCCATGCCCCGAACCTGGAAGGCATTGGCGGGGTGCAGCGGCCGGGGATCGTGCACCGCCTGGATAAAGACACCTCTGGGTTGATTCTGGTGGCAAAGAATGATCATACCCACCAGTGGCTGCAAAATCAGTTTCGCTTGCGCAAGGTGAAAAAGATCTACCTGGCGCTGGTGGATGGCAAACCACCCACGCCGACCGGCAAGGTGGATGCTCCCATTGGCCGCGACCTGTCGCATCGCAAACAAATGGCGATTGTGCCGCTGGAACGAGGCCGTGAAGCGCAAACCGAGTATTACACCCGCGAATCATTTTTGAAGCATACTTTGATTGAAGCACATCCGTTAACCGGCCGCACCCACCAGATCCGTTTGCATCTGGCTTTTATTGGCTGCCCCATTGTGGGCGACAGCCTTTACGGGCACCGCCACGCGAGTGTGCCGCTCCAACGACATTTTTTACATGCCGCGCAGTTAAGTGTCACCTTGCCGGGTGAAAAGCAGCCGCGCGTGTTTGAAGCGCCTTTGCCATCTGAACTGGCTGCGGTAATCGAACATCTTCATCTGACCGAGTAAAAGGATTCTTCATCCCAGTAGGAGGCCCCAATGAGCATTGTTGACTTGCGTTCGGATACTGTCACCCAACCAACCCCCGAAATGCGCACTGCAATGGCCAATGCGGAGGTTGGCGATGATGTGTTTGGCGAAGACCCGACCATCAATCGTCTGGAAGCGCTGGCTGCTGAAAAGGTGGGTAAAGAAAAAGGCGTTTTTGTCCCCAGCGGAACGATGGGAAATTTGCTGGCCGTGCTGGCTCACTGTGGCCGGGGCGATGAAGTGATCATGGGCACGATGGGGCACACCTTCCTCTCAGAGGGGGGCGGAATCGCGGCCCTGGGTGGAGTGCACACGTATACCATTCCCAACCAGCGGGATGGGACGCTGAATTTTTCAGATCTGGAAGCAGCCGTTCGTAAACCCGACGACCCGCATCACCCGCTTTCGCGGCTGGCGATTCTTGAAAACACCCAAAATCGCTGCGGCGGTTCGGTGTTAAGCCCGGCCTATACCCAACAGTTTGCTGATCTGGCGCATCAAAAGGGTTTATTGGTCCATCTGGACGGTGCGCGGGTCTTTAATGCCGCAGCGGCGCTGGGGGTGGATGTGCGGGAATTGACCCGACCGGTGGATACGCTTACTTTCTGTTTGAGCAAGGGCCTGTGCGCGCCGGTGGGCTCTGTTTTATGCGGGCCGAAAGACTTTATTCAAAAAGCGCGTCGAATTCGCAAACAACTGGGCGCCGGGATGCGCCAGGCGGGTGTGCTGGCAGCAGCGGGCATTATCGCCATTGAGCAAATGACCGGCCGGCTGACCGAAGATCACCGCCGCGCCCGGCTGCTGGCCCAAAAGATTGCCGCCGTACCCTGGCTGCAACTGGAATGGGAAGTTCCGCCCACCAATATGGTTTTTGCTTCGCTCCCCGCAGAGACCCCGTTTGACGCCGCCCAGGCGGCAAAATGGCTGGCAGAGGCGGGGGTGCTGGTTTCGGTGTTTGGACCGCGCCGGCTGCGAATGGTGCTGCATTACTGGATTGATGACACTGCCATCGATCAGGCTGCGGCGGCTTTTGAACGGGTCGGTGAGAAAACCCCTGTTTAGCGCCCGCACAAGGGCCTTTCCAATTTTATTCTGTGTTCAAAAAACATTTGCCCGCTTGCAGCGGCAGGCGGTGTTGGTCTTGAAACACGCCCCATACCCGCAAAGCCGGCCTGACGCAGCGCTTTGTTAGGCTGAGGGTGCAATTTGATTTCACAGACCGCCTACGGCAGACGCGGGCGGGTGTGGATGATTGCATTGCCGGTCAAATGGTGGGGGAGCTAACCAAACGTATTAAGTGAGGTCTTCTGCGCGGCAAACAGAGAAGGTTGATCCCAGTATTCGCTGTGGGGCTCGACCTGATCGCGGCCGTTGTTTTTTGCCAGGTACAGGCGCTGGTCGGCCAGATCCACCAGCGACATGAAATCTGCGCTTTCGGTTGGAAAAACCGCGATACCCTGGCTGACAGTGGGCGCAGGGATGGATGAGCCAGCGCGGTTTGAGATCACCAGATTGGATAACGTCTGACGAATGCGGTTGGCAACCAGAACGGCCTGCCGTCCTGAAGCGTTGGGCAGGGCAATGGCAAACTCTTCACCCCCCCAACGGCCGACCAGATCGCCCGATTTGATATGCCGGCGGATGCTTTCGGTTATCTGCATCAGAACCTGATCGCCGATGACGTGCCCATAGGTGTCGTTATATTCTTTGAAGTAATCAATATCCAGCATAATCAGACTTAAGGTCTGGCTCTC
This sequence comes from uncultured Anaerolineaceae bacterium, assembly GCA_964593905.1. Taxonomy (GTDB): domain Bacteria; phylum Chloroflexota; class Anaerolineae; order Anaerolineales; family Anaerolineaceae; genus CAZQLE01. Next base: position 8,649 of record CAZQLE010000090.1, on the reverse strand, counting down.
CTGGATTGTTTTTGCCACAGCACTTTCGAGGTCAGACAAAAAGGCGCTGTGATTTAACACGCCGGTCAGGCTGTCGATGCGCGCCTGCTGTTCCACTTCGGCATGGTGATAGGCATTATCGATTGCCATCGCAACATGCTGACCAATATTTTGCAACATTGCCAGGTCAGATTCTTGAAAGGCATTGTTCCGGTAGGAAGCAACGGCAATTCCGCCCAACAGGCGTCCGCTCGATTCCAGCGGCACCCCCATCCAACTTTTTGAGATATCGGGTGTTCCCCGCACGATTACTTTAGGCTGGTAGAGGTGAATTTCTTTTTCAAGGTTGCGAATCAGGAGCGGCTGGCGGTTTCGCGCAATCCATCCCGAGAGCGTGCCGTAAAATTCTTCATTCATTTCAATGGCTTCGGGCGAGAAAAAGATTCCATTGTCATAAAACAATTCAAGACACCAGAGGTTGTCTCGTTTGAGGGCGATAAAATAGGTGTCTGCCGGAAGGGCGGTCGGGATGGTTTTATTGACCAGGTGGATGACTTCATTAATTTCCAGCGAAGAAGAAACACTGCGTGAAACGTTGTTCACCATTTCAAGGCGCTTGACCTGTTCGCGTAGAATTTGTTTGTAGCCCAGAATAATTTCGGTACTAATAAAACCCAGTATGGGGATATTGAGAAGTTGTACAACCGCGGACCAGGATACCTCTCCGCTATTTTGATACACAAACAACAGCCGTCCTGCGGTTACCAAAAAGATGGAACTATAAGACTCAACGCGGCCATATAAGATGGCCATGGTGATGATCATTAACCCGGCAAAAACCAGCGATAGTTTGTTTGCCGAGAGGGGCTCAAAATTAGCCAGCAAGGTGAGCATGATGATATTGAACCCATAACTGGCCCATTTGATAAAGGGGTAACGTTTGGATAGCGGGAGCAGCTTATTGAAATATGCAAAACTATAGACAATGCTGAACGCGCCTGCAAAAAAACAATAGCCCTGGCCAACTCCCCCCGGATGGAGGATGCCAAACAGAATAAAAGCCAACCCGATCAATACCCCCATCCACAAAATTGGATCGGTAAGGGCGCTTTCTTCGGTTTTCCGGGTTTGAAATTGTTGTAACGTCTTTTGCAGATTCATCTTTATTTTTGGGGCCAGTGTGTTACATAGAGGTGGTCAACGACCATCGCAATGGCAGTTGACCTGAAAGGCAGCACAACACCCTGGCAATGAAAAAATGTAAGTTTCCCCCCGGAAAAGATCAATTCAGGCTGTGTAGAGAGCTCCGGAGCTGTTCCAGAATAATCCATTTAACAAACAAAACATGATTTCGTCTATTAATTTTGAATAGCATAGCATTTTTAGCGCTGCTTTTCAATTGGCGTTGTTTGTATGGTAACCTTACAAATACCCTTCGGTTAATTGGGGGCCGAATTTTATGGCGGATGCACGCGCCATTCCCAATATTTCTTCTGCTTCCTTCGGTGCGCGGGCAGCGGCATGATATCGTATAGCTAAAATACGTTTGGTTGCTGATAATCTGATATAATTTTTTAGTACTGTGTACTTAAATAAATTCAAAGAACCCAATTTTTGTGCAAACATAAACCAGACCGGGGCGTCTGGATTGGAGTGATCATGGAGCAATTTCTCACGCTCGAACAAATTGATGAAGCCGCTGGAGCGGTGCGCAACAAGATCACCGAAATACCCCGCGTGGGGATGATCCTTGGCTCGGGGTTGGGGGATCTGGCCAACGAAGTTCAAGACGCGGTATCCATTGAATTTCATGAGATACCCCACTGGCCGATCTCTACGGTGCAGGGGCATCAGGGCCGGCTGGTGGTGGGAAAGCTGGCCGGGCAGCAGGTGATGGTTTTGCAAGGCCGCACGCACTATTACGAAGGTTACCGGATGGATGAGGTGACTTTGCCTGTGCGGGTTATGCAGCGCCTGGGCGTGCCCTATTTGTTTGTGACCAATGCGGCCGGGGCCATTCACCCCGACTTTTTGCCCGGCGATGTAATGTTGATCACCGATCATATTTCCTTAATTGCGATGGGCGGGTTGAACCCGCTGCGGGGCCCCAATTTTAACGAGATTGGCGAGCGGTTTCCAGATATGAGCAAAGGGTATGACCGAGAACTGATGGCGTTGGCGCGAAAGGCGGCAACGCAGGCTGGCGTTATGCTGCGTGAAGGGGTGTATGTCTGTCTGGCGGGTCCCTCGTTTGAATCGCCGGCCGATCTACGCTTTTTGCGGGCGGCCGGGGCAGACGCGGTGGGCATGTCCACCGTTCCCGAGGTCATTGTTGCCCGGCATGGTAGAATGCGCGTGCTTGGCCTTTCAGGGATCAGCAATAAAGCCAACCTGGATGGCAGCACCGAAACCACCCACGAAGAAGTGCTGGAAGCCGGACGGGTTATTCTTCCGAAGCTAAAATCAATCGTGATGTCTGTTTTAGGGCAGTTACCCTGATTTTTGAAGCCCCTATATGACTGTTGTTCTTGAGTTTCTAGAGCGATTTGAAATCGTCATCTATGTCGTTTTGGGGATAGCCGGAGTGTTTAGTTTTATCCGACTGCTTCAGGCATGGCGAGAGTGGCGAAATACTTTATTTGGTTTAGAGCGCGAGAATTCTCAGCGCCGGCTGCGAAATTTGCTGGCGGTTGTGGTCTTGCTTTCTCTGGTTGCGGTTACCGAATTTGTTTTAATCACCTTTGTGGCCCCGGCAGCCCCTCTGACGGCTCAATTTATGGCGACGCCGACGCTGGATTTGCTGGCAGAGCCCACCCCCACACTACCTGCCGAGCCGGCGGTTGCATCTGAGCCGACAGCGGTGGAGAATCTAACAACGATGTTGGTGCCCAATAGTTCGGAAGGGTGTGTTCAGGGAAAGATTGAATGGACATTCCCCCTGGATGGTGAAGAGATCAGCGGTGAAGTGATCTTGAAAGCCACCATACAGGTGGAAAATCTGAGCTTTTATAAGTATGAATACAGCCAGTTAAATGCCAATGCGTGGGAAACGCTTGCCGCCGGAAATACATTGATCACGGATGGAGAAATGGGGCAGTGGAATACGGATTTAATGTCGCCGGGAGATTATCAATTGCGTCTTGTGGTGATTGTGCCGGTGGATGGCGTTGATCAGGCATTGCCGGCCTGCCAGATTGCCGTGCGGATTGTCGGTGAATAAAGGAGACCCCCATGCCAGAGATTGAAATCCGTCCTGCTTTATCGACCGACCTGCCTGTTCTGGGAAACATTGATCACAGTTATCACAGCGATTTTGTCTGGCAAATGGACCGGCAGGTGGACCGCGGGCAGATCGTGATCCATTTTCGTGAAATTCGTCTGCCGCGCTCTGCACGGGTAGATTATCCGCGCCAGATGGCGCAGGTGATGAACGAAGGCTTGCCCGAGTCGATTGTGCTGGTGGCCGTAATGGAAGGGATACCGGTCGGCTATCTGCGCATTAAGGATAATTTTCTGCCTGGCACAGTCTGGGTGATGGATGGGGCGGTGCATCAAAATTTGCGCCGCCAGGGCATTGCAACCGGTTTGTTGTTGGCAGCCCAGGACTGGGCAATTCAACGTAATTTTCGGCGGATTGTGGCTGAGATGCAGTCCAAAAATTTTCCGGCGATTCATCTGATGCAAAAACTTGGTTATGAATTTGGGGGGTTCAGTGATCATTATTATGCCAATCAAGATATTGCGCTGTTTTTTAATAAATTGATCCGCTAAATAAATCTCGGGTCGAAAACGAGCCATTATGGTGGAATATGGGTTAGCCAATCTACTTGGCTTTTTCCGGGCAATCAGCCAGATTCTTTCGGCTGGAATTGCCATCACGGCTTTCTCGCTGCTACTTTTCGCATTCTCCTTTAATCTAAAAGACCGGTTGGTGCGGACTTTTGCGCTAATTTTGCTGTGTGTGATGGTTGTTTTTACCGGTGAATCGATCGGCAGCGCGGCGAAGACATTGGATCAGGCACAGTTCTGGCTGAGATTTCAATGGATGGGGATCATATTGCTTGTGCCGGCTTATCTTCACTTCTCCGATTCGCTGCTGGCATTAACCGGTAAACCGAGCCGCTGGCGCCGGGTTTGGGCAGTGCGGTTTGCCTATGTTGTTTCAGCCGGTTTTATTTTGCTGCTGCTGGCGGGGGTTTTTGTCGGTCCGCCGGTCATTGATCCTGGTCCGGCGCCTTATTTGCAGCCCACCCTGTTTACCATTTTCTTTGTGATCTATTACGTTGTGACCATGTTAATGTCGTGGTACAACTTTTGGCGGGCATTGCGCCGCACCCGAACGGCAACCAGCCGCAGACGAACTGCCTATCTGATCGTCGGCGCTCTGGGCCCTGCGGTCGGGTCTTTCCCGTTTTTGTTGTTCAGTTCCGGGCTGGCGGCACGCACCCCCCTGGTTTTCTGGATCGTTGCCGCTTTTGCCAATTTGCTGCTGGGGGCCCTGGTTGTGGTGATGGCTTATGCGGTTTCTTTTTTTGGCGTGGCCTGGTCTGACCGCTTGATTCGCGCCCGGCTTTTAAAATGGCTGCTGCGCGGGCCGGTAACCGCCCTGCTCACCCTGGGCATCACCACCCTGCTGCGCAGAACGGGCGTCACGCTGGCGGTCGATTTATCGGTGCTTATCCCGATCATCATGGTGATGAACATTCTGGTGATGGAGCATTTTATTTCTTTGCTCTATCCCTGGCTGGAGAGCCGCCTGTTTTTTGGCCGCGACCGGGCAGACCTGGAGCTGCTGCGCAGGTTTCAGGAACGCCTGTTAACCCGGAATGATTTGCGCCAGTTTATTGAGATGGTTTTGGCGACCGTCACCGACCGCGTTCAGGCTGCCGGTGCTTATGTGGCGGCGGTGAACGGCGACGGGCTTGAGATGGTTGTTACCACGGGGAAGGTAAGCGCGGATATGCTTGGTGAGCCGGAGCAGATTTTGGAACGCGCCACCGGAGGGGGCGATGTTTACTTTCAGTGGAGTGAAGATATCATTTTCCCGCTGCTGGGCACGCATCTGGATGGCAGACAGATTTTGCTGGGCATTCTGGGGATAAGCGGAACAGCAGACCGTGATTTTGACGAAGAGGAATTGGATGATCTTGGGGTTCTGGCGCGCAGGGCCAGCAGCGCCCTGCGAGACCGCAAAATACAGCGGGAAGCTTTCAGCAGTTTGCAGACCCTGGAACCTGAGATGGATTATATGCAACAATTGCGTATGCAGGCTCGTTACGATGGGGCCAATCTGCTTCAGGTTGCACCCTCGCCTGAAACGCAGGATGTTTCTCACTGGGTGAAAGAGGCGCTGACGCATTACTGGGGAGGGCCAAAATTAACCGAAAACCCACTGTTAAAATTCCATGTCATTCAGGAATCTCTGGAAGAATATGACGGCAATACCTCCAATGCGTTGCGGGGTCTGTTGCGAAAAGCAATTGACCAGACCAAACCAGAAGGGGAGAGACGTTTTACTGCGGACTGGATTCTGTATAATATTCTTGAGATGAAATTTTTGGAGGGCAGAAAAGTGCGCGAGGTGGCATCCCGGTTGGCGCTTTCGGAGGCCGACTTATACCGAAAACAACGAATTGCGATCGATGCGGTTGCCAAAACGATTCTGGAACTGGAAAGTTCGGCCCGAAATGGCAATGATTCGGAAAAATTGTCCCTTAATTAACTTGTTTTGACAATTGTTTGAACCTATAATATAAAATTATAATCCCATTGTTGTCTATGAATTTGACGAACAGGAAATGACGATAGATGCCATTGGCCTATACCCGCTGTAATTTATCTCTATGTGTAAGAGAGATGGATTCAATTTTTAATTCGTGCTTTTATCTGCTGGATTGCTCAGGGGAGGTGTTTTGATGTTGTCTAAATACTCGGATGCGCGCATTGAAGGTGAACGACCCGTTGATTTGGATGAGGGATGGTGGGCATCCGTTCTGGCTGATGAAGACGCATACTCGGGTCCGGCAAAGGATCCATCCGCTTTTCAAGGAATTCCCACTGTTAGCAGTAATCCGGATCTGGTTGACTGGGATCGTGTTCAAGACTTGTTCGATCACGATGAGATCATTCAATTACAGGTTTATGGTTGCAATCGCGGGGGAATTCTCGTTCATGGAGATGGCCTGCAAGGGTTTGTGCCGGTATCTCATCTGGTGGATATTCCGACCAATATTGATGAGGATGAACGCCGCTGTCGCCTGGCGGCCTATGTGGGGCGCACACTTGAATTAAAAGTGATCGAATGTGAACCCGCGCAGGAACGGATTGTGCTTTCGGAACGGGCTGCGCTGGCTGGCGAAGGCCGCCGCAAACAGCTTTTTAACAGCCTTCAGCTTGGTGAGACGGCCAGCGGGGTGGTGACCAACGTGACCGACTTTGGCGTCTTTGTTGACCTGGGCGGGGTTGAAGGCCTGATCCATGTATCCGAACTTTCCTGGGGACGTGTTCAACACCCCTCTGAAATTTTGAAAGTGGGCCAGACCGTCACCACAATGGTTTTGCAGGTTAACGAAGAAAATTCGCGCGTTGCGCTTTCGCTAAAACGCCTGTATTCCAACCCGTGGGAGCGCCTGGTTGAAGCTTATAAACCGGGCGACGTGGTGGATGCAACCGTTACGGCTGTGATGCGCTTTGGCGCTTTTGCCCGGCTTAAAGAAGGGGTGGAGGGCCTGATTCATGTTTCATCGGTGGCTCTGCCTCCCGATTGCAAGAGTCTGGAAAATTTGTTTGTGGTGGGTAAAGATGTTCGTGTTAGAATCTTGCATATTGACGGTGCGCGGCGGCGCCTGGGATTAGGATTGGTAGAAATTAAATGAGTCGTGTCGCAGAAACAGACAATTCCAAATCTTCAGCCAATAACCCCCAGCCGAGTACTTCCAAGGTTGGGGGCCTTTTCGATTTTATTGGCAGCGGGTGGCTGCGGTTGGAGCGTTTCAGCCGGGATCTGCTGGCAATATTGCTGTTTGCACTGGCATTGTTAACTCTGCTGGGGTTGCTAAACCTCACCACCGGGGCGGTTATTTCTCCGTGGGTGTTTTTTTTGCGGCGCTGGCTGGGCTGGGGAAGCCTGTTCTTTGTAGCCGGGATCGTTGCGGCGGCGTTGTATGCGCTGCGGCGCGCTGCTTCTCGGCTGGTTCTGTTTCGCCTGGGTCAGGTTCTGGCGCTGGAAGGTCTGGCGTTTGTTTTAATGGCTTTGCTGTCGCTGGCCGGCGGCAATTCGTTGGACCGGGCGGACGCCGGGCTGGATGGCGGCATCATCGGCTGGGCGCTGGCCGATTTGTTGAACCAGTTTTTGCCGGTCACCCTCACCGGGTTGTTGCTGCTGGTGATTGCCGCCGGGTTGTTTGTGTACGGGCTTGGGCTTCACCGCTGGGTTTCGTCTCGATTGCAAATGTGGATGGATGAGCCGGAAGACATGACTGGCGTAGCTCTGGCAGCGGCGCCGGCTGTAATTGAGGAGCCTGCCCCCGCCGTGGTTGAAGCAGAAACAGCCCGCCCGGCACAGGCACCGAATAGAAAGATTCCGGCAGCAAAACCGGCTGCCGCTGCCCGCCGCAGTGATCATCTTCCCCCGCTTGATTTGCTGCTTCAAGATCAATCGGTTCGACCCGATGAGGCCAATATTCACGCCACTGCCGAACAAATTGAATTAACCCTGCAAGAGTTTGGCATCCCGGCGCGCGTGGTGGGCTTTCGGGTGGGGCCGACTGTTACCCAGTATGCAGTTGAACCGGGTTATATTGAGAAGGCTGGCGCAGACGGGCAAATTGCCCGCCAAAAGATTCGCATTTCACAAATTTCTGCTTTGCAGCGTGATCTGGCTTTGCGTCTTTCAGCCGAGCGGCTGCGCATCGAGGCGCCGGTTCCGGGACATTCTTTTGTGGGCATCGAGGTGCCGAATTCTTCGATTGCCACCGTGCGGATGCGCTCGATGTTGGAATCGGCAAATTTTGCTCGTTTGAGCTCTGCGCTGGGGATGGCCCTGGGTAGGGATGTTTCGGGGCAGGCCGTGGTTGCCGACCTGGCACGAATGCCGCATTTGTTGATTGCGGGTACGACGGGTTCGGGTAAATCGGTTTGCATCCAGGCGCTGGTGACCTGTCTGGTGATGAACAATGACCCCCAGGATCTGAAACTGGCGATGATCGACCCCAAGATGGTGGAACTGGTCCGTTTTAATGGCCTGCCCCATTTGTTGGGCAAGGTGGAGATTGAACCCGAGCGGATGCAGGGGGTTTTGCAATGGGCCATTCGTGAAATGGATGGTCGTTACCGGCTGCTGGAAAGCGCGGGAGTGCGCGATTTGGAGAGTTACAATCGGCGGGCGTTGAGAAAAAAGTCGCCCACGGTGCCGCGAATTGTTGTGCTCATCGATGAGCTGGCTGATCTGATGATGGCCGCGCCCGATGTGACCGAGACCAGCCTGGTGCGGCTGGCTCAGATGGCGCGCGCGGTGGGCATTCATCTGGTGGTGGCGACGCAGCGGCCCAGTACTGATGTATTGACCGGTTTGATCAAAGCAAACTTCCCGGCGCGGATTGCTTTCACTGTGGCCACCTCTATCGATTCGCGGGTTATTCTGGATACCAGCGGGGCAGAGACACTTCTGGG
>CAZQLE010000089.1:0-14633 GCA_964593905.1 uncultured Anaerolineaceae bacterium | reverse complement strand
TGCCGCTATTGCAACTGCGGCTATGTGCTGCTTGGCCTGATGATCGAAAAAGCCAGCGGCATGAGCTACCGCGATTATGTGCTTCAGAACATCTTTGCCCCAACCGGCATGACCCGCTCAGGGTTCTTCCACCAGGCCGAGGTGCATGAGGCGGTCGCCGAAGGCTGCACCCCCATTCTGGACGAGGCAAAAAATATCACCGGCTGGAAGAAAAACATTTATGCCTACCCGCCCATCGGCTCACCCGACGGCGGTGCGCATGTCACCGCTGCTGATCTCGACCGCTTTCTGCGCGCCGTCAAAGCCGGCCAACTGTTTTCTGCGCCGTTGACAACCGCCTTTTTTACCCCACAGGTCCACTATCAAGATCGCAACGGCTGGGAAAAGAAATTCGGTTATGGCCTCTGGTTTTATGTGGAGCCGGACGGGAAAGTGGTTTGCGCCCAGAAAGAAGGCGTGAACACCGGGGTCAGTGCGGTCATTCGCCATTTCCCCGCGCAGGATATCAACGTGGTCATGTTGTGCAACCTGGAGGATGCGGTCTGGAAACCGGTCTGGAAAATCCACGAGCGAATCATCAACGCTGCGGGGTAAACATAACAAAAGGAGTCTCTATGCGCATCCTCACCCTGGCAGGCAGCCCGCGAAAAAAAGGCAATACCAACACCATACTAAGCGCGTTTGAAGCGTTGGCTGCTCAGCGCCACAGCATTGAACGAATCCACATCCCCGGTTACAGCATTCACGGCTGCCTGGGCTGCGATGCGTGCCAGGATAATCTGGAGATACCAGGGTGCGTGCAAAAAGACGATGCCCGCGGCATCTTTGAGCAGATGCTGGCCGCAGATGCCATTGTCTATGCCTCACCGGTATATGTGTGGGATTTTACCGCCCAGATGAAGACCCTGATGGACCGGCAGTATGCCCTGGTGAAATGGAACGCAGAGAACCAAAAAACATCGTTGTTGGCTGGCAAACACACCCTGCTGCTGGTAACTTGCGGCGGACCGCTTGAAACCAATGCCGATCTGGTGCAGCAGATCTTCGACCGCCAGATGGATTACGCTGATTGTTGTGTGGTGGGCCATTATGCAGCCGGACAATGCACCACACCGCGCGAGTTGGGCGGCCAGGCCCAGCAGATTGCCCGTCAGATGCTGGAAGACCTGGAGCTAAAAACCGCCCGCTAACCCGGTTCACCAGTTCAAAAACTCCAGCCAGCGGCGTTTTTGCGGTCCGGCAATTTTTCCGGTCTGTCCGTTGACCAATGTCTGAATCCATTTACCCTTCCACCGGCGGCGGATGATCCACACCGGCAGCAAGGCCAGTAGAAATGTCTTGCGGTTAATCAAGACATCATTTTGCAGCATTTTGGATGGTTCTATAAACAACAACCGCCGGGCAGCGCGCTGAAAGGCTGTGTCGCGCATTTGCTTATAGGCGGTGATTCCGGCATCTTCCAGTGCTATCTGATAACATTCGCTGCGCCAGCCAGCCAGAAATTCGGGCCGGTAATCGAGCAGCCCGGACATTTCAAAGGGGAAGATTTGTTTCAGCGCGGCTTCGGCCACTGCCTGCCCGGCATAAACCCACAGATATTCCACTTCGGTTTCAAACCAGTTGCGTTCTCCCGACCAATTATCGTGCTTGCGAATGATCCGCTCGGTATTGGAATATTCCCGTTCGGGGACACGGTAATTAAGCATGCAGCATATTTGCACCTGCCCGCTAAAAAACCAGAACGGCAGATAGATGGGGGTCAACGTCATTTCACGGCGATTAACCAGATCGAGAAACTCGTCCGGCGCAAGGTTCCAGCGGTGTGAAACCGCCTTTTGCAGGTCACCGGCATGAAAGCGGAAGGGAATGACCGCCATGGGGGCAATCAGGTCTGGGGTGGCAGGCTGAACCAGTACGTGTTCTGAATCACAAAAGGGGCAGGTGCAGGTCGACGAATCTGAAGGAATGGTGATCTGCGCACCGCAGGCCTCACACAGCACCCGGTTGTCAAACACCGACCAGTTTTTCATTTTTTGTTCCAGCTCAGCCGCATCAGGCAGCGCTGCTTCGGGCTCATGATCCAGCCGTTCAATTTGCCGGCAATATTCACACACCAGACCCAGCCGGTCGGGGTCAAAGCGCTGTTTGCCGCCACAGTGCGAACAATGGAACACATCCACCTCTGCCGCAGACCGTACCCGGTCTGCGGTTGCGGGGTCCAGACGGCCCAGCAGCGCCCTTGCCATCAAGTGCTGGGGGTCAATTTGCAGCACCCGCTGCAAGTACTGGCGTTTTTCGGGCAAGGTTTCAGCCGCAGCAGCCAGCCACAACCAGGCGCGAATATGACCAGGGCTAATCTCCACAGCCAGGCTTAAATACCGCAGGGCGTCTTCATTCCGCCCGGTGCGCGCCGAAATAATCCCCCGTCCAAGCAGTTCAGAAAAATCATTGATCAAGCTGGTTGAATTCCATCCCTTCGCAAAAATTAGAGATAACCGCAGGCGCGATCCCGCACTCTGAACAAATCTGGTCATGCAGTGAAATCAAACCGCCGCAATACCCACAGACCCAGCGTCTTTCTTCGTCCTGCAAAAAAATTTCAACCCCGTCTGCTTTAAGACGCCGCGCGCTTTCAATCAGACTGAATTGGTAGCGCTGGCGATAGCTCTTGTCCAGACGTTTAATGATTTTGCATGGATATTCGCTGCAATCCGAACAAAATTCGACCCCGCGGCCCAGTGCGCAATCCTTAATCCGGCAGGTCCGGCAGTGTTCCGGCTTACCCGCCTCGCCCGAACGGCAGCCGGGGCAGGGTTTTTTTGTCTTCAAATGCACATAACACACCGCGCAGTTAATCCCGCAGGGCGCCAGCAGTTCAACAGACCAGTTCATTTCACACCTCGGCTGACAATCACGTTCATGCCCGTTCCATCTCTTATCTTACCCGAAAAACCGTCCCTCAACAGCCTGCCGTTTCAGACCCGGTGCCATCTGCAAAGTCACGAATGATCGCAACGACCATCGACGTACCCTGCGGTGAAGAACGCCTCCCGATTGGGGGCTTGACTCTGCCCACAGGGCGCGCTAATATACATTTATCGATATATCATCTATTGGAATATAACACCCAGGCAAACCCGATGAAAGACAGCAGCACCTCTCTCTTACCGCTTAGTGAGGCCACTTTTTATATTCTGGTCAGTCTGGCGGCCGGCAAAAAGCACGGCTATGCCATCTTAAAAGATGTCGCCCAGCTAAGCGGCGGGGGTGTAAAACTAAGCACCAGCACGCTCTATACCGCCCTGGTGCGCATGCAAGACCGGCAGTTGATCGAACGCATGGAGAATGGCGAGGAAGAAGGCCAAAACCCCGGCTTACCTCGCAAGGCATACGGTCTTACCGCGCACGGCCGCCGCATTCTGGAATTGGAAATGACCCGGCTGCGCCAGCAGGTAAACGCGGGGCAGCAGCGCTTGAGCTGGGAAAAGCCATGAACCGCGCAGCGCAGACGCTCGAAGCGCTTTACTGCGGGCTGCTGCGGCTTTACCCGCCGCGCTACCGCGCAGAATATGCACAGGAACTGCGGGATGTCTTTCACCTGATGCTGCAAGCCGCTATGCGGCAAGGCGGGTGGAGCGTCTTTCGTCTGGGCGTGCGGGAATTGCGTGATTTTCCCGCTGCACTGTGCAGAGAACAGCTTCGCGAAAGGAGGCCTGCCATGTTCGCACCCGATCCGGGCTATGATTTGAGCGGTTGGAAGGGTCTGGTCTTTTTTCTGCCGTTTTTGTTCGACCTGTGGTTTGTGTCGTTGGGCTTCATCACCTTCACCACTCCGGCAGTGTCCATCCTGGCCGGCGGGGCAGCCATCCTTTTGCTGGTCGGGCTGCTGGTGTTCACCCTGATCGGGCTGGGAAGGCATCTGCCGCTCTGGGCGCTGCCCGGCCTCGGATTCTGGATCGGCACCATCAATCTCATCCTGCTGTTCGTCTTTGGCTCTGACGTGTTGGGCGGCTTTTACCGGGTGCTGGTCAGGCTCTTCTACGGCTGGCCTGAAGGCGCCTTTTTACTGCCCTTTCTCAACACTTTTCTCAGCGCCTGTCTGATCTGGCTGCCGGCCCTGCTGTTGACCGGGCTGGTGGTGCTGCTGGCTGCAAGGCTGCCCGCGCTGCGGCCCTTTTATAACCACCTGCGCCAAGACCGTTCGCTGGTCTCGCTGCTGCTGTACTGCGGGCTGCTGACCCTGCCGCTGATGGGCACCGATCCCTACCACGGCTTGCAGTGGTTCCAACTGCCCGGCGCGCTGGTGTTAACCGGCGGGGCGTGGCTGTACTTTCGCATGAAGCAACCCTTTGTACGCCTGGCGGTGCTGTGTGAAGCGGTTTTTCTGGCACAGGCGCTGCTCGCAGCGGGCATTTACCGCCTCGCCCCCAGCCAGGCCTATGAGGTGGCCGTTAACTCGGCCAAACACTGGCGCTATACCCTCGAACCGCTGGCTTTTGCGGCCTTCTTCATGCTGGTGTTGTGCCTGCCTGTGGCAACGGGGCTGCTGCGCCGCAAAGCCGGGGCACAAACACCTGCTGCATAGGTTTTATTCAGCCGGTGCCCCGGCCAGATAAGCGCCGCAGCAGGCCAGGCATCAAAAGGGTCAAACCATTCCCCCGCTATTTATTCCACCCGCTCCGCCCTGCGCTGGATCAGATCCCAGCGATTGCCGTACAGGTCGCGGAATACGGCCACCACCCCATGCGGTTCGCTGCGCGGGGTCTCTTCAAATTCCACCCCGCGGGCGCGGTAGGTCTCATAATCACGCCAGAAATCATCTGTGTGCAAAAACAAGAAGACCCTTCCGCCGGTCTGATCGCCAACCCGGTTCTCTTGCTGCGGGTTGGCCGCACGGGCCAGCACCAGCGCCGCCCCTTCCTTACCTGCCCCCGCCGGGGCAACCGCCACCCAGCGTTTATCCCCATCCAGGGGCGTATCTTCCAGCAGGTCAAAACCCAGTTTTTGGGTATAAAACGCAATGGCTTCATCATAATCATGCACCACAATCGCCAGACTGTGCAAAACCTGTTTCATGATTGGCTCCCTCATTGCAAACCCGGTATCGGCCGGCTGCGCGCCAGCGTTTTTGGCCCCCAAACAGCCGCAACCAGCAGTGCGGCGAGAAGAAAAGGCAGGTACTCCAACCAATTATACAATGGCGAACGCGTCACCCCGCTGGCCATCACCTGGGCTGCACAGGTATAGACCCAGTGAAAGAAAATCGCCGTCCAGATGCTGCCACCGGTGTTGTTATGCAGCCAGGTAAACAGCACCGAGAGCGCCAGCGTCGCGCCCAAAAAGCCGGTGAAAGGAATGGCCAGCTCGTGTTGTGAGGTGCCCACCAGGTGAAACAAGGGCAAATGCCACAATCCCCAGGCGGCGCCCACCAGCAGCGAAGAAGTCAGCGCATTCCAACGGGTTTGCAGCCGGTCCAGCGCATAACCGCGCCAGCCCAGTTCCTCCGACAGCGGTCCAATAACCAGCAGCGGCAAAAAGCTGCCCAACTGCGTGACAAACAGGCTCAATTCAAAACGGTGACCCAGCAGCCGCTGGGTCAAAATCTGAAAGAGGGTGGTCGCCGCGACCAACCCCACCGCCGCCAGATACCAGCGCCAGCCGATCTTAAACTGCAGCATCCGGCGGGCCATCCGCCGCAGCCCGGTGCGGCCTTCCCACAGCGCGGTTAAAAACAACGCCGCCAGCAAAGGGGTGAAACCGCCCAGCATAAATAAACCAATCGCCCAGGGTGGGCCCATCGTATCCTCTACAAAACTGATGGCGGGAATTTTGAATAACACCAGCGGGCCCCAGCACACCAGGTAAACCAGTCCCAGTGTGAGGGCAAAGAAAGCCGCAGCTTCCTTAATCGGGGTACGTTTCGCGTTCATAGGGTCAGTCCCTTATAGAATTTATGAGAATGCAGGAAAGTGAATTGCTCCATCCAATCATGCTTACGCGCTGGCGGCAGCGAAGTTGCGGCTAAAACCCGTCTGGAGTCAGACGAAAACAGGGCGCCGCATGTGCCCGGGATGGTGAAGCGTGCCTGCCCAGTGTAAATGGTCCGGTGTGCATTGGTTTTGTTTTCTCAGAAGAAGCGGGCCAGCGCTGCGGTTTCAATTCGGCCCATGTTGCGGCGCAGCTTTTGGGCGGTAAACGGGCGGCCGTGCGCAGGATATATCGTCCTTGCACCGGCAGCCAGCATATGCGCCCAGCTTTTATAGGCGGTTTCCATCTCGGTCATAAAAATGGCGCAGTAATGGGTGCCCGCCCACAACAGAAAGCTGGCTGCGGCATCACCGCAAAAAGTGCTCCCGTCATCCAGGATCAGTGTGAGATGGTCAACACAGTGGCCGGGGGTATACAAAATTTTTCCCGCCACACCCACTTCGCGCAGCAGCCGGTCATCGTCGCCGGCCACCCGCCGGTCTTGCAGACGCAGGGTAAAAGGCGGGTAGCTTAACGTCCAGTGCGGGTCGAGGCGCATTTTCAGCCCGGCTAAAAATTTCACCAGTCCATTAACATACCCGCCGCCGCGGGTCTTATCATTTTGGCCGGTTTTCAGCAGCGTTTCGGCCTGTTCATGGGCAATGATGACCACTTCGGCATCCTGTGTCAGCAGGTTAAGAAAGCCGGCGTGATCGTCGTGGTGGTGGGTCAACAGAACATATTTGATCTGCTCAATCGCAATCCCGGCCCGCTTCAGTTCCCGCCGGTAACGCGGATAATCGCATTCATAACCGGTATCAATTTGCAAATAGCCGCCGCTGCAGGGCAGCAAATAGATTTGTGTCAGGCTCAGTGAAATGGGAATGATCTTCATATGCGGTACAATCCGCTGTTTTTATTCTTCCAGCGTATACTCATAAGCAATTTCGGGGAAAAGCTGCAAGATATCCACCCGCGGGTCGGTATCCAGCGCACAGAAACGCAGTTCACTGGCCGGGTTGACCGCCCGCAGTTTTTTCACCACCACCGGCAGGGTGCGCGCTTCCCAGACCGCATCATCCACAATCAACACCCGTTCGCCCAGGCGCACGCCGCTCGAAAGCACCCCCGCCACCGGCAGAGTGCCCTGGCGGGCCAGCAACATGTGATCCACCGGGATGGGGTAATTCATATTCTCCAGCAGCAGGCCGATATAATCGGCGATCACACAGCCCGATACGGCCACCGAGACAATATTGGTAATGCCGTCTTTTTTCACGTCTTCGGCCAGGCTGACCAGCGGACCCAGAAAACGGCGCATCTCCCAGAAACCGCTGTTTTTATACAACTGGTTCTCGCGCGCGGTGGTCAGGTCATCATCTGTAATGCCCAGCAGCGGCAGCAGCGTATCCAGCCCGCTTTTCATGCGGTTGGTGGTCTGCGGCAGCACCTGGCCCTGTTTATGAATATCTTCGGCAAATTCGCGCGAATAAAACCCGACCAGATTGAAAACATACTCGATCGGGTCTTCAAAACCGTAAATTTCCACCTGCCGGTCGGTGTTTACCACCCACTGCGACAGCACACGCAGATAATCCATATCGCGTTCATAACGAAGCATCTCGTTGTAATTACTGATATCAATATCAAACACACCCACCTCTACGTTTCCCGTGTCAGGGCGGTCAGATGACGCAAAAATTCGTCCACTTTTTCCGGCGGGGTCGCCCACGAAGTCACCAGCCGGATGGCCGAATGATCTGCATCCACCTTGCTCCACACGTAAAAACCGTAATCCGGCTGCAAACTGGCGATCAACCGGTTGGGCAGAATAGGGAAGATCTGGTTGGTGGTTGAATGGGTAAGAAATGAGAAACCCAGCGCTTCAATCCCCTGGGCCATTTTTTCAGCCATGTGGTTGGCGTGCCGGGCCAGGTCAAAATACAGGTCGTTTTCAAACAACCCCAAAAACTGCGATCCCAGCAGACGGCCTTTGGCCAGCAGCGCACCGCGCTGCTTGAGGTGAAAGCGAAATTCGGGTTGCAGAACCGGGTTGTTGATCACAATCGCCTCGCCGATCAGGGCCCCGTTTTTGGTGCCGCCCACATAGAAGATATCCACCAGCCGGCCCAGATCGGCCAGGGTGAGATCTGATTCTTTGCTGGTCAACCCCGCTCCCAGGCGCGCACCGTCCAGATACAGATACAGAGCATTGGCGCGGCAGACCTGTGAAATCGCTTCCAGTTCCTTTTTGTTATAAACCGTGCCCACCTCGGTGGAATGCGAGATAAACACCGCCCTGGGTTTGACCATGTGCTCATCGCTGTGTTCGTCCACCACGGCCTGAATCTGACCGGGGGTCAGCTTGCCATCGGGTGAGGGCACGGTGTTAATCTTGTGGCCGGTGGCCTCGATGGCCCCGGCTTCGTGCACAAAGATGTGCGCCGAATTGGCAGCGATGACCGAGTGGTAAGGCCGCAGCATTGAGGCCAGCACAATCAGGTTGGCCTGGGTGCCGCCAGACACAAAATGAATTTCGGCCGCCGGGTTTTGCAGCTTTTGGTGGATCAGCGCCGCAGCCTGTTGGCACAGACTGTCGTTCTCATAACCATCTTCCTGGTCCAGATTGGTCTTGCTTAACAACGCCAGCAGCGCAGGGTGAGCGCCCTCAGAATAGTCATTGAAGAAGCGATATTGATACACGGGTCTTATCCTCCGATGATGTAAATTAACAACAGGCGCTTTGCGTCTGTAAAGGTTACCAGAGAAACGGGATCAGGCGTTTTGTGGTTTGCATATATTCTTCATACGCCGTCCCAAACCACGCGCGCAGCGACTTTTCTTCAATTGAAATGCGGTAAAGCACGGCCGGAATGCCGCCCAGCAGTGCAATTAACCACCCGCCCCAACTGCCCTCACTTAACGGGATGCCCACAAACAGACACACCAACCCCAGATAAGCCGGGTGGCGCAGCACCCGGTAAATGCCGCCGGTCACCAGGCGATGCTCCTGCGAGGTCTCCACCCGCACACTGTACTGCCGCCCCAGTTCGCGGCGCGCCACAAAGCGGATTGCCACCCCGGCCAATGCCAGCCCGGCCCCCGCCCACTGCAACCCCCGCAGCGGCGCGCCAAACAACGTCCAGCCCAGACTCCAGGCATCCAGCAGCGAAAAGAACACCGCAGCATACCAGCACAGGCTGATCAGCGCGTACGATCCCCGGTCCTGCCCTGCGCCCTGGCCCTGCTGCTGGTTTCGCAGCGAAAACCCGCGCTCAACCGCCGCCCACAGGATAAAACCGGCCAGGCCGATGATTTCGGGAATTTTCTGTGCAATGTCGGCTTCCATGTCCACAGCAATTTTCTCCATCTCTGAGGGTCACAAACAGGCTGTCAGCGGCCCGCGGCGTGCATCAACCCGGCAGTATCTTTCAACACGCATACCGCCCAGCGCCTTACATCCGTGCAATAAACGGCGACATCGTCCAGGCATACATCCAGAATGGTAAACGACCAGGTAATTTGACCAAACTCAGCCAGCTTTGGCCCACGTGTCACGCGCCAGGCGCGGTTGTTACTATTATACCTGTCACGATTTTCTGCGCGCACCTCAGTTGGCGAAACGCCCTCATTTATAAAACGGTCCAACATGCGGCGCGCTTCCAACCAGATTTCGCGGGAATACTCGTTATGTTGCAGCATAAAACAACTCACCAGCAGATGGTGCACAGCGCCAAAAGCCGTCGGGTGTTCATATTCCAATGCCAGACAGCGCTCAAACCGCTCGCGGCAGCGCTCACCTGCCGAAATATCTGCGCCACACAGAGGGCAGATCTGTTCCATCAAAGAAGTTCTCCTCTAAACCGCTTTTGCCCCGTGCCATCTGGGCAGCGAACAAAACGGTGATCGCAAACCGGCCGGCCCAACGCCAATTTTCTGCGCAGCGGGGTGCAGGTCATTGCCCTGATGGTGAGCAGGTCTTTTCCATAATTTGGTAAATTTTCAATCAGCATCTTTTTGCTTTATTGAGATCATTAACCCGACAACGTGTAAAATTACAGCAGTCCACCACACGTGATTCACCTGACATAAGCCTCACCGGAGAACAACCCATGACCCCTGCCCCTCTTGCTGCACCACGAAAACGGCGGCACACTGCTTCCTGGCTGCGCATCCTTACCCTGCTTCTCGTGGGGGTGCTGCTGGCCGCCTCCATTACACCGGCCGCCGCGGCGGTTCAGGGCGACCGCATTGATTATACTGCGCTGGATGACTATATCACCGCCCAGATGGATAAACACGACCTCAAAGGCATCGCGCTGGCCATCACCGGGGGCGATGAAATTCTTTACCTTAAGGGCTACGGCACTGCCGGACAAAACCGGCCGATGACCGCTCAGACGCCGATGTATATCGGCTCGCAAAGCAAATCGATCACCGCGCTCGCCATCGCCCGGCTGGTCGAACAGGGCAAGGTGGACCTGAACGCTCCGGTGCAAAAATACATCCCCTGGTTCCGGGTGGCCGACCCTGAAGCGTCACAAAAAATCACCGTCAGCCACCTGCTGCACCATACCAGCGGCCTGTCTGAGGCGGGCTATACCACGCTGCTGCCCAATGAGGTCAGCCTGGCCGAAGGCATCCGCTCGCTGTCAGCGGCCCGGCTCACCGCGCCGGTGGGGATGCAGTTCCAATATTTCAACCTGAATTATTCTGTGCTGGCGCTGATCATCGAGACGGTCAGCGGGCAGCGCTACGCCGATTATATTCAAGCGCAGATATTCACCCCGCTGCAAATGACCCATACCTATACCGATCCCGCCGCTGCGCGCGCCAATGGGCTTTCGCAGGGCTACAGCCGCTTCTTTGGCTTTACCGTGCCCTGGCCGCAGCCCCACCCAGCTTACCAGCTCGCCAACGGCTACATCATCTCCAGCGCCGAAGACCTGGCCCATTACACCATCGCATTGAACAATGACGGCGTCTACCAGGGCGCCAGCCTGCTCTCTCCTGAGAAGATGAAGCTGCTGTTTGCCCCCATCCAGGGCTATGGCATGGGCTGGTTTGTCGAACCGGGGCACATCCGCCACGGCGGAGCCAACGAAACCTTTAAAACCTTTGTCGATCTCTACCCCGAGCGCGGGCTGGGGGTGGTGCTGCTGATCAACCAGGGCTATCTGTTTGACCATTACATCTCCGCCGAACAGGTCCACCGCGGTGTGCAGGCCATTGTGCTGGGCAATCCTGTGCCGGCGGTCTCAGATGGCTGGTCGGTGCGCACCATCGGTCTGGCGGTCATGGCGCTGGTGCTGGCGTTATGCGTTCTGCACACCCGCAACCTGTGGCAATTACGCGGCTGGGTAAAGCGTGCGCGGGGCATGTCGGCCGCCAAACGCGCCCTCAATATCGCCATCAGCTTTTTAATTCCGCTGGTAATTCTGGGGATCATCTTCTGGCAAATCAAAGGTTTTTTTGGCTACCGCTTTAACCTGACCTACCAGCTCACGTTGATATTCCGCGCCCTGCCCGATATCAGCCTGTTACTGCTGCTTACGCTGATTCCCGATCTTACCCAGGGCTTTGTCAAACTCTACTGGGAATTGAGCGGCAAGACCCGCACGCCGTAAGTCTGCGGCTCATTCAGCCCGCCGCAAAAATTCTTCCACCCGGCCCAGCGCTTCAGAGAAGTTCCTGCGGCCCAGCCCCAGCCGGAAGTGATTGCCCGGCTGGTCAAACAGGCTGCCCGGAACCAGCATCACGCTTTGCGCTTCCACCAGGCGCTGGCAGAACTGCTCCACCGGCTCGCGCCCCAGCCAGTGCGGAAAAGCAATCGAACCTGCGTCCGGCGGAGTCCAGGCAAAGCGGTCGGGGTGGGTAGCAAAGAAGCGCGCCGCAATTTCGGTATTTTCACAGATGAGCGTGCGGTTGCGCTGCGGGATCGATTCTTTGTTTTGCAGGGCAATGATGCCCAGAATTTCACCCGGCGCGCTGTTGCAGATGGTGGTGTAATCCTTCAACCCCAGCCAGCGCAGCGGCAGATCCTTATCCTGCGCAGCCAGCCAGCCGATGCGCAGCCCCGGCAAAGCAAACGATTTCGACAGCCCCGAAAGGGAAATACCCCGCTCATAGACATCGCACACCGCCGGCAGACGGCGGGTTGGGTCGGGCTCCAGCAGACGGTACATCTCATCTGAGAAGACCGTCAGGCCATGTTTGCGCGCCAGGGCGATGATCGCCTCAAACGTTTCGCGCGCGGGCAGGCAGCCGGTCGGGTTGTTGGGGAAGTTCAACACCAGCAGTTTTGTGGCCGAGGTGATGCTGCGCTCCAACAGGTCCAGGTCCACCTGCCAGCCGGCCGCGCTCTCACGCAGCGGCCAGGGCGTCACCGGGCAGCCCAGCGAACGCGCAATTTCATACAGCGACTGGTAGGTGGGCGAAACCGCAATGACCCCATCTCCGGCGCTCAGCAGGGTATGCATGGCAATGAAAATCGCCTCCTCCGGCGCGGCAATCAGCACCTGCTCGGGCGATATGTGCTCATACAAACGGGCCGCCTCTGCTCTCAATAATGGATGGCCCTGTGATTCGGTGTAGCCCAGTTTCAATTCCTGCCACAGCCGCAAACTTTCAGGCGTCGCCATATGCAGCAGTTCGGCCAAAGACAGGCTTTCGCAGTCTGAAGAGCTTAACATATACTGTGCGCTGAACTCATATAAGGCATAGAACCGTTCCAGCCGAAAAGGATTGATCTGCATTTTAGGCTCCTTTGTAATATGGTTAGGGTGCACGCTGTGCGCAGAGCGAGTGAAGCATCCCTACGCTGATTTGCAAGACCCTTGCCGCTGCCTGCACAGGTAGAGATTCTTCGCTCGGCGCTACGCACCGGCTCAGAATGACACATGATTGTGGTCGTGTCACGCAGAGCGAGCGGCGCCTTGAATTAAATTGTAATCAAAATAGTCGCCGCCAGGCACACCAGCAGACCCAGCCACTGACCGCCCGACACCTTTTCTTTCAGTACAATGCTCGCCAGAATCACCGTCAACGCCGGGTATAACGAAGACAACACCGCCGCAACATCCAGACGGGTAAACTGTTTGGCCAGCACATAAAACACATTCCCGCCTGCATCCAACAGCCCGGCCAGCAGCGCGGTCGGGTTTGAATTCAACGCCGGCAGCGGCAGCCGGTTAACCTTCAACAGCAGCAAACCGGTCAAAAGCGATACGCAGCGGGTAATGATCAAGGGTGTGAAAATTTTGCCATGCTCCACCAGCGCCACCAGAATAAAGAACCCCCCAAAACCAACCCCGGCCAGACAGGCCAGCAGCAGAGCAGGCCGGCTGACGGCTTTTTCGCCGCCCGATGTCTGTGACAGCATCCAAATTCCGAGAAACGCCAGCCCAAACCCAGCCAGGCGCGTGACCGGCGGCAGGCTTTCAGTAAGGGCGCTAAATGCCACCGGCATTGCCGCACCGATCACCGCGGCAATGGGCGCAACACTGGCGGTAATGCCCATCGAAAGCGCACGATACAGTGCCGCGATCCCAAGCGCGCCAAATACGCCGGCCAACATAGCAAAACCCGCCCCGCGCAGTGAAGGCAGGGTTTCTTGGCGGAGCAGCGCAAACAACACCAGCATGACAATGCCCGAAAGCGCCGATAAAACCAACACCTGAAACTGGTTGCTGCGCCGGGTGGCAAGCCCACCGCTAAAATCGCCGCCGCCCCACACGCACGCAGATGTCAGGGCAAACAGGATGCCCAAAAGATTTGCAGGAAGAGACATATACCACTACCATCCTTCATACCAGCGTCTTCGCCTGTTTTTGAATCTACAGCAGATGTAGACATACCCCCGCGCGGGGTATCTTGCAAAAAACAATTGTGGCAAAGGTGCTATCAGAATGATCAGGATTTCCCCGATATTTTGTTACCAGGCTATTAGTATAACGTGAACCGGGAGAATTCAAGCCTTGAAAGCGAAATGCGCAAATTAAACCAAAAACTCCGCCCGGTTGGGCGGAGTTTTGAAATCTCGCGATTTAGTAGCGGTAGTTCGAACCGCCGCCGTTACCACGGGAAGAAGACCGGTTGTTGCCGAAGGAACGTCCTCCGCCACCAGTGCGCTCTTCGCGGGGCTTGGCCGGGTTTACGGTCAGGGGGCGACCGCCAACCTCACGACCATTGAACAGGCTGATCGCCTTGGTCGCATCGGCCTGGCTGCTCATGGTGATGAAGGCGAAACCCTTCGAGCTGCCAGTGTCACGATCTTTGATGATATCAACGGTTACAACGGAGCCGGCCTCTGCGAACAAAGTGCGCAGTTGATCTTCATTCATATCATAGTTCATATTACCAACGTACAGTTTTACTTCCAACTTATCCTCAACCTTCACTGAACTTACTTAAAAAATTAACCGCCATCTTCATATAAGAGAGATGGCGGCTTTTCGCGAACACATATCTTTCTATAAGACTTCAATAGTATAACACACTTTTTCAAAAATGGAGGTTTTTTACAAAATCAGTAAAAAATCACCCTGCTCAGGCAATTGTGGTAAAGAACTTCTTGCCATCCTCTTTGCATACCGCCTGAAACAAGCGCCGGCCCGACATCACCCCGGTGGGCATCACGATGACCGCCGATGGCAAGCAGGCCTTCG
>CAZQLE010000088.1:0-14783 GCA_964593905.1 uncultured Anaerolineaceae bacterium | reverse complement strand
CCCACCAGCCCGGCCAGCCCCAGTGAAAAATAGCCCATCCCGCAGCCTACATCCAACACAACATCGCCCGTTTTCACATACGGTTGCAGCATCTTTTTGGGGCGGTGCAACAGACCGCGCAGCGGGTTATCAAAGGTAAAGAGCAGCCACCACGGGCAGGTTAACGCCGGTCGGTTTGGGTCATTCATCTTAGCCCCTTAATGCCGGCAGCAAATAATCAATGCAGTCTTGCAGGTTCGCCGGGTCGCCGTCCACCGGTTCAAACACCACCGTATCCGCGCCGGCCTCGATCAGGTTCTGCACGGTTCTGGCCGCCTGGTCCGGGGTTCCTGAAGCCGTCAGCTCATTCACCCAGGCCTCGGGCAGCTTTTTGGCCGCTGTTTCGGGGCCATATTTCTCCACCAGTCTGGGCGCTTCTTCGGCGATGCCCAGCGCAAACAAATGCGGCTCGCCTCCGGCCACAAATTTAACCAGCTCGCGGCGCACCGCCTCGCGCGCGGCGGTGCCATCGGGTCCAACCTTGGTCATCACCTGAACAACACGCTGATGCTCCACCCGGCCCGCTTCGGCCATTCCGCGGGCAATATACTGCATGGCCCAGCGCACATACGCCGGAGAAGACAGGGAGGTGAAGATCGCGCCATCCCCCACCCGTCCGGCCAGTTGCAGCGTCTTTTCACGAATGCCGCCCACCAGCAGGGGCGGAATGACCGCCGGGGTCAGTTCCATTTTCACATGGTCAAAATGGACATGTTCGCCCTGCAGGGTGGTATTTTCACCACGCAGCAGCCCGCGCACTGCCAGCACGGTCTCTTCCAACGCGCGCAAAGTCGATTTTGGATAAGCGCCAATCTGTTTCATCCAGCGTTCCACGCCGTGCCCAAAGCCGGGAATAAACCGGCCGGGGTAGAGACAGGCCAGCGTGGTGATCTCCATTGCCGCAAACAACGGGCTGCGCGCCACAGCCGGTAAAAGGCCAACCCCAACCTTAATCTTCTCGGTGGCGGCCAGCATGGTCGCCGCAGAGGTTAAAGCCCCGGCATAGAAGCAGTCTTCCCACAACAGCACTTCGTCAAAACCGGCCGCCTCAGCCCGCCGGGCAAAACTGACCAGGGTCTGTGGTGGATAGGTGGGGTGAAACGTGATGCCAAACGATGGTTTTGAGGTCATTTGCCAGCCTTTCTCTGGTAAAAACGAGCGTCATGTTAAACGCTCCTAAAAAAATTCGGAATTTCAGCTATCGCTTCGGGGTTATGACACTCACTATTTTAGGCCGGATGATACTTTTTACAACCACCCATTCAGCAGGTTTCACAGGGAGTATGCGGGGGGTTGGCCGCCGGACGTAAATTTGACCATAAACTGGGCACAACCCTGCGCAGCTTTTCTTCCACCCATGAAACAACAATACCCCGCGGGGTGTTCCGCCGCTCCAGTTGCTGTTCCAGTTCTTTTTCGCGGCTCTGTATCATATAAACCATCGGATTCATGTTATCTTCCTTTCTTGATGCAACCGGTTGCATTGTGATGTAAAAAAATAGCCTTTCAGGCCGATTGCCGGCGGATCAGCTCGACCGGGATTGTGACATTGGTGATCATGCCGGTCTGCAAATATTGGATCAAATTGTTTGCCAGCAGCCGCCCGGCATGGGGCACGTTCTGGCGAATGGTGGTCAGCGGGGGCGAACTCATTTGGGCAATCGACAGATCGTCATAGCCGACCACCGCTACATCTTCAGGCACGCGCCGGCCGTGTTCGGCCAGCACCCGCATGGCCGCCATCGCCATCAGATCGCTGTTTGAAAAGACCGCGTCCAGGTCCGGCGCCTGCTGCAAGAGCTGTTTCATGGCCGCCGTGCCCGAATGGTTGGAATAATCGCCATACACCACCAGCGCGGGATCCACGGCTCTGCCAGCGGCTTGCAGCGCAGCCACATAGCCGGCATGGCGATATTCCACTTCCAGCTCATCGGCCGGGCCGCCGATAAAGGCAATCCGCCGTCTGCCCAGACCGAGCAGGTGTTCGGTAGCCAGTTTTCCGCCGTGGAGGTTATCGCCCGTGACCGAACAGCAGTTACACTGGTTTGCCGGCACCCCCCACATGACAAACGGAGCGCCCATCTCCGTCAGCGCGCGAATATGAAAGCGCTTGCGGGTAGAGGTCATCAAAATAAACCCGTCCACCCGGCCGCTTTCCAGGTAATGGTGGGCCCAGTCGGTATCCGCCGGGTCAACATGCACCATCAACAGGTCATAGCCCTGCGCAGCCAGCGCGCTGGTGATGCCGCCCATAATCTCCAGGTTAAACAGGTCGGCGACCGAAAAATCCTTGTGATAGCAGTGGGTCACATACGCAATGGCATGGCTCTGCCTGAGACTAAGCTGCCGGGCAGCCACATTCACCCGAAAATTGTGCTGCTGTGCAATGGCGCGAATCCGCGTTTTGGTCTCCTCGCCGATCAGCGGGCTGTCATTTAATGCCCGCGAGACGGTAGACTTGGAAACCTGCGCCAACCGGGCAATATCTGCAATGGTGAGAGACGGATTCTTGCTCATTCAAAATTCCTTTCATGCAACCGGTTGCATTATACAAAACATAAAAGCGCCTGTCAAGAGGGTTTTTCAAGACTTTTCCGAACGCCCCCGGCAAAACGGGCAGAGCAATCGTATCGAATTTTTTATTGTGCTTCAAAAAGATTTTTGCAGTGAGATTTTGAGCGCCCTGGGTCGGGTAAAAATGAATTTAGATGCAAGCGCTCTACGGCAGCCGGTTTAAAACCGGTCGGCCGATCGGCAGATGACAAGATTTAATATGACATTCGTCACTTGTGAAAATAGGCACATAAAATTATTATATCAATATATAACAAGCTATAACATTTGCATACGAACAATCAAAATATGGAAAATCTCTTCACCACAAAACAGGTACAAGATTTATTCAAAGTCGACCGGATCACGATCTATCGCATGGTGCAGGACGGTCGTTTGAAGGGCGTTAAGGTCGGCAACCAGTGGCGTTTTCCTCAAAGCGAGGTGGAACGATTGTTGGGCGGCGAAAGCGCGGTGTTTGAAACCGAACCCGTCGAGTCTGTCTTTCCCACCCACTGTGTGCAGACCATTCAAAACCTCTTCACCTCGGTCAGCCAGGTCAGCGCGCTGGTCATCGATGCGGCCGGCAAGCCGGTCACGCAAATCAGCGAACCCTGCCGTTTTTGCCAGTTGGTGCAATCTTCCCCCTCGGGCAAAAATGCCTGCCAGTCTTCCTGGGAGTCTTTTATGCGCCAGCCCAACAGACAGCAGCGCTTTACCTGCCATGCCGGGCTGAATTACCTGGGTGCAACCGTGGTCGACCAGAACCGGCTTCAGGGCCAGTTTTTGGCGGGTGAATTTTACTGGGAACAACCCGATTCGAAAGAAGAACAACAGCGTGTTCAACAACTGGCTTTGCGGCACAACCTCAATGTCGATGAGCTGATCGAAGCTGCGCAAAGCATCCCCGGTCTTTCAGAGGAACAGCGCAGCCATCTAAGCGCCCAACCGGCGGCCGCTGCCCGGGCGATTGAAAGCATCCTCAGCGAACGCACCAACTTTCTCAATCGGTTACAGCAAATTGCAAGTTTGACCCAAAATCTTTAAGGAGCTTAAACAATGAAGAAAATTGTTATTCTGGGCGCTGGAACCGCCGGCACAATGGTCGCCAACCGGCTGACCCGCATGATTGACCTGAATCACTGGCAGATCACCATTGTGGATGAAGATCCTGTTCACTACTATCAGGCAGGGTACATTTTCATTCCGTTTGGCCTTACCACGGTCAAAGACGTGGTCAAACAAAAAAGCAGCTACATACCCCGCCAGGTCAAACTTATCCAGGCGCGCATCGAATTGATCGAGCCCGAGGTCAACCGGGTGCGTTTATCCGACGGCAGCGAGCTAGACTATGACTACCTGATCGTCGCCACCGGCGCTGATATTCACCCCGAAGAAACCCCCGGCATGGCCGAACACGAATGGGGCAAATCGGTCCACACCTTCTATACCCTGCCGACCGCCGTCAAGCTGGCCGAAACCATGCGCAATTTTACCGGCGGCCGTCTGGTGGTCAACGTCGTTGAAAACCCGATCAAGTGCCCGGTGGCGCCGATGGAATTTTTAATGCTGGCCGACGCATACTTCCAACAAAAAGGGATCCGCGACCGGGTGGAACTGGTCTACGCCACCCCGCTCTCGGGTGCGTTCACCAAACCGGTGGCTTCCAAGCTGATCGGCGAAATTCTGGATCGGAAAAACATCAAGGTCGAGCCTGATTTTTATATTGAACAGGTCGCCCCGGATGCCAAAAAGATCATCTCTTACGACGAGCGCGAACTTGAGTACGATCTGCTGGTCACCGTCCCGCTTAACAAGGGCGCAGATGTCATCGGCAAATCGGGACTGGGCGACGACCTGAACTTCTCGCCGGTCAACAAACACACCTTCCTGTCTGATAAATTTGCCAATATCTTTGTGCTGGGTGATGCCTCCAACGCCCCCACTTCCAAGGCCGGTTCGGTGGCGCATTATGCCATTGACCTGTTTGGCGAAAACTTTATCCGCTACACCGAAGGCAAAGAGCTGCTGCCCGAATTTGACGGCCATACCAACTGCTTTATCGAATCGGGCTATGGCAAAGGCATCTTGCTCGATTTCAATTACGAGCAGGAACCGCTGCCCGGCCATTACCCCGTGCCCGGCATTGGCCCCTTTGGGCTGCTCAAAGAATCACAGATCAACCACCTGGGCAAATTATCCTTCCGCTGGATGTACTGGAACATTCTGATGCGCGGGCTCAAACTGCCCCTGCCAGCCAACATGAGCATGGCCGGCAAATGGCAGGTAAATTAACCTGCCCTGCCCGTCAGGATGGGATGGCAAACTCAACCGTAAATGCGCCACCGGCGCATATTCAATCATCAAAAATATTCTGGATGGAGAATTAAAAAATGGCTACTCGTGAAATTGCAGGCAAAACTGTGCAGGTAAATGAAGAAGGTTTCTTGACCAACCCCGCCGAATGGACCAGAGAAATTGCGGCTGAACTGGCAAAAGAAGAAGGCATCGCTGAATTGACCGACGCCCACTGGAAGGTGATCGATTTCTGCCGTGAAAGCGCCAAAACCAGCGGCAAATCACCCACCCTGTGCACCATCACCAGCGGCTCTGGCGCCTCTACCAAAGAGCTGTTTTCCCTTTTCCCCAAGGGTCCGGCCAAAAAAGTTTCGAAAATTGCCGGTCTGGGCAAACCCGAAGGTTGTGTATAAATTTCAGGCTTTTCCGCTTCTGACGGGAGATTTTCCCCTCTGAAAATGACCGCACCATTTTTTTGTTTGCAGCACAGGAGACAGAAATCATGAGTGAGAAAGAACGCAAAATAGCTTTTATTTGTTCCAAAGGCACGCTGGATATGGCTTATCCGGCTTTGATCATGGGCTGGGCCGCCCTGGGAAACGGCATTGATGTCACCCTGTTCTTTACCTTCTGGGGTATGGATCTGATCAACAAGAACCGCGTCGATCATCTCGAACTGGCGCCCGTCGCCAATACCAGCATGAAGATGAGCATGATGGGCGTCAAAACCGGCAATCTGGGCATCCCCAATATCATGGGTGTGCTCCCCGGCATGACCGCTTTCGCCACCAAATTGATGCGCGACAAGATCAGCGATCTCGACGTGCCCCCGGTGGGTGAATTTTTGCAGATGCTGGTGGATGCGGGTGCGCACCTCTATGCCTGCAAGATGTCGGTGGATATGATGGACCTCAAGAAAGAGGACTTCATCGACGGGGTTGAAGATATCGTCACCGCCGCCGAATTCATCGACATGACCGAAGATTCACAGATCATCTTCATCTAAAAATCAGGCTGAATCATTCAATCAACATGGGCAGGCAGCGCTAACGCTGCCTGCCCATGTTCATATTGCTATCCTTCTCCCAGAATATCGTTCACCACATCCCGCACCCAGTAGGGGGTCTGCCCATTGCGCGAGAGACGCCGGATGCCATCCAGATGGTTGCCCAGAGTCACAATGGCCGGTTCTTCCACCGGCACCCCGTTTTGCTTCACCACCTGACCCAGCCCCACACAGGCCAGCAGCCCGTTGCACAGGCAGCGTTTTTCTTCGGCGTTGGGCCGCAAACCGCGTTTGTTGACAAAATCTTCCACCGGGGCCGCCTGACAACGCTGGAACAACTGACGTGTTCCGTTGGCATCGGCCTTGCTCAACCCGCGCTGCTGCAAAAGCCCCAGGTCACACACCCGGTGACGGGCCGCATAGACCTCTCCATCGGCCAATGTGCCGCCGATTTGCGCCACCTTAAAGGGAAACCCGGTTGGAGAATATAACGTGGTGTGCACCAGGTCAGCATCCGCAGTCCCCTTTTTCAACTCATCCAGAATGGCCGTGCGATAGGCCGGTTTCATCCCCGATTCTTCGGCCAGGGCAAAGGCCGAACCCACCTGAACACCCGCCGCGCCCGCCGCCCGCGCCTGGTGCAGTTTTTCACGGCTGCCATATCCCCCCGCCAGCCAGAACGGCATTCCGACCTGGCGAATGGCCTGCAGATCGGGCTCATCCTGCGGGCCATACTGCGGCTGGCCCCAACCGTCTTTTACCAGCGGCCCCTGCGGGCCGGCGTTATGGCCCCCGGCCGTATGGTGTTCGATGATAAACCCGTCGGGTGCGCCGCTCGGGCTCTGGGCCAGAGCCAGCACCAGATTCTCAAGCGATACAATCGCCAGAAATGCCGGCCGGCGCAGCGGTGTGCGGGCCAACATTCCACCGGCCACCTGTTGGGGGTCAAAAGGCACTGTAAAAGTCTCGCCGCTCTCGCGGTACAACACCAGCAGATCGTTGGTCACAGCCTCGTGGTTTGCCAGCCGCGAACAGACCGCCGGCAGGCCATCCGGGTTGCCGGCGCCCACAATTACGCCATCCACCCCGGCCAACATCGCGCCATATAACGCATACATCAGGGGCAGTTCCACTTTTTTCAGGAAATTAATAAAAATATTTCCGGCGTGGCCTTCTTTGGCCAGCCAGACCTCGGCATAACCGGTGACGATTAAAAGCTCAACCACTTCTTCATCCAGGCTGAGCTGCACCGGTTGAGAGGGCTGCACCGGCGCAGGGATCGAAAGATCGCCGTTCTGGGTGTGAATCAATTGCAGCGGAGCGTTCTTGAAGCGCGTCAGAGGGGCTTTGCCGCCTTCGATAAAATAGCGGTCGCAGATTTTACGCCCAATTGTCACCCCAAACTGGGCATCAAACGCCGCCAGCGCCCGGCGGACATGCCCGCCCGGGTCACCCAACTGCAATAGACGCACATAAATCACATCCAACCCTGTTCCAGAAACAGTTCCGGCGGTGATGCCGGGTCGCTCCATCGCCACGGTTCTTGCCAGGCGCCAGTTCGAGACATATACCCCCATACCGCCCTGGATCAGTTGTATCTTTTGCAGGAAATTCATCATCATCCATCCTGTAAATTGACCAGATTGGCAAATTTGCCTGGGTCATTACAAAGGATATAACCCCCAAACGGTGAGTTCGATGCCCCGCATTCCAACCAACCCGACCGGCGCAGGCGGCAGGGTTAAATCAAAAAGCGCTTCCTTTTGGGAAGCGCTTTTGAGTCTGGTTGATTTTCCCGGCCCTGCGCCGGAAAAAACTCAACGGCTGGTGTTCGCCGCCATCAACTGATTTAACAGTTCATTATTCGGCGGCACCAGAGTCAACTGTCCTTTGCCCTCCAAAATTTTCTGTGTTTCCAAAATTTCAAACATGGCCGCGGCCACTTCGCCATCGGCCACAATGCTTTGCAGCGCCTGACCTACAATCTGCGGACGAATCGCGCCAGCCTTGGCAAATTCAATGGCCGCCTGCCGTTCGGCGGTGCTGGTGATGATGTTCACCTGGTTGGCGCCATCTTGCTTGATGGAAGAGGTCACCTGCCGCAGGCGGTTAACCACCTTCTCTTGAATCTGCTGGGTCATGCCTTCATCGCGGAAGTGAACTTTGCGGATATAGACCGAACCCAGTTTGTAGCCCCACTCGTGTGAACGGGGCGAAACTTCTTCGCGCACGGTACGGCTCATGTGATGGCGGTTGATCAACATCTGTTCCAGCGGCATGTTGCTCAACGAGCGCACCACCGCATTGCTCACATTGGCCGCCAGCGATCCGCGCGGATCGGCATTTTTAAACAGATAAGACACCGGCTCGCTGATATACATCTCATACCAGATGCCCACCCCCATCGGGGCGCCTTCCTCCGAGTTGACCGGGTTGCTGCGCAGGTACTGCTGGTCCAACCGCATATCCAGCACTTTAACGCTCCCCAGCCAGCGCACCAGAAATGCGCCCGGTCCAATTCGAAACGGCAGAATATACAGACCCGGCTCATTTAAAATGCCGATCACTTTGCCAAACAA
Source organism: uncultured Anaerolineaceae bacterium (assembly GCA_964593905.1). Lineage (GTDB taxonomy): Bacteria > Chloroflexota > Anaerolineae > Anaerolineales > Anaerolineaceae > CAZQLE01. The sequence continues at coordinate 6,308 of CAZQLE010000088.1, read as the reverse complement.
CACAAACACCTGGCAGGTGCCCTCTTGCACAATGGTATACAGACCCAACTGGCGCAGAAAAAACAAAAAGATGGGCAGTACAAACCACATGGCCACAAAGGTTACCCCGGCCGCGATAATTAACCCGAAGAAGGAGTCCATTATTTCACCTCCTGGATGATGTTTTTGGCGTTGGCATACAATTGCAAGCGCACATTGCGCAAATAAGCCTGCAACGTATCGGGGCCATTGGCCCGCAAAGCCTTCAACTGGTTCGACAGGGCCGTCAACGGCTCAACCTCGGCCTGGGCGTTGAGAGTTTCAATCTCCACCGCCCGTTTCGATTGCACGATCTTCTGATCGGCCAGCGCCTGGGCCAGGCTGATATCGGATGAGACCTGGTTGTGCGCTGTGTTAATCGCCGCCAGCGCGGTTTCCACCTCATGCGGGGGGTCAATGCCCGTGATCAACGATGCATCCAGAATAATGCCGTAACGTGCAGCCGAAGAAGCGCACTCGCGCTCCATGTGTTCATTCAGGTCGCGCAGATTCTTGCGCAGATCATTGATCGAAACACCGGTCACAATGCTCATCTCGGCCCCGCGTTCATTCGCCTGGGCCGGGGCCTCAAAGCTGGCAATGCGTTCGCGCAGCACCGAAACAAAATAGCCCATCACGTGTGAAATCGGCCGTTTGACGCCAAACAGATAGGCATATAAATTGCTCTCGGCCACCCGGTAACGGATCTGGCCGTTCAAACCGGTATTGAGCTGATCTTTGGTCACAGCTTCCAATACCGTGCCGCTCACATTGGCCCTGGGGTCTTCGGGGTCTTGCGCCATGTTTATCGTCTGCGTGGCAATCGAGACCTTATAAATACGCTCCCACGGCCACTTGAAATAGGGTCCGCCCGGCGGGATCACCCGCACCTGCGGATAGTTATAGCGCAGCCGGTTTTCTTCGGTCAACGTCTCGCCCAGCGCCGATTCGGCGGTCATGGCATTGCCCACGCGTTCTGCGCGCCCAAAAACGGTTTTTACCGCCCGCTCGTTTTGGTCCACCGTATAAAATGCGGTGAGCACATAACGCAGTACAAACCAGGCGCCAAACCCGATCAACATCCCGGTGAAAATATACATGGACACACTCCTTATATCTTAGAAGATAAAGTTGTCAGTTCGCTATCAACTGTAACACATTCTTTACGTCAAAAGCCGTTCCAGCAAAATCTCATCCAGATATTTTCCCCACACAAAAGCCTGCCGCTGTGCGGTGCCAATCACCCTGAACCCCTGGCTTTGATAAAATGCCACCGCACGCGGGTTATCGCCGCGCACATTGGCCAGAATTTTAAGCAAGCCCAGCTCCTGTGCGCGCTGAAAAGTCGCCTCACACAGGCTTCGGCCCACCCCGCCGCGCTGGTCAGCCAGCGACACAAACGTGCTGATTTCACCCACATGTTGAAACACCTTTGAGCCGCCGCCCAAGGGAGCCACATCCTGAATGCCCAGCACCCGGCCGCTCTCCACTTCTACAGCAGCATGATACACTCCGCGCTGCGGAAAGCCACGAATAAAATCGATCTGGTCCTGCACCGAAAATGGCTCATCCATGATGGTGTAGATCCCCGCCGTGATGATCGGGTTGAGCAGATCAACAATGGCCGCGGCATCTTCTTCTCGCACCGCGCGAACCTCAAAAGGCAGCATCTTTCCCCGTCCGGCCGGGTAAAAATTGCCATCCACACCCGGCTAGGTTAATTATAGCGGGGAATTGCAGCCCATGCACCCTGCCTGAGGGCGATCATGCCCGCTCATTTACATGGCATTCTGATGATTGGTTTGATTTTTGAACAGATGCCCTGACGCACCGCAAACCTTTGCCCTTGTCCGCACAGACAGGGATTCTTCGCGCTCTGCGCACCGGCGCAGAATGACACTTACTCTTGACCATGTCATTCTGCGCTAATCTGCAAATTCTTGCCAGCAGCCATCGCACCGGGGTAGCTGTGCGAGGCAAGACGAGGGTCACCAGGCCGTCACGCGGGTGATTTGCCACGCACCGCAGGTGAGCTCACTATGCTATAATGATTTCATCGATTAAGAATATCCACGTTGAATTAAAACAACATCAGGAGGCAATAATGGCTTTTACACTCGACACCACTCTGGGAACGCTTTTGGATGATCCCCGCGCCAAGGCCGTGTTGGAGCAGTATCTTCCCGGCGTTTCTACCAACCCGATGGTTGCCATGGCAAAAGGCATGACGTTAAACAACCTGCTTGCCATGCCGCAGGCGGCACAGATGGGCCTGACCAAAGAAAAGCTCCAGTCGGTTTTGCAGGAAGTCAACAAACTGGGCTAAAAATCAGCCGCACAGCCTTCAAACAGCCGTCCATCACCCTGATGGACGGCTTTCTTGTTGAAAGGCTAAATTTTTACAGCAGGGGCCCGCCCCGCTGATCTCTCTCTTAGCCTCTGCTTGAAGTCAGCAGAATATCATCGGCCGAGTTGATCTCGATATAACGCCCCAAGACAACCATCTCGCGAAATTCCTCTGCGCTGAAGACATCGGCATCGCGGATGGCCTTGGAGAATTTCAGATCGGCCAGTTCTTCAATCCGTCTCAGCGGCACCTGATAAGTTTTGAACGGCCCGTAGCGAAAACCCTCCACCGGCATAAACCCTTCCTGGCTTAACAGATAGGCCGAAACCAGCAGTTTGTGGGTATCGGCATCAATGGCAACCACCACCTTCCAAAAATCAGTCGGCACCTGCACATTGCGGTAACCGGGGTCGTCCTCCCGAAAAACCGGCCCGGTGAACACGCTGATCTTAAAACCCTCGGTTTTGGCATTATCCAACACATAATTCTCCAGCGAGAGCCAGGTGCTCTGATTCAACTGCGGCATTTGCGGAATGGCATTGGTGTAGACAAACGTGTCATCTTCGCCAAGCTGCGCTTCTTCCAGGCTATGCCCCCAGCCGGGGTTCTCACGCCGCACCATGTGGCCCTTGTCAAACGGCTCGGGTCCATAAAATTCAGCATGCCCCACCTGGGCAGCAGCAGCAATGCGCGGGTCAAAACCCCAGGTATCTTTGCGCTTAAGCTTAATCTTCAGGCTGCCATCAATATTCTCCACCGTATAGATCGGAAAACGCCGCTGTTCACTCATCAAAATTGAGAAATGGGTATAGGGCAATAAACTGCCAGAAAAGCCGGTCTTTAACACCCTGTGGGTGCTGCCAATGCGGGGGAAGGATACCAGCGGACCCAGAAATTTTCTGTCAAAGCCCTTGCGGTTCAACATGGCAGCCGGGGTGCGCTTTTTCTCTTTAAACCCTTCTCCGGCGACATTGAGCGTTTGCGGAGTGACCGCCACCCACACCTGCCGGGCAAGCACATCTTTGATGACCGACGCCTTGACCGCGTAATTGGTCTTGCGAAAACTGCCGCCAAAATGCAGCCCAACCACTTCCCGCGTCGCCAGATCAAGCACAGCCGAGCCTGAATTTCCGCCCAGCGTCGAGGCATCGTGTGTCAGATACCAGGCGAAGTCGCCGGGCAGCACCACCTCACCGGGGGCAAATCGTTTTACGTCATAAATATTGTTGTAGATATCGGCCATGATCACCGGGTCGTTGCGGCTGTCGCGGGCCGGATAGCCCACCACCGCAATTTGCTGCCCAGCAGCCACCTTTTTGCCCGAAAGCGAGAGCGGTTCAGGCAGACCGGGATCTTTCAACACACGCAGCACGGCCACATCCGGCGCGCTGGAGGTATCTTCGGCAATCCACAGGATCTCGGCAATGCCAAACTCCTCTGACAGCGCCCCTTTATACTCCTCGCGAAAATCAATCCGCCCGCGCACCTGTTTGCCCATCTGGTTCAGGCGGAACTTAAAGACCGTGCCCTGACGCTGAGCAAAGATATTGGCTACATGACGATTGGTGATGATTAAATCTTCTTCAACCCGCCAGCCGGTGCCGCACCAGTCATACGTGTCATGGTCCGCCAGCTCAATCCGCCCGACTGCGCCAATGGGTTTGACCAGCGCTTTGCGGATATTTTTTAACATGGCTTCCACCACAGGCAGATCGGCCTGCTCCACCAGACCATCGCGAATCAGCAGCACCGGCCGGCCGGTGAGCAGGATAATCGCCTCGCTGACCTGACGGCTTTCAAAGAATTTAGCATCATCCGCCGCAGAATGGCTGCTGCCCAAATGATCGGCCAGCACCTCTGAAGAGAAAGCCATTTCGCGCCGCGGGGCCAGCTCATTTTTGCCGGCCCGCTCTGCCAGGTCTGAGCGCAGCGCTTTGGATTTCAAAACTGAAGCGATGCGGCTTTGCGTGTCTGGGAGCATACGGTGCAGATCTTGTTTCATTTCATCCCTCCTTTACCCGGTAAAGTTCCTCCACCGGCATTCATTGAAAGGCAAAAAAACGATCTCTCCCCCCAAAAACAAAAACCGCCGACAATGAAGGTCTGGCGGCTGGTTTGTATTGGGTCGGGTTGTCATCAATACCGCGTTCCAGGTGCGCTGCAATAAAATAGCTGTTTCACCAGTATCGTACAACAAAAAATGACCCGAGTCAATTATAGACTATTCAGATCAACCATATGGCTGCCATATCATTCGACCGCAAAGCAGAACACCCCCGCGCAGGAAGAGATTTTTGTAAAGCGGGCCGGAATGCCCGCCGCGGCAAAGGCAGCCAGGGCTTCATCGGCCAGCCAGAAATATTCCTGCTCCCATTCATCGCCCAGCGCCCGGCGCAGCGCGTCTTCTTCGGCCGCATCCTGAAAGGCAATATCCCCAATCACCACCCGTCCGCCCGGCAAAAGATACTCTGTCAACAAACGCCGCACCTGCGCCACTTTCTCGCGCAGTGGAAAATGGTGAAACGTGTATCCCGAGACAATCCCTGCGTAACGGCGGCAAAACTCCGGCGGCCACCCGGCGCGAATATCCACCCTGGCAAAGCGCACCATTGGCAGCTTGGCCCGCGCCACATCCAGCATCGGGTCTGAAAAATCCAGCCCCCAAACCGCGCACTTGCGCCCCACAAACAACCCGGCCAGATTCCCCGTGCCGGTGCCCAGGTCTAATACACTGGCCCCTTCGGGCAGCGCTGCCTGATCGATAATCGTGCGTAAAACGCGCGAATAACCGTCAAACGGGAACCCCGCGTCGGTGATCACACTCTGATCATAACTTGCGGCCCACTGGTCAAATTCATCCGGCAGAAATTGAAGATCCATTGATTCGCTCATGCCCTCCATTATAAACCCGCCCGGTTGAACAGCGTTTTTTAAGAGCCAGTTTCCCGCCGCCTTACCCCGCGGAACGCGGCCGGGGTTTGGCTTTGGCCGCTGCTTTTTCCAGGTTCTCTTTTACACGAAACAACACAATTTCACGAATCAGCTCAAATGGGATGGGCCGGTCCAACGGAAACTGGACCGAGCCTTTGGCGCCTGCATAAACTGAAAGCTCATTTTTGAACTTTTCAATTCCAGATGGCCCCGGATAAAACCCGATATGCTTTTTGTAGGCAGAAAAATGCACCAGGTTGCCGTTCAACGTAAAGGTTGGAATTCCATAGCGGATGGTTTCACCGGCGCCGGGGGCAGCCTGCAGGATGGTTTCTCTCACCTTTTGAAGCAGCGTTTGAACATCCTGTGGATATTGCGCAATAAACTCATCGATATCTGTGACAGGTATTTTATTCAGCATCATGCTCCACCTCTTTACTGTCCACTGGTTTCAATTACACCAATTTTACTCCTATTTGCACACCCGAACGAACCTCAGCCTGCTGCAATCTGCAATGAAGAGACAAATAACGCAGTGGATATTCGTCCCTTCACGGGGGTCCACCAAAACCCCCGTCCCACCTCATTTCAGACTATAATCTAAAAAATGAACTTTTCTGAAGCCTACGAGCAGTACAAAACCCTGAAAACCCGGCTCGAACAGGGCGAGCTGACCCCTGAGGCCTTCCAGCAGGCGGTGCAGACGCTGCGCGTCACCGGCAGCGATGGCCGCCAATGGCAGATCGACCCGGCCGCGGGGGTGTGGTCGCCCGCGCCTGCGCCGGCCCGGCCGCCGGCGGTCACCAATCTGCTGGTGCTGGCCCTGGGCATTCTGGCCTTGCTGGCCGGGGTAGCGGCCTGTCTGGCGCTCAGCGGCGGGCTGGCCTGGAACCTTTCGCGCGCACTGCCCACCCGCACCCCTTCACCCACCCCGCCCGAGATGGCTGCCACACAGACCGCCGAAGCGCTGGCCATGTGGGAACAGACTCTGACCGCGCAGCCCCCTGCAACC
>CAZQLE010000087.1:0-14847 GCA_964593905.1 uncultured Anaerolineaceae bacterium | reverse complement strand
GTCAGAAACCGAGGGGCAGGTCCCGCTGCCAGGCGGCAGCCAATTAACCGCGTTGGAAATCGCAGGCTGGGATGAAAAATTAGGTGTCACCATCACGGCAAAAACAGAAGACGACCGCCGCTATTTGTTACCCCTGGTCGAAATCACACCCCGCAAAGCAGAATCAAAAAACGGCCGCCTGATTGAAATCTACCGCACATGGTGGAGCTACCGCTGTTAACCGGTCGCGCTTCCTTGCGCCAGCATCTGCCGGTACAAATCAGCGCTTTCGACGGCATGCCGCAGGTGCGGAATCACAATGCTACCCCCGACGATCAGGGCGACATTAAACGCTTCCTGCAGTTCCTCATCACGCCATCCGGCATCAATGCACTGGATGATATGATAATCGATGCAATCATTGCAGCGCAGCACCATTGAAGCGGTTAAACCCAACAGCTCCTTGGTTTTTGCATCCAACGCCGCATCACGATACGCCGCAGTGTCAAGCGCAAAAAAACGTTTAATACCCAGGTGATCAATCTGCGCGATACGGTCATTCATGCGCTGACGATAAGCTTGAAATTCATCCAGACGAGACATAAATAGTGTACCCTTTCCAGAGGTTATCCCCGCGGTTTTCGGGGTATTAATGAAAGTTCACAGGCTTATATTATACTGGTTGGGTAGGATTTCTTTTATAATCATCTGCATATGCTTAACCAATCTACATTTTTTATCGGTCAACTTCCCGTCCAGGGCGATATCATCCTCGCCCCGATGGATGGCATCTCCGATCATCCTTTTCGCCTGCTGACCCGCCGGCTGGGTTCTGCGCTGTCTTATACCGAATTCATCAACGGCATCGACTTACAGCACGCCCCGCCGCATCTGGAAGACCACCTGCGTTACACAGAAGATGAACGGCCGCTGGTTTATCAAATCTTTGATGACAGCCCTGAAAGACTGCTGCAAGCCGCCCTGAAGCTTCAGGCGCGCAGCCCGGATATCATTGATATTAATATGGGTTGTTCGGCCCGCACAGTCTGCGGACGCGGCGCAGGGGCCGGGCTGCTCAAAGACCCCACAAAAATTGCACGCATTGTTTCCACCCTGACGCGCGCCCTTTCCATCCCGCTGACCGTTAAGATCCGGCTGGGATGGGACCAGACCATGATAAATTATCTTGAGGTGGCTAAAATTTGCGCAGACAATGGCGCCAAAGCCATCGCCGTCCACGGCCGGCTGCGCACCCAGAGCTACGACACCCCGGCCAACTGGGATCCCATTGCCGAGGTCAAACAGGCGGTTTCAGTACCGGTCATCGGCAACGGCGATATCAAAACCGTGGCCGATATTGAACGCATGAAAGCCCACACTGGCGTCGATGCCGTGATGATTGCCCGGGCAGCGCTGGGCAACCCCTGGATCTTCTCGCGCTTGGATCGTGACCAGGTCCCGGTTCAACTGGTGCGAAAGACCACTTTTGAGCAATTGGATCTGATGACCGCCTTTTATGGGCCCATCCGTGGCTCGGTGCTAATGCGCAAATTTGTAAAGAAATATCTCTCACCCTATCGGCTTGATCCCGCTGCAATACAATCGTTGATGACCTGTTCTGACCCCCAGGTTTTTGCCGAACTGCTTAAGCAGATATTCACACAGTTGGAGACAGTTGCCGAACCAGAATGAACACACTCACCCCCACAGAATATCGCCGCCAGATCATTCCCCGCCTGCTCATTGGCGTGGTGTTGTTCTTTAATCTCCAGTGCGCCCTGCTTTTTCTAATCCAACCCCAAAACTTTGTGTCTTCGTTTGAGCTGTCAGGCGTTCCCGGTCAGGCGGCCGTGCAGGGTTATGGCATTCTGTTTATCATGTGGAATATTCCCTATCTCATTGCGCTGCTTGATCCGCAAAAATATCGCATTGCCTTGATTTGCGCCGTATTGATGCAATTCACGGGTCTGACCGGAGAAACACTGCTTTTCATAAACCTCCCGCAAGGATATAATTTCTTACGGCAAACAGTCGAACGATTTATCATATTTGATGCCGGCGGTCTGATCGCTTTAGCCGCTGCGCTCTGGCAAAGTTCATTTCATCGCCGTTAAGGGGCTCACATGGATGATCATTTTCGAGATTTATTTGTTCGCGGTCAGGCCGCCGCCAAAGCAGGTGATGAAAAAGAAGCGCGCTTCTTTCTGGAATGGCTGATTTCGCAAGACCCGCCGCTGGAATTTAAGATGGACGCCTGGCGCTGTATGGTTCAGATCAGCCACGACCCGCAGGAAAAGCGAAAATATCTCGAAGAAATCCTATCCAATAACCTGGGAGATGCCTTTGCCCGCCGTGAAATCGCCATTCTCAACGGCGAGATGCGCGTCGAAGATCAGGTGGACCCCGAAAAAATCATCCGCTACGCCGCACCGCCGGCCGCAGAAAAAGCATCAGCAGACCGCTTTGTCTGCCCCCAATGTGGGGCGCGCATGGTCTACACCCCCGACGGCGCTTCACTCTATTGTGAGCACTGCACCTCACGAGAAACAATCGCCACCGACACAAACATCTCGGAGCTTAAAGAAAACAACTTCATCGTCTCGTTGGCAACCGGGCAAGGGCACCAACGGCCTGTTACCATGCGCACCCTGACCTGTCAGGGATGCGGCGCGGTGTTTCTGCTGGCAGCCGAAGCCATTACCCGCACCTGTCCCTACTGTGATACGCCGTACGCAATCCACCAGATCATGTCAAAAGAGGTGATCGCCCCGGTCGGCGTCATCCCGTTTCAACTCGACGAAAAAGCAGCCCGCCAGGCGCTTTCAAAATGGTATCACACCGACCCGATCGAACCACAGCCGCGCTTCAGCCGTGGGAAGGGCATCTACATTCCGGCCTGGACCTTTGATGTCGGCGGCACGATTTCGTGGTCGTGCCAGATCTATGTCAACAAAACCTGGAAAACCAGAAATGGGCAAAATATCATTCTCTATGATGATCTGCTCATCCCGGCTTCGCACTGCCTGCCCGATAAAACAACCCCAGTCTTCCAGTCTTACCAGATGGATGGGCTGCAAGCGTATGACAGCCGCTATCTTGCCAACTGGAATGCCGAAACCTATCAGATCACTGCCGCAGACGCCTCACTGGAAGCCCGAAAAAACGCATTGAAACTTGAGCGCGCAAAGATCGAAGCCGAAATCTGGGAGCAGCACACCGAAATCGGCATTAATACTTCGAATATGCTGGTTGAGGCGTTTAAACTGATTCTGCTGCCCATCTGGTGGAGTCAGTATCAAGTGGAAGACAAACGCTATTCTGTCGTGATTAATGGCCAGAACGGTCAGGTATTTGCCGAACGGCCGCAAAGCACAATCATGCAATTTTTGGACCGGATATTTTAAGGAAACAAAACCAATGGCTGATCAGGAAATCGAGAAATTTCAAAAGAAGCTCACCCCACAATCCAGACATTCTTTTCAAACGCTGGTTGAATCACTTTCGCCACAGGAAAAGAACAACCTGCTCCAGCTTTTGCGCGGTCTTCCATCGGAAACCCAGTTGTTTCGCATGTTGCTGCGCCTCTCGACCAACCATCTGCGCCTGGCCTTTGGCGAAAAACACCGCGTAGCGATCATTGGCCCCGCCAATGTCGGAAAATCCACGCTGTTTAATCAACTGATCAGCGATCGCAAAGAACAGGCCGAAGTCAGCGCTTTGCCGGGCACCACCCGCAAAAACCAGGCCGCAGATTCGGGTTTATTCATGCTGATCGACACCCCCGGAGCCGATGCAGTGGGCGAGGTCGGCGAACAGGAACGCGCCGCTGCCCTGTCGGCAGCAGTTGAAGCGGATGTCCTGCTGCTCATGTTTGATGCCGTGCAAGGGATTAAGAAAACCGAGCTTGAGTTATACGAACAGGTGGTCCATCTTAAAAAACCACTGGTCATTTTGATGAATAAAATCGATCTGGTGCGGCGCGAAAAAGACAAAGTCGTCGCCCTGGCTGCCCGAAATCTGGGTATCGAACCCGATCAAATTCTCCCCATCTCGGCCAGAGCAGGCGATCAACTGGCGCAAGTCTTAATGAGCATTGCCGTGGTGGAGCCGTCTCTTGTAGCTGCGCTGGGCAGCGCCCTGCCCGAATACCGCTGGCATCTGGCATGGCGCTCAATCATCAGCGGCGCCTCAGTTTCGGCCGTCATTGCACTCACCCCGTTGCCCATGCTCGATTTTGGGCCTCTGCTGGTGACCCAATCGCTGATGGTGCTGGGGATTGCCCGCATATACCAGTATGAAATCACCCCGGCGCGCGCGAAAGAGTTGATCGCCACTTTTGGCCTCGGCTTTCTGGGCCGCACCCTGTTTCAACAGCTCAGCAAACTGGGCGGCATTCCCGGTTGGGCGTTATCGGCTGCCGTGGCTGCCTCAACCACAGTTGTAATGGGTTATGCCGCGGCGATCTGGTTTGAGAGCGGCGAAAAAGTGTCGGGCGAGACGCTCAAAGCACTGACCAAACGCATCACCCTTTATCTGGTCGATGCCCTGGGCAAAATTGCCAAAAAACCGGGCCAACAGAGCTTGCAGCAGAAGATCCAGGCATCGCTCGAAACCATGCCCGACTTGCGCCAGACGGCCGCAAACCCCAGAGAAATTAAGCTGAACTAAACAAAAAAGGACTTTTAACGGTGCATACATCCACCCCTTCACCCTGGCGGTCCTGGCTGCTGGCTATTCGTCCAAAAACGCTTCCCGCCGCAGCTTCCTCAGTTCTGGTAGGATGGGGAATTTCCGTCCATCTGGGCCAGTTTCAGCTCCTTCCGGCAGTTGCCACACTTCTATGCGCAATTTTCATCCAGATCGGGACAAATCTGGTGAATGACGTGGTGGATGGAACCAGCGGGGCAGATACCCCCGATCGGCTGGGGCCTACACGTGTCACCGCTACCAGGCTGCTCACACCACAGCAGGTGTGGGCCGGAACCTTCGTCGTGTTTGCCGCAGCTGCTCTTTGTGGTTTGTATCTTGCCTGGTTTGCAGGCTGGGTGGTGCTGGCAATTGGGGCCGCCTGTATGATCGCGGCCTATGCCTACAGCGCCGGGCCCTTTCCATTGGTTAAAACGGGGCTGGTGGATGTTTTTTGCTGGTTATTTTTCGGTTTTATCGCAGTCGGCGGCACGGTCTTTGCCATCACTGGTGCTTTCCATCCTGCTGCACTTTGGGGCGGTTTTGGCACCGGGGCATTGATCACCGCAATTCTGGTTGTGAATAATATCCGCGACATGGAATCGGACCGCAAAGCAGGCCGAATTAACATCCCTGCGCGGCTTGGCCGCCGCGCAGGTGAGATGGAGTATGTATTTTTGTTGGTCTGTGCATTTTTGGCCCCCGCAGGGCTTTGGGTTTCCGGACTCACCGGACCGATGGTTTTTTTGTCCTGGTTGGTCATTCCCATCGCAATTTCCTTAACCCGCGCTTTGCATGCCAGCCCGCTCAGCCCGGCCATGAATCTGTTGTTGGCCCGCACCTCACAGCTAACGCTCTGGTACAGTCTCCTGCTCGCATTAGGGATTGTACTATCCTGAGCGGCTCGCACCGTTTGGCGGTTTATGCCCCCGGTGAATCGCCATCGTGCCAAACATACGCCGCACAAATGCGACCGCATGAAAACCAGCCGTCTCAAACCGCTCCGCCACGCGTTCTGCCGTAAAAAATTTCTCGGTTGAGTCTGGCAAATAAGCATAAGCCTCACCATGACCGGTGATCAGCTTCCCAAGCGTGGGAATTACCCGCCTGAAATAAAACAGAATAAACGGGCGCAGAATGTTTTTTCGCGGCGGGGTGGTATCCAGCGCCGCCGCGCTGCCGCCTGATTTTAACACGCGGTATTGCTCTTGCAAGGTAAGATCCAAATCGGGCACATTGCGCAGCAGATAACCCGAAATTACCCCTTGCGCACATTCAGCGGCAAACGGCAGATACATTGCATCTGCAATCACCCAGTGAATTTGATCTCCCCTAGGTTTTTGCTGCCCCAGCCGCAGCATCGCGGCGGTAAAATCGCTGGCAACGACGATCGCTTCAGGGAAACGCGCCTTGATTTCAAAGGCAATATCGCCCGTCCCCGAACCCAGGTCAAGCACCACCTGCTGCTTGCCCGGCGCGATGTTTCCAATCGCTTCCGTCCGCCAGGCGCGGTCCATGCCCAGCGTCATCAACCGGTTCATCAGGTCATATCGGCCGGCGATCCGCGAAAACATTTTTTGTACGTAAACAGCCCGTTCTCTACCTGTTAAATTGGACATTCCCAATCCTATCAGCCTGCCCTTGAAGCTTCTTCCAGAGCATCCAGACCCTGGCGATATGCGCCGGCATAGGCCGCCGCCGAGACCAACAGAACATATACCCCCAGCGCCATCCAGAGCAAAAACAGAAAACAGCAGAACAACACAAGAAAATAAGAAAAGTAAAAAATAGTATACAACAGCGTCAGCATACCGAGCAGCACCAGTGTCACCAGGACAAACCCGGTCAAATTCTTGCGCACCACCCGCCACCAGGCCGGGATATCAAACCCGGCCCAGAAGCGGCCGGTCTCAACCACCCGGCAAATTGCCGGCGGCGTCATCAGATATCCCATTCCCATCAGAAAAAAGCTCAAAAAATACACCAGCATAAAAATTCCCATAAAGACGAACATCCCAATGGTCAACAATACCGGGTCGCTGCTTCCCCGTTCAGCCAGCAATGGCAGCGCAATGGAATAACCAAACAGAAAAATGAACGCAATTGACATCACCACAGAACCGGGCAACAGATAAAAGAAATTAATGCCCAGGTATTTCAAGCCCTTACGCATGAAATCACCCCAGTTTGTCCATTCGGGCAAAGAGGGTTCTTTTTTCTCCACAATAATCCGGATCATAATTTCCACAACATATCCCATAAAGAACAGGCTCGGAATGACAGGGATAAAAAGTCCCCCCGCGCACAACAAAAATGCAATTAGTAATTTCCGCATCCAGTTGGGATCACGGAAAGGAAAAAGCAGGCTTACCTTCAACAAGTCAGTGCTGGTCATAATGGTTTGCTCCCAAAAAAATTTTGTCTGGTCAATTTTAGCACAAGCGCCCGTGAAATAACGCTGTCATGAGGAGAAGCAGAGGGTCTTCAACGACCCGCACGCCAGAGCGCAAAACTCAGGGTAAAATAAAGCATATCTGTAAGTGAGGGCCGCATGTTGGAAGATCGTTTTTGGGAGAAAAAAAAGCTTGAAGAGCTGAACCGCGAGGAGTGGGAAGCGCTGTGTGATGGCTGCGCCCGCTGTTGTTTGTATAAACTTCAAGATGAAGAAACCGAAGAGGTTTTTTACACCACGGTCGTTTGCCGATTGTTGGATCTGAAAGCCTGTCGCTGCACCGATTATGCCCATCGGTCGGTTTTAATGCCCACCTGCCTCACCCTGGACGCCAATCTGGCCCGTCAATTAACCTGGATGCCATCCACCTGCGCCTATCGAAGGTTGGCAGAGGGCAAACCCCTCGCCTGGTGGCATCCACTGGTCTCCAAAAATCCCGAAACCGTGCATTTTGCGGGGATCTCCATTCGCGATCGGGCAATTCCCGATAACCAAATCGATCTGGATGAAGACCTCGAAAATTACATCGTCGATTGGATTGATTGACAACATGAAAACACTCCTGGTTGTTTCCAAAAATCCGGTAAAAATCAAGGCGGCTTTGCAGGGCTTCCAGACCATGTTCCCCGCTGAGACATTCGTCACGCGCAGCGTTTCGGTTTCTTCGGGGGTTAGCGATCAGCCAATGTCTTCCGCCGAGACGCTGCAAGGCGCCATGAATCGGGTTCATGCGGCACGGCCCTTTGCCGTCGATTCAGAAGTGATCGTAGGAATAGAGGGCGGCATCGAGATTCTCGAAGGTGAAATGCACGCCTTTGCCTGGGTGGTCATCCAGTCTGGTTCACAAATTTCAAAAAGCCGCACCGGCACCTTCATTCTTCCCCCCAAAGTTGCCGGGCTGGTTCAACAGGGCATCGAACTGGGAGAAGCAGATGATATCGTTTTCGGCCGCTCCAACTCCAAACAAGAAAACGGGGCGATCGGTCTGTTGACCGATAATGTCATCGACCGCACAACCTATTATCAACACGCGGTTATTCTGGCGCTGGTTCAATTGAAGCACCCCGAGCTTTACCCGGAGCAGCCCCGGTGAGACCCAGCTATGATTTTATTATGGCCGGTGGCGGTGCAGCCGGCCTTAGCCTGGCTTATACGCTTTTAAGTGGCGAATTTAAAGACTGCACGGTGTTGATCATTGACCGCGAGCAAAAAGATCGCAATGATCGCACCTGGTGCTTTTGGACAGACCAGCCCACCCCCTATGATTCGATTTTACATCGCTCATGGGACCAAATTCGCTTTACCGCTCCCACCTTTGACCGGGTATACTGCCTGCAACCATTTCGCTATCAAATGCTGCGCGGCGCTGACTTTTATCGCTTTACACGCACTTTTCTCGAAAATTTACCCAACGTAACTTTTTTGTATGGAAATATTGAAGCCATTCGAGACGGCAATTTATCGGCCGAGGTGATTGTGGATGGGCAAACAATTGAGAGTCGGTGGGTTTTTGATAGTTTCTACCGGCAGGATGAATTCAAGCTCGATCCGGCGCGCCACCATTACGTTAAACAACATTTTTTAGGCTGGGAAATTAAAACCGAGCAAGCGTTTTTTGACCCTCAGATTCCGGTGATGTTTGATTTTCGCACGCCGCAGGAAGGCGCAATGCGCTTTTGTTATATTTTGCCTTTCTCGCAACACGAAGCGCTGGTGGAATACACGCTTTTTTCAGCCACACTGCTCACCCCCGGGCAATACCGCGCAGGTTTGCAGCAATACCTGAGCAATGTTTTGCAAATCTCCCGGTTCGACATCCTCAGCCAGGAAACCGGGATCATCCCCATGACCGACCAGCCGTTTCCGCGTCGAGGCGGCAAGCACATTCTGTTTACCGGCACCAAAGGCGGACGGGTAAAACCATCCACCGGATACGCCTTTTATCGCATTCACCAGGATAATCAGGCCATATACAGCTCGCTGCTGCGCAGCGGCCACCCGTTCGACATCCCCGTTTCACCCTGGTACAGTCGGATGCAAGACTCGGTGATGCTCCAACTGATGTATCGGCATGGCGGTGATATGGCCTACTATTTTACCGAATTGTTCAAAAACAATTCCATCCACCGCCTGTTTCGTTTTTTGGATGAAACAGCCACGCTGGGGGAGGAAATTGGGGTCATGACCTCTTTACCGGTGATGCCATTTCTCAAAGCAGCGATTAAAGTCTTTGCACTTGGAAAAATATAATGGGCGGCTCGAATAATCATAATTTAGCCAGAGCTTTCCCCGATCAAGAAATTGAAGGCGTGGTGGAACGCATCACATTTCAAAACGAGGAAAACGGGTATACAATTGCCCGTTTAAAACTGGAATCGGGCCGCGGTGAAGAAATTACCCTGGTAGGCACGCTGTCGGGTGTTAACGTGGGTGAGGCCATTCGGGTTAAAGGCGCCTGGGTAGCTCACCCACAGTATGGGCGGCAGTTTGAAATCCATCAATTCACCATCCAATTACCCGCCACCCTGGCAGGCATGGAAAAATATCTTGGCAGCGGGTTAATCAAAGGCGTTGGCCCGGTAACAGCCGGAAAGATCATCGCAGCCTTCGGTCTGGATTCTTTGGATGTAATCGAAACCACGCCGCACCGCTTGATGGAGGTTCCGGGGATCGGACAACGCAAAGTTGAAATTATTGCCGCCGCCTGGGAAGCACAAAAGCAAATTAAAGAGATCATGCTCTTTTTACAGACCCACGGTGTCAGCCCCACTCTGGCGGTGAAAATATACAAAGCATATGGTGATAACAGCATCGAAGTTGTGCGTAACGATCCTTATCGGCTGGCAAAAGATATCTATGGCATCGGTTTCAGAACAGCCGACAAGATCGCCTTGCAAATTGGTCTGCCGCACGATTCGCCATACCGCATCCGCGCCGGACTGGTTTATTCGCTCTCCAGCCTCAGCGAAGATGGACATTGCTACGCCGAACAGGAAGCCTGGATGGCGGAATCGGCCCAATTGTTGGAACTGGCCAAAAATTTATGCCAGCCCGAGGTGGTAGAACTGGTCTTGCAGGGTGAGGTCATTCAAGAAGACAGCGCCTATTATCTCCCCCCATTTTTTTATGCCGAAAACGGGTCTGCCAAAAAAATTGCGCGGCTGATCACCGCCTCGTCAGATCGCCTGGCGGCCTTTCAAAAGGTAACCTGGCCGGATGCTTTTTCATGGCTGGATGAAAACACCCCCATTCAACTCAGCCCGCTGCAAAAAGAAGCCATCCAAATGGCTTTAACCAACAAGGTCAGCATCCTCACCGGCGGGCCCGGCACGGGCAAAAGCACCATCACAGCCAGTGTCATCAAGTTGCTCAAAACCCGCGGCGCGTCGATTTTGTTGGCCGCTCCCACCGGCCGCGCGGCCAAACGGTTAACCGAAGCCACCGGGCTGCCGGCCAAAACCATCCACCGCCTGCTGGAATTCTCTCCCACGGCCATCAGCGGCTTCCAACGCGACCAGAAAAACCCGCTCGACGCTGATATGATCGTCATCGATGAAACCTCAATGGTGGATATTCTGCTCGCCAACCACCTGCTTGCGGCCATCGGTGCCGGCAGCCATGTGCTGTTTGTCGGAGATGCCGACCAGCTCCCCTCGGTTGGGCCGGGAAATTTTCTGCGCGACCTGATCCAGTCACAGGTCATTCCGGTCACCCGGTTAGATGTGATCTACCGCCAGGCCGAAGACAGTTACATCATCTTCAATGCCCACCGCATCAATCAGGGTCTTTTGCCAACATTCTCCAAAGAATCGATTGACTTCTTTATCTTTCAGGAAGATGATCCCGAAAAGGCGGCCAACCGGGTGGTTGAGCTGGCCTCACAGCGCATTACAGACCGCTTCGGGTTTTCGGCCGAACGGGATATACAGGTTTTAAGCCCCTTACATCGCGGCACCACCGGGGTGACCGAACTGAATGAGAGACTGCAAAACGCATTGAACCCTCCCGCGCCCGGCAAGGTGGAATTCCACCACGGTAGCCGTGTTTTCCGCATCGGCGACCGCGTAATGCAGTTGCGCAACGACTATGAGCGCCAGGTGTTCAATGGCGATATGGGAGTAATCCAATCCATCGATCTGGAAGAACAAATCCTGCTGGTTGAAATTGACGGCCGGCCTATTCAATATGATTGGGCCACACTTGATGAACTCATTCACGCCTATGCCATCAGCATTCACAAATCCCAGGGATCCGAATACCCGGTGGTAATCATCCCCATGCTCACCCAGCACTACCGCATGTTGCAGCGCAACCTGCTCTACACTGCGGTCACCCGTGCCCGAAAGTTGGTTGTGCTGGTTGGCACCCGACAGGCCGTGCAAATGGCGGTAAAAAACAATCACATTGCCATACGAAACACCCGCCTTAAAGAACGGCTGGTCACCTGTCTGACCGAACTACGCGATCCATCCGCAGACGACGCCCATTTATACAGGGTGCAAAAAGACAGCAGAGACAGCGCGTCTTTATTTTAAACCGGCCGTCGCCGCCCGATAATCGCTGTAAGAACCGCGATATTCGCGCACCCCGCCATCCTTAATTTCCAATACCCGGTCCACCACCTGGTCCAAAAAATAGCGGTCATGTGAAATCACCAGCACTGTGCCCTCAAAATCTGCCAGGGCATCTTCCAAAACCTCGGCAGATTGAATATCCAGATGGTTGGTCGGTTCGTCCAGCATCAAGAAATTGGCGTGCGCCAACATCAACAACGCCAGTTGTAAACGGCTGCGTTCACCGCCCGAAAGCGTTTTCACTTTGGCCTGTGCCTTCTGATAATCGAACAAAAAGCGCGTCAAAAACCCCATCGCCGCCTTTTCGCCCATTTCCCCGGCTTTTTGCACCATCTCCATCACCGAAGCATTAAAATCCAGCGTTTCATGCTCCTGGGCGTAATAACCGGTCCGCACACTGGGGCCCACCACAATCTCACCGGCATCCGGCGCTTCCTGTTCCAGAATCAAACGAAACAACACCGATTTCCCGCTGCCATTGGAGCCAACCAGCCCCACCCGCTCTCCACGGTAAATGGTGAAGTTGATCGACCGCAGCACGGCGATCTCTTCCGGTTCTTCACCGCCGGGGACGGGAAACGATTTGGCAATATCCTTTAATTCCAAAACCTTGCTGCTGCCCACCCAACCGGTCAGGGTCAGGTTCATTTTCTTCCGTTCCAACACCGGTTGATCGATCTTTTCAATCCGTTCCAACCGCTTGAGAATATTCTTGCCGCGCCGGATAAATTTTTCATTGTCATACACCCGGCCCCAGGTCAGCAGCCGCTTGGCCGATTGCTCCAGTCGGGTAATCTCTTTTTGTTGAGCCTGAAAAAGCTGCTGTTGGCGCAAAAGCCCGGCCTGTTTTTCAAAAACATATTCCGAGTAATTGCCGCTAAACACGTTTAATTTTCCGTCTTCAAGCTCAGCAATCTCATCCACCACCAGGTCCAACAAATAGCGGTCATGCGAGATGATCACCACCCCGCCATTGTAATTACGGATAAACTGTTCCAGATAACCCTTGCCGTCCAGGTCAAGATGGTTATCCGGTTCATCCAGCAAGAGCAGTCTCGGCTGGGTAATTGCCAGGCGCGCCAAACCGACCAGTTTCTTTTGTCCGCCGCTGATCAGCTCCACCGGTAGATCAAATTGATCCTCCCGAAAACCCAGGCTGCGCAAAGTCGAGCGGACTCGCCCTTCAAAATTTGCCCCGCCCAATTCCTCAAAACGGGTCAACTGTTTTTCCTGTTCAGCCAAAAAACGGTTCAATTGCTTTTCGTCGGAATATATTTCTGGCAGGGCCAGTTTCGCTTCAATCCGCGTCAGCGCAGCTTCTACCTTAAACAACTCGGTTGAAGCGCTGCGGACCGCCTCGACCACCGTCTGCCCTTCCGGGAAAACCGGTTCCTGGGGTAAATAACCACAGGTCAAACCGCGCTGCAATTTAATAAAACCGCGATCAGGGGCCAACAAACCGGCCGCCAGCTTAAACAGAGTGCTTTTACCAGAGCCGTTTTGCCCAATCAGCCCGGTGCAGCGGTCATCATGGATCTCCCATGCCAGATTGTGAAACAAGGGTTGGTCGAGATAGGCAAAACCAACCTGATCAAATTGCACTGCAATCATGCCCCAACCTCAACAATCTGTTCAGATAAATCTCGCTGTTGCACCCGCCCGATCACACTCCGGCTGCGGTAATACAACCAGAGCGTCTGGGTCAAATTAGCCAGCGTGGCGCCGCCCATCACCCACAGCACGCCAGGGCGTTGTTGCGTTGCCACACCAACCGCCATCACAGCCAGCACAGTCACAAAAAATACCACCAATGACTCGGGCACCCCCCGCGTTTCTCGGCCATAAACCAGTGACCCCTGATACCAGCTTTGCAGCACTACCAGCGCCGGAATCGGTATCCCCAGCACAAACGAGATCCCGGCCAGCGCAGCCAGGTCAGGCGCCAGGGCTGAAAGACTCCCAAACCACCACTTCGAAATGGGTGTAAAGATGATCAAGCCGTAAACAAAAAGCGCAAAAGCAAACAGGGCCAGCGCAAAGCGATACAGTATTGTGTAAGAGCCTTTGCGGTCCATCGTCGAGACAACCACTTCATTCAGCGCCAGACCAAAACTGCGCACAATAAACAACAGACTGTTAACCACTGGGAAAACGGCCAGCGAATCAATCGGCTGGCTCATACGGCTCATCGCCGCACTGCCAATGGGCTGCCAGAAAAACGACAATACCGAAGTCAACGCCAGCGGAATGTAAAACGCAAAAAACTCACGCCAGCGCAGCGGCTCCACTTCGGGGGCTTTTTTGACCTGATCGCGAACCACCGGCCGAACCACAATACCCGCATACAACGCTTCAGCCATCACCCCCACCGAAAGTGCCGTACAGCCAACTGCCACACCGGGGATCGTCCCGATCAAAAAGCCAATCCCCAGCGTAATGGCCACCCCGGCCAGGCGCACCAGGGTTCCCACCCCCACTGCATACGAGCGTCCAAAACGAATCAGCACCCCCTGCTGAAAGCGCCGATAAGCAATCGACCAGGTCCAGGGAGTTAACATCTTCAGCCCAAGCCGTCCTGGCTCAAAGATCTCGGTCGGAACGCCAAGAATATCGCGCGCCACCAGATCATAGAGCGGGGTGAACGCAACCAGAATATGAATCGCCGTCAAAACAGCGCTGGCAATCATCATAAATCGCCAGATCTTGCGATACGTCCGCCAATCGCGACATAACGCCGTTGAGGCTGCCAACAGCATAATGATTGGCGCCTCAATGATCAAAGCAATCGCAAAAGCCACCCCACCATAAGCGGCAAGATTAATTTCCGGCTGCGGCAAACGGGCAATTACCGCCCCCAGAGCGGGGCCTTCAAAACCCATTAATAGCCAGCTTGCAGCCAGGGGAATATAAATCGGAAAAATCTGACGGATCGTCAAAGCAGAATCAGGGTTATTACTGGATGAGGGGTAGGCAGACATGCCCGAAGTATAGCATTATTTTGATGGAACGCGGCTTGCGCTTCTTTTATTGAACAGCTATACTCCACCCAATGTCAGTCATCTAAAAAATCACCATGAGTTCAACCCGGGAACTCTCCCATATTCTTATCGTCAGGTTAAGTGGTCATGGTAATTGCGATCTTGCTCATAATTGTGT
>CAZQLE010000086.1:0-15003 GCA_964593905.1 uncultured Anaerolineaceae bacterium | reverse complement strand
ATTTCGTGATCGCTGCTGTCAGCGTGGTCTTGCCATGGTCAATGTGTCCCATGGTACCCACATTCATGTGGGGCTTGCTTCGGTCAAACTTTTGCTTCGCCATAAGATCAAACTCTCCTTGAGAAAATAACCAAGAAAGAAAATCCTTGTTTTATTGCATTTTTACGCGTTGTTTAGCAGTTTCTGAGTTACGCTGGTGGACACAGGAGAGTAGTGCTCAAACTCCATGGAGAAAACTCCCCGACCCTGCGTTCCAGAGCGAAGCTCCGTCGCGTAACCAAACATTTCGGCCAAAGGCACCCGGGCACGAATCGCCTGGGAATTGCCAGGACGCATCTCAGTCCCTTGAATTTCACCGCGGCGTGAGCTGAGCTGCCCCAGCACATCACCCAGATATTCTTCGGGAATGATGACTTCAACTTTCATAATCGGCTCAAGAAGGATGGGGGAACCTTTTTCCACGCCTTCTTTGAAAGCCATGCTTCCTGCCATTTTGAAGGCCATTTCACTGGAGTCGACTTCATGATAAGAGCCATCCACCAGTGTGACCTTGATATCCGTCAGCGGATACCCAGCCAGGACGCCACTATCAGCCGCTTCCATCACACCCTTTTCCACTGCGGGAATATATTCTTTGGGGATGGAACCGCCAACAATTTTGTTTTCGAAGATGATACCGTTTCCACGATCCATCGGTTCAAGATTGATCACCACATGACCATACTGGCCGCGGCCGCCGGTCTGTTTGGCATACTTGTAAGACAGATTGGAAATCGTCCGGTTGATCGTCTCACGGTAAGCCACCTTCGGGCGGCCTACATTTGCCTGTACGCGAAACTCGCGCAGCATACGGTCGACCAGCACATCCAGGTGCAGCTCGCCCATGCCAGCAATGACTGTTTGTCCGGTTGTATCATCTGTGCGAACACGGAAGGTGGGATCTTCTTCAGAGAGTTTCTGAAGCGCGATGCCCATTTTCTCTTGATCGACCGTCGTTTTGGGTTCAATTGCGACGTAGATGACAGGTTCGGGGAAGGAGATGCTCTCCAATACCACCGGACGGTTAATATCAGATAATGTGTGCCCCGTGAAGCTTTCTTTTAAGCCCAGAATGGCGGCAATATCGCCCGCATGGACTTCGCTGATGTCTTCGCGGCGGTCGGCATACATGCGCAGCAAACGACCGATGCGTTCTTTGCGGCCTTTGGTCGGGTTTAACGACATTTCGCCTTGCCGCACCACGCCAGAATAGACGCGAATATAGGCCAGGCGGCCGACATAAGGATCGGTGACAATCTTGAACACCAGCGCGCTCATCGGTTCTGAATCATCCGGCGAACAAAGCACTTCTTCACCCGTGTTAAAGTTGGTTGCAGGCACGGCTGGGATATCCAGCGGGGAAGGCAGGTAATCGATGACCGCATCCAACAAAGGTTGCACACCCTTGTTACGCAGCGACGACCCGCAAAAGACCGGGGTAGCCTGACCGGCAATGACTGCCCGGCGCAGACCCGCTTTTAACGCTTCCACGCTCAATTCTTCGCCTTCGAGGAATTTGACCGTCAGTTCATCATCCAGCTCGGCAATGCGTTCCACCAGTTGCGCGCGCAACAGCTCAATTTCGTCGGTCAGGTCGGCCGGGATGTCTGCATAGCGTATATCACGCCCCAGATCATCATCCCAATACATCGCCTGACGCGTGAGCAGGTCAATCGCGCCTACAAACTGGCTTTCGCTGCCAAGGGGGAACTGCACAGGGATCGGGTTGGCGCCCAATCGTTCGCGGATACTCTCTACCGACATATCATACGAAGCGCCTACACGATCCATTTTGTTGACAAAACAAATTCGGGGAACACCATAGCGGTCTGCCTGTCGCCAGACCGTCTCACTCTGGGGCTCGACGCCCTGGGTGGCATCAAAAACAACGACGCCGCCATCTAAAACACGTAAGGAACGTTGTACTTCAGCAGTGAAATCAATATGTCCGGGTGTGTCAATAACGTTAACACGATACCCTTTCCATTCGGCAGTCACGGCTGCAGAAACAATGGTAATACCGCGTTCCCGTTCTTGAACCATCCAGTCCGTTACAGTGGTACCGTCGTCCACCGAACCAATCCGGTAGGTCTTGCCCGTGTAAAATAAGATACGCTCGGTAGTTGTTGTCTTACCAGCGTCAATGTGGGCAATAATCCCAATGTTACGATACCGCTCTAACGGAAATTCTCGAGCCATATCTAATCCAATTACATCCGGTAGTGCGAGAACGCGCGGTTGGCTTCAGCCATCTTGTGCGTTTCTTCGCGCTTGCGAACAGCAGACCCACTATTATTGGCTGCATCAAGAACTTCGCCGGAAAGTTTTTCGGCGAACGATTTTCCGCTCCGCGCACGGGCAGCATCGATGATCCAACGCATGGCCAGAGTCCAACGGCGGGACTGAGGAACTTCCATCGGAACCTGATAGGTAGCACCACCCACACGGCGGGGGCGGACTTCCATAATCGGGCCGACATTGCGCAACGCCTGGTCAAGCACTTCCATCGGGTCCTTACCGGTTTTCTGCGCAACGATATCCATTGCGTCATAAACCATGGTCGTGGCCGTGCTCTTCTTGCCGTCACGCATGATACGGTGAATGATATTCTGTACGGTCAGGCTATGAAACCGCACATCGGGCTCAATTTCCCGTTTTTCAGGGTTGGTCCTACGCATGCAAATTTCTCCGTCTTGTTACAAATACAAAGTTTATTTCGGTCGCTTAGAGCCGTATTTTGAACGACCCTGAGCCCGCTTCGCCACACCGGTCGTATCAAGCGTACCGCGTACGATGTGATAGCGCACACCCGGTAGATCTTTCACACGACCACCGCGCACAAGCACCACAGAGTGCTCTTGCAGCGAGTGACCTTCGCCAGGAATATATGCAGTGACTTCGATGCCATTCGACAGGCGAACACGAGCGATCTTGCGCAACGCCGAGTTCGGTTTCTTTGGGGTCATGGTACGAACAACCGTACACACACCGCGTTTCTGCGGGGCACCCTCTTCCTGACGAGTCCGACGCTGCTTCACCGAATTCAACGTGAATTGCAAGGCAGGCGCTTTACTCTTGGCTGATTTGGTCCGACGACCTTTGCGGATCAATTGGTTGATGGTTGGCACTTCTTGCCTCCGGTTAAAAAATTACCTTGGCGGCTACGCCGCATAACAAAATGATTTCCGAACAAGGGAGGCCATCGCTAGCTCAATGATGGCCTCGCCATGATTCTGCGCTCCAACGGGCAAGGACAGCCCGTCCTCAATGTAGTTGGGCAACGAGGGCTGATTATATCATGAGGAATAATCAGCGTCAAGACGACCGGCTTACAGGATCTCGTCCAGGTCTTGCCCCAGGCCCAACAGTCCGGTTTCAAGCTTGGGCGGTTTCACGCGCTCTTCATCTTTCCCAAAGCGCACCACCTCGCCCGACTCAAGCACGGCTTCCATCGCCAGCCCCAGGCTCTGCAGCTCTTTGACCAACACCCGGAAGGATGCCGGCAAACCGGGTTCTTCGATGACTTCACCCTTCACAATGGCTTCATACGTGTTAACGCGCCCCTGCACATCATCCGACTTAACCGTCAGCATTTCTTGCAGGGTATAAGCCGCGCCGTACGCTTCCAGGGCCCACACTTCCATTTCACCAAAGCGCTGGCCGCCAAATTGCGCCTTACCACCCAGCGGCTGCTGTGTCACCAGGCTGTAGGGGCCGGTGGAGCGGGCATGTACTTTATCTTCAACCAGATGGTGCAGCTTGAGCATGGTCATCACGCCCACGGTCACCGGCTGGTCATACAACGTACCATTTTTGCCGTCGCGCAAGAGCTGTTTGCCCAGCACCGGCATCGGGACGGTTGAAGCTGCCATTTCAGCCTCTGCCTGTGCCCGAACACCAACGTAATCACTTGCGGTCACTTCGATACCACGGCGTTCAAGCCACAGTTTCAGGCAGACCATCAACGATTTTTCATTATGCTCATGCAAAAGATCGTCCAGATAACTCACATCCTCAAAGGCCAGCAGTTCATCGGGGTTATAGCCCTGATCGCGCAGCCATTCGCGCACAACGGCAAAGCGGGCGTATTGCTGATCGCGCAACTGATAGACATCATATCCGCGCTCACCCAGCCACTGTTCCATGTACAGCAAACGCACTTCGTCATCGTCTTCAAGCTGGGTTTCGTCATAATCAGGCTGTTCCTGAATCCACGCCCAGGCTTTTTCTGCCGTCTCAATCCAGGCCCGGTCTGTCATCCAGGCCCGGCCCAGTTCAGCTTCAATTTCAAATTCATTGGCGCCATCAAACACCGGCGTCACCGCGCGGAAGCCAAGCTGGCGCGCGGCCCAGCCAAGATGGGTTTCCAGAATCTGGCCGATATTCATACGGCCTGGCACACCTAACGGGTTCAAGATCAAATCGACCGGGGTGCCGTCATCCAGGAAGGGCATGTCTTCCACTGCAACCACCCGCGAGACCACGCCTTTGTTTCCATGCCGACCGGCCATTTTGTCACCGGCGGTCAACTTACGGCGCTGCGCCACGGCCACCCGCACCATCATATCCACACCCGCCGAGAGATCTGCGTTATCTTCACGAGTGAAGACCTTTACATCTACCACCTTACCGCGTTCGCCGTGCGGCATCCGCAGCGAGGTGTCTTTCACATCCCGTGATTTTTCACCAAAAATGGCGCGCAGCAGACGTTCTTCAGGGGTGAGTTCTTTCTCGCCTTTGGGCGTAATCTTGCCGACCAGAATATCATTCGGGCCAACTTCTGCGCCAATGCGAATGATGCCATGTTCGTCAAGATCTTTGATGGCGTCTTCACCCACATTGGGAATATCGCGGGTGATTTCTTCAGGCCCCAGCTTCGTATCCCGCGCTTCCACTTCATATTTCTCGATATGCACCGAGGTGAAGCGATCATCCTGCACCAGCCGTTCCGAAATCAGAATGGCATCTTCAAAGTTGCCGCCTTCCCATGATACGAAAGCAACAACCACGTTCTGCCCCAGCGCCAGATGGCCCTGGACGGTTGATGAAGAATCTGCCAGAACTTCACCCTTCTTGATCCGCTGGCCCTTAATTACGGCCGGGCGCTGATCGATGCAGGTGCTCTGGTTGGAGCGCTGATATTTACGCAGATGATAAGTCCGCATGGTGCCATTGGTGGCGCGGACCAGAATTTGTTTACCGGTGACCGAAATCACTTCACCGTCGTCTTCGGCAACCACAACCTGCCCCGAGTCAATCGCCGCAAAGGCTTCCATACCCGTCGAAATCGTCGGGATATCCGGCGAAATCAGCGGCACAGCCTGCGCCTGCATGTTGGAACCCATCAAGGCGCGGTTGGCGTCATCATGCTCAAGGAAGGGGATCAGCGCTGCGCTGACACCCACCACTTGATGCGGGGCAACGTCCATATAATTGACGCTATCAGGCGTGGAGATGATAAAGTCCGAGTGGTGGCGGCAAGAGATGCGCTGCAGGGCAAATTCATTGTGTACATCCAGCGGGGTATTCGCCTGGGCAATCACAAACTTGTCTTCAGCATCTGCCGAAAGATATTCCACTTCATCAGACACAAACGGCGCCACAAAGATCGTCGCGCGTTTCAGACCGCGAATTGCCGCTGCCATTTCAGCCGTAATGCGTTCGCCTTCTTTAACGATGACTTCACCGCTGGCGGTGTCGGTCAGGTTCTCGCGCGCAACCCGCCCCACCAGACGCGAATCTTCAGAGGAGAGCATTTTGATCACCCGGCGATAGGGGGTTTCGATGAAACCATATTCATTCACGCGGGCAAAATTGGCCAGGCGGCCGATTAGACCGATGTTTGGCCCTTCAGGGGTTTCAATTGGGCAAATGCGGCCGTAATGCGAATGGTGAACATCACGCACATCGAAACCGGCGCGCTCGCGGCGCAGACCGCCCGGACCCAGAGCCGACAGGGTGCGTTTGTGACGCAGCTCAGCCAGCGGGTTGGTCTGGTCCATAAACTGTGAAAGCTGGCTGGAACCAAAGAACTCGCGCAGCGAAGCCACCACCGGGCGGATATTAACCAGGCTTTGCGGAGAGACCTGATCCTGATCGCGGATCGACATACGTTCTTTAATGACCCGTTCCATACGGCGCAAACCAATGCGCAGTTTGTTCTGAATCAGCTCACCCACGGTTTTCACACGGCGGTTGCCAAGATGATCGATATCATCCTTGTCTTCCATCGCGTTGTTAATCATGATCATGCGTCGGACAAGGTAGACGACATCCCACTTGGTCACCGTGCGGTGACTGACGGGAATCTTGTCGACCAGATCCAGTTTCTGATTTAATTTGTAACGCCCCACCCGTTCCAGGTCATAATGACGCTGGTCAAACAACTGCTCCTCCAGGAACTGGCGGGCATTTTCCAGAGTGGCCGGGTCACCGGGGCGCATCCGTTTGAAGAACTCGAGCAGGGCCGCTTCACCCAGGGTTAAACCGCCCGAAAGATCCCAGGCTGGTTCCTGGCGCAATGTGGAGGCAATAAACAACCGTTCGGGGTTGTTATCCACATCCTGAAACAGCGCCATGATCTCTTCATCGGTACCGTCTTTAATCGGCGAATCGGTCAGACCATCTGAAACAGCCGCCATAGCGCGCAGGAAGATCGTAATCGGCACTGTGCGCTTGCGGTTAAATTTGAGGATGATATAGTCATTTTTACGCGATTCAAACTCCATCCATGCCCCACGATCGGGGATGAGCTTGGCGCTTGAAACCGTCTGACCGGTGGAACGGTCGCGGGTCGCTTCAAAATAAACACCCGGCGAGCGGATGAGCTGTGAAACGACAACACGTTCAGTACCATTAATAATAAACGTGCCTTTATCGGTCATCTCAGGAAAATCGCCCAGGAAAATTTCCTGGACAATGGGCTCCGGAATTTCGGGGCCAGTGAGCAGTACCTTAACCCACAGCGGTGAAGCGTAGGTAAAGTCGCGCTCAACACATTCTTCAATCGAATGCTTGGGTTGTTCGAAGCGGAACTTCAAACCAAATTGCTGAGCCTCAACGGTACGGCTGGGGAAATAGAGTTTCATCCCCTTGTTGTAAGACTCAATCGGTGAGACCTCATGAAAAAGGTCTTCCAGGCCCTCGTCCTTCAGGCGCTTGAATGAATCAAGCTGCACCTCGATCAGGTCGGGCAGATTAAAAATGACAGGAATTCGCGCGTAGGATTTCGTCTTCAAAACAGAAGCCATGGGTTTCTCCTAAAAAATTAACCTGGCTGATTCAACAACAACGGTTATAAGTCCCGGAAATAAATACAGTTTACAGAATAACGCAAATGACGATTATATCAAGTCAATGCGGTCAGGTCAAGATATTTTAAGATTGGCAAAAAATATTTGTGATTGAATCACACCGGTTCCCAGCGGCGACCGCGAATTACCATCCCGCACAATGGAACAATCTCTGCTTCAACCTCCCCATCCTCAAAAATTCTCAACAGCCCAAAGGATGCCAGACCGGTTTTCTCGTTTAGACAGGCTGAACCAGGGTTGAAAAACAACCGACCATCCAGCCAAAAATTCTCCGCAAAATGCGAATGTCCAAATACAACCACTTTCGCATTCCCGGCTGCCGTTTGCAACACCGGCAGAAGCCACGATAAGCGATAACCCAACAGCAAATAACGCAACTTGGTGCGCCAGTAACTCCAAAAACCACCATGCCCATGCATAAGGGCAATTTCAACACCGGCCAGGTCAAGCTTCTGCACCAGCGTCAGCGATCGAAAAAAGACCACATCCCGATTCCCCGACACCGCGGCCCAGGGGGCAATCTTGCCCAGTTCTTCCAGCACCCCGGCCGAACAGATATCGCCGGCGTGCAAAATCATATCCACTTTCGCCTGTGCCAGCCGGGTGATCAACTCTGGGTGCAGCCCCTTTACCCGGTCAGGAACATGGGTATCGGCCACCACCCCGATTGTCATCACCGCCAGACGCGGTTGAGACGCCAGGCTCAATCCACAACTCCATCTGCAAGCCATTGCTTAATTTCGTTCATGGCCTGATCCGCAGATATGAAATGAACCGCCCGCATCCCCACATCCCGGGCCGCCGCCACATTGGCAAAAACATCATCCACAAAAATCGCGTTCCCCGGCTCCACCCCCATGCGATCCAGCGTCAGGCGATAAATAGCCGGGTCGGGTTTGGCAAGTTTTACCTCCGCCGAAAACACGCTCACATCAAAGGCATCCAAAAAGTGATAGTTCTTTTCCACGTTTTGTCTCGCATCGAGCCAGGCATTGCTCAACAACCCGGTGCAAATTTGCGGACGCAGATTGCGGATAAAACCGACCAGCGCCTCATCCAGAACATCACCGCCCCAAAAATCACGGATAAACCGCTCTTTCTCTTCGGCAGCCACCTGCAAAGCGGCAAAGACCTGCTCCCAGTGCGCCTGTTCTGAAATCAGACCCAGCGTGGCATCACGCGCACTCGGGCTGCCAAACACAGCCTGGTCCATCGCCTCATAGCTCAGGCCAAACCGCGCCCCCAGAGCCGTACGCGGGCCGCGGTCTTCGGTGCGCAGCAACACCCCGCCCATATCCCAGATCACAGCCTGAATTTTTGGCAAAGTCATCAACGTTTCGCGCTCCTTTTGCACCCTAGAGACGACAAACAAGCCGGCTGGGCAGCGGCGTAATCGGTAGAAGTATATCATCAACCTTCACATTTCAGTGAAAGAAGAAAAAGGGAAATTGGAATGTTTTTGTGTGGATTGGCCCGCAGCGCATTAATGTGCTGCCAACCCCAATATCAATCCCCCATCCCGGCCGGCACAGACCGCTCATTAACCCGCTGCGCCTGTTCCCATTCCTCGCGCAGCAGCCCCATAAACACCAGGTCATAGCGCTTTCCATCGCGGTGAATAAATTCGCGCATACGGCCTTCTATTTGAAAGCCGGTTTTCAAATAACACCTGACCGCGCGCTCGTTATAGGCAAACACGTTCAGGGTTACCCGCTTCAGGTTTAGCCCCCAAAAAGCATACTTCACCATCAGTGCCATCGCCTCTGTGCCATAACCGCGGCCCCAAAATTCACGCGGACCGATCCCAATTGCCAGCCAGCAATTGCCGCTGATCCAATCAATTGCGCCCACATCGATCACGCCAATGAGTTGGTCGTCCGCGATGGTGCGAATGGCAAAATAATAATACCCGTGTTTCATCTCGTCGCGCAGCAAATCCCGTTCCGTCGAAACCGGCCGAAACCGCGCCGATTCACCATTGGAAAGACGAAAATATTCCGAATCCTGATTCCAGGAATTCACCTCGGGCAGGTCTTTTTCTTCATCGATCAGCGCCAGGCGAACGCGCTCACCGGTTAATAAGGATTCACTGAAATGAATCATGGCAGCTCCATTTTTTCTTCCCACTCACGCCGCAGCATCCCCAAAAGCAGACCATCCCGGGTCCGACCGTTCATAAACACACTATTTCGCTGCCGGACCTCGACACACATCCCGCAATATTTTGCACAATCGACCAGCTCCGTCTGATGGTCAGATGCCTCCAGCGTAACCCGGTGCAGGTTTAACTCATAAAAGCAGTAGCGCAACAGCAGTTTGAACACATCCCTTAAAATCTCCGGTCGATCAGGCCCTGTTTCACCCAGTGCAATCAAAAAACGGGCATTGCCATTATTCCACGAGATCCGGTAAACCTGCGCCACACCCAGCAGCCGTCCATCCGCCCGATGGTGAACGGCGAACAGAAACAACCGGTCTTCTTCCATCTGGCGTAGATCCGCTTCGGCCATTTCTTTAAATTCCAGTGCAGTCAGGGGGCGCATTTTTAAAGGATCGCGTAAACGGGCATACGCAAGGTTATCACTCCAGCCTGCCTCAATGGCCGGGGCCTGCTCCAGGTCATAACCACGCAACTGCACAAGTTCACCTTCAAACAACTGGGTAGAGATCATTTTTCTCCTTTGCATTCACCGTTGTTGCAATAAAAAAGCCCTTTTTCATTTCACTTTGCAGCAAGCTGAAAAAGGGCATCCGGTTTAACA
Organism: uncultured Anaerolineaceae bacterium; assembly: GCA_964593905.1. Lineage (GTDB taxonomy): Bacteria > Chloroflexota > Anaerolineae > Anaerolineales > Anaerolineaceae > CAZQLE01. The sequence goes on along the minus strand of CAZQLE010000086.1, from coordinate 4,889 downwards.
ACAGGCCGGTTGTTCGGCATACATCAGGCCATAAGGCAGAAACACAAACGGTTCGGGCTTGCGGGAATACGCATCATAAACCAGCACCTCAAAACCGCCAATGGTCATTGAAAAGGTCATCAGATCGTCCATCATTTCCGAGCCGGCGAACAAATCATCCAGCCGCAGCACAAATATCCGCCGGAACAACCCGTCTGCCAGGTCCCGCTTCATTTGCTCATAACCGGGCCGCTGAACGTTGGTTGAATCATTCACATCCAGATACACCGCAGCCAGATTTTCCATGCCCATCATCCGTTTGATGACATCCAGGCCCACAAACAGGCGCTTCTTTACATCATGCCCATAATGTTCATGGTCGGCTACCGACCCGCAAACATAGAAAGCAAACATTCGTGCCGGCTGCGAGGGCATCGGGTTCAAGTAATCCACCCGGAAATTTCCATTTTTCATCATCACATCTAACATCACACACCTCCTGCAAATTTCTTCCATCGTTCCATTGAAATGCACTGTCCGTCTGAGACAGACGCCGTATAACAAATGGCGGTGAGGATACGGTGTAAACTTGCAGTTCTCAACTTCATTTCTGGTTCCCACTTCTTCACGTTGTTACAAAAAACAATCAGCCACGGGGCTTTACGCCTTCCCGTGGCTGACGGAAATTACATCAGAATATAAAAAGCCACGGGTCTTGTATTTTGCCCGTGGCCGTTTTCGCTACTCAGAGAGTTACACGATTATCCGGAAACAGGCGCAATACGATAAGGAGCGGTTCCGCTGCCACCAAAGACGAGGGCAGAGGCAATTACGACACGACCGTTTACATACAGTTCATTCATTTGCGCCTTTTCCTTTCTTAAAATTTTATTAACAACAAGGCTATTTTACAGAAATCAACCCCGTCTGTCAACATAAAAACAGCGAATTAACCCAAAGGTATAGGTTGTCAGACACATTCTCCTGCCATACTTCAATAACGCACCTGATAATACTCCAGCGCAGTCTGCAAAAACTCTTGCCACACCCCGTAGGGGGTCCAGATCTCTGTCATCGCCTCAGTGGCGGCAGCCACCGGCTCTTTCAAACGAATCACGCGGTATAAAAACATAAAAGCAGATACCCGCATATTCATCACGCAGTGCACAAACACCTTTTTATCCTGGCTGGCGTCCATCACATCCATAAAACGCTGCAAATCAATCAGCCGCGGGTTTTCCCAGACAACCGGGATATGGATGTATTCCAGGCCCTGTGCAACCACCAGCTCGCCTTCATCGGTGATCACCTCCGGCGAATCATTCACCGCCAGATTAATCACCCGCTCAAACCCTGCCCCGGCCAACCAGCCCAATTGCTCGCGGGTCGGCATACCTGCCGTGGCCAATCGCTCAGAGAAAGCACGAAAGTTGAAGATTTGGGTCACATCGTTCACAATCACAACTCCGCACGCTGTAAATTCAACTCAGAAAAGTCGACATCCAACAGATTGGGCTGATCAAAAACCAGACGGGTCGGCCGCCCTTTAGAATCCAACGGGAAGCTGAGCAGCCCGGCCGGGATGTAAGGGTCGCGCCATTTCAGCAAGAAGGTGTCATAGTGCCAGTGCTCAAGATCGGCCGTAAACGCCGGCGTTTTACAAAAAGAAAGCACCAGATGCCCATCCGTTTCCAACACACTGACCTGCCCATATAAAGCGTCTTGATACACGCCGCAATAATCGGCAACGTTGAGCGCTGGCCGGGTCCCTTTGACGCGGCCGGCTTCAAAGGCCTTTTGCCGGTTCAGAGCCGCCTCGCGCAATTTTTGGTCTTCCAGGCGGGCCGCTCCGGCCCAGTCAACCGGCTCCAGACCCAGCAAGGAATCCATCACGGTCAACAGAACCGAAATATAGGCTTCGCGCGACTCCTGATTGCTCAAAACCACCACCCCGGCGTTTTTCTCGGGCACAAAACAGATCTGCCCGCGGAAGCCATCCACGCCGCCCGAATGGTAGACCATCTTCATCCCGGCATAATCGATCAGATACCAGCCATAACCATAAGCGCGGAAGTTCGAGTTATAGCGCCCCCAGATCGGGCCATAATTGGGCAGCGGGGCCGCAATCTGGGGTGTGGTCAGTTCGGCAAAGATGTGCGGCGCCACCAGCGCTTCACCATTCACCCGCCCGCCATTCAAAAACAAGCGCGCATACTGGGCGAGATCCCATACGCTCGAATAAATTGATGCGCCCGGACCCAGATTATCGTGGTTGCGATGGGCAATGGACTGCAACCGGCCATTAAGGATGGCATGAGGATTTGCCAGATTCTCCATTTGCCTGGCAGCCGCTCCGGTCGCCTGAGTGCGGGTCATATCAAGCGGGGCGAACACCCGGCGGGCCACCATCTCATCCCAGGTCTCTCCGCTGACGCGCTGAATCACCTGGGCTGCCGCCAGATAACAGATATTCTGATACGCAAACGCCCCGCGAAAACTTACCGCCGGCCGCAGCCAACGCATCCGGCGCACCACCTCTTCACGGCTGTATTCCGAACCATACCAGACCGTACCCCCGCTGACCTCGGGCAAGCCGCTGTTATGCATCAACAGATCACGCACCCGAATTTCACGCGTCGCATACGCGTCGGCCAGAGCAAAATCGGGTAAATGGTCGATCACGCGATCATTCCAGTTTAGCCGGCCCTCTTCAACCAACATCGCCAGACACAACCCGGCCGTCGATTTTGACATGGAGGCAATGGCAAACAGGGTATTTCCATCCACCGGTTCCGAACAATGCAGCGTTCGGGTTCCAAAACCCGCCGCATACACCACGGCATCATCTTTAATCGCAGCGACTGCGAGCCCCGGGGTTTCTAAATCGCGCAGCAATCCCGGAATCATCGATTCGAGTTTAGAGAAGGATTTTAGCGTCATGGGTCTATTTTACCCGCTCCCCCGCAAAAAATGATAATGAAACTGCCCGGCCATGCTGGCACGGCAGCCAAATTTGGGATATTTCACCCTGTACGCTGCATGGGGCAAGAATGATTAACAGGGTACATTTTCGCCAGCCCCAGACCCGGTTATAATGGTTCCATCACTATGGAAAAACTCATTAAAGACGTTCAAAGCACCCTCAATATTCGCCTAAACCTGCGTCAGGTCGCGGCCCTGGAGCTGTACGAACAGGAGCTGTTAACCTGGAATGCCCGCTTTAACCTCACCGCCATTCGTGACGTGGAGGGCATTCGCAGCAAACACTTTTTAGACTCGTTGAGCTGCTCACTGGTAATGCGCGAAAACCCGCCCGCCAGTTTGATCGATATCGGCACAGGAGCCGGTTTTCCCGGCATTCCCTTAAAAATCCTGTATCCGGCCATGCGTCTGGTGCTGGTTGAGTCGGTGGGCAAAAAAGCTGAATTTTGCCGGCATATCGTGCGCCTGTTGAATCTCGAAAAGGTGGAAGTGCTGCAATCGCGCGCCGAAGAACTGGGGCAGGATAAAAATCATCGTGAAAAATACGACTGGGCGGTGGCGCGCGCAGTGGCAAAACTGCCCACATTAGCCGAATATCTGCTGCCCCTGGTACGGCTGGGGGGTGCCATGTTGGCCCAAAAAGGCGAAAGCGGCCCCGCCGAAGCACAATCGGCCGACCACCCCATTCACCTTTTGGGCGGCCGGCTGCGCCAGGTGAAAGAAATTCCCCTGCCCGGAATTGTCGAAGACCGTTATTTAATCGTGGTGGATAAAGTTGCCGCCACACCGCCGGGTTTTCCCCGCCGGGTTGGCATTCCCCTCAAAACCCCGCTAACTTAAGCGAGATCGAAAACTGCCGCCGGGCATCAATCTGGGGCAGGTTCTTAATCACCCATTAAATGCCGGCAGAGTTCTGACCGGCGTTGAACATCTGCGTCGGCTGGTAATGCAGCCAGGTGCTGCTCGGCCCTGATTGCATCCTGACACAGCCACAACAGCGCATCTCGATTGCTTTTCATCTGCTCCAACAACACAGACGCATCCGCCTCGCGGCCAAGTTCCAGATACGCTTCGGCAAAGGGCAGCCATTCAAGCTTTTCCACCGGCGCCAACCCCTGCGCCTGTGCCTCATCCCCCAGACGGGCAATCGCAGGCCAGTCTGCCGTCTGACGCGCCAGCTCAGCCTTCTGATAAAAATAACACCAGGTGCGCTCGGCTTCGGCCCCAAAAATTTCGGCGGGCAGCGCGGGTGATGCCCCATTCTCAATCAAATCGCGCGGCCGAGAATACTGCCCCGCCGCCATGATCAGACCATCATCCGCCAGCGACCATTCCGGGTTCTGCCCATCCAGAACACGGATGCAGGCCGCAGGGTTGGGATAGGAAATCACCAGCGCCCGCGAAAAATCACGCACAAAATACAGCGTGCGCATATTCCGTTCTTCCTGAATGCCGGCGGCCAGTTTGGGCAGCGTGGCGGTATTCAAGATTTCGGCAGTCACAAACGGTGTGCTATTGCCCCGGTTATAAATTAGATTCGCCGGCGCCCAGATCTCATAATCATCCTGAAGACGCAAATCATCTGGCAGCAAAGGCATTAAAACAGTGCCCTCGCTCAAATGAGGGGCCCGCCAGGCGATTTGCTGCCACAAATTGCGTTGGGCAGCCCATCCGGCCCGGAATTTGAATGCAGTAGCGGTTTGTGACATTCCACTCAACGCCACCAGCGCCACCAACAGCCATACCCCGCTCCTGCGCACAGACAAAGCCGCAAAGAGCAGCACAACGCCAAACATGGCTGCCACTGAATAACGATCCAGAATCGTATCAAAGCGAAAATCACGGTTGGCAAAAACCGGGATAAACATGCCCACCACTGCGATCCCCAGCCCGCAGAGGTGCAACGCACCGCCGACTATGAGATGGAA
>CAZQLE010000085.1:0-15033 GCA_964593905.1 uncultured Anaerolineaceae bacterium | reverse complement strand
GTTTTCATGGGCTCGCCCGATTTTGCTGTGCCCTCGTTGAATGCTCTGGCTGCACAGACCCGCGTGGTCGGGGTGGTAACACAGCCCGACCGGCCGGCCGGTCGGGGAAAATCTTTAACCCCCCCGGCGGTTAAACTGGCTGCGCTGGGCCTGAACTTGCCGGTGATTCAGCCGGAAAAGCTTAAAGAGGCGGGTGTTTTTGAGACCCTGCTGCTGTGGAACCCCGACCTGATTGTGGTTGCGGCTTACGGTCAACTCTTGCGCAAGAACGTGTTGGATTTACCCCGCTTTGGGTGTATAAACGTTCACGCCTCGCTTTTGCCTCGCTGGCGCGGCGCAGCGCCCATTCAGGCAGCCATTTTGCACGGTGATGCTGAGAGCGGGGTGACCATTATGAAAATGGCGGCTGGGCTGGATACGGGTGATATGATCTCCAGCCGCAGTTTACCGATCACAGCAGAAGATACGGCGGGTTCATTAACCGTGCGCCTGGCCGAGCTTGGCGCTGAATTGCTCATTGAGACCCTGCCCGAATATTTGACCGGAAAACGGCTGCCCCGTCCGCAGGATGATTCTCTGGCGACCTATGCCGGGATGATTAAAAAAGAGGAAGGCCTGCTTGACCTGAGTTTTAGCGCAGAAGTACTCGAGCGGTATGTGCGGGCGTTTTCTCCCTGGCCGTCGGCCTATTTTCTCTGGCAGGGCGAAGCCATAAAAATTCACCGTGCACATGTGCACATGGCCCCTGCAGTAACGGGCAAACATGCGGTCATTCAAAAACAACCTGCCCTGGGCACCAGTCTGGGCTGGCTGGTGCTGGATGAGGTTCAACCGGCAGGGAAAAAGGCCATGACAGGACAGGTTTTTCTTAACGGTGCGCGGGGGTGGTTGGAGGACGCATGAGATTTTTATGTTTTGGAGCCGGGGCAATTGGGACTTATATTGGTGTCAGCCTGGAAAGCGCGGGGCATGAAGTTGCCTATCTTGAACGCCCTGAAGCTGCCGGGCGGATTCGCAGCGCCGGTATGGCTGTGGTGGGCCACGCCGGGCAAATGCTGCGGGTGGAAAACCCGCAGGTGATGGTCTCTCCGGCTGAGTTGTCGCAGCAGTCTCCCTTTGATGCTGCGGTTCTGGCCGTAAAATCGTTTGATACGCTTGCGCTGCTCGAATCTCTGACCCCATATGCAGACTTGATTCCCCCGATTCTTTGCCTTCAAAATGGGGTTGATAATGAAGCGCTTATTGCCGAACGGTTCGGCGCGGCGCGTGTGATTGCGGGAACCGTGACCACCGCGATTGGAAAAAGCCGGCAGGGTTCCATTCAAGTGGAACGGCTGCGCGGCGTTGGTGTGGCTGCGGGGCACCCTTTGTCGCAAAAGCTGGCTGCGGCCCTGGATGGAGCAGGCCTGAAAGCAGTGTCGCTGGGCGATGCGCGATCGATGAAATGGTCAAAGATGCTGACCAACCTGGTGGCGAACGCTTCATCGGCCATTCTCGAAATGACCCCGGCTGAAATCTTTGCCGACCGTACAGCCTACCATTTGGAGCGCAACCAACTGCGCGAAGCATTGCAGGTGATGGCTGCCGCGGGCATTCCAGTGATGAATTTGCCGGGCACACCGGTCAGGTTGCTGGCCTTTGCAGTTCAGCGGCTGCCCGATCGGTTAAGCCAGCTTTTGCTCACCCGTTCGGTGGGCAAAGGTCGCGGCGGTAAGATGCCGTCTTTTTATATTGATTTTCACTCGGGCCGCGGCCAGACTGAGGTGGATTATTTGAACGGAGCGGTGGTCCGCCAGGCCGCAAAACACGGGGTTAACACCCCGGTTAACCGCCTGTTGACCGAGACGTTGATCGGGCTAACCAATGGAAGCCTGAAGTCCGCTGAATATCGTCGCAACCCGCTGCAATTAAGTCGTAAATTGGATCAACCGTTGTAGCGATGGGGAGAAAGATCACTTTTTAAATTGAGTGAACGAACGGTAAAATCGGTCTGTCACGGCGGCCATGATCCAATCATTGCGATGCAAGCCTCCCAGGACATGCGTCCACCATTCCACACGAACCTTTCCCCATTCAAGGGTGATTCTGGGGTGATGATTTTGCAGTTCGGCGGCTTCTGCGATCGAATTGGCAAAATTCAGCGCTTCTTCAAAATTCTTGAATTGAAATTCGCGGGTCAGGCGCGGAACGGTTGTGTCAGCAGTGATCTTCCACTGTGTAAGATGGCTGCCCATTTCGCTTATTTCTTCAGCGGTGAGCAAAGGGTCTCCTTTGCGTACCGGCCGGCAAGATTCATGCTCGTCTGGGATCATCTTAACCTCACTTGTAATGTTATTATAACCATAAAGAGAATGCAACACCTATGGAGAATTTCTTGAATTTGAGCATAATTCAAGTTCATCCGATTCTTCACCGGGATCTGTACTGAGAGGATCGATCATGAGTTCAGCATTCATGCGTTTTATACGGGGGTTACTGGTTTTTCTTCTGGCATTGTTTTTGATTCCAGCTTTAATCTGGCTTCCGGCTGAAAACGTTTTGCTAAAACCGGAACAATATGTGCGCGGGTTGGACCAGCAAGAACTGGCCCAGCGGATTCCTGTCTGGGTTTCGGGGGTGCTATCGGGTCAGGCGGGCGTAACGAGCGGCATGGCGACCATTGGCAACCCGCTGGATCAGGATACCTATGGGATGTTGTATAACTCGCTGGTACCTGCCGGCTGGTCGGATGCGCAGGCAGAATCGATTGTGGCCCAGGTGTTGACGCAGTTGGACTTGCAAACCCCCGCGCCTTATTTGAAGTTGGACCTGGCTGTATTGAAAAGCCATCTTGCGGGAATATCGCAGCCCGATCTGGCACGCCAGATTATGAGCCGTTGGCCGCCCTGCAGCGCCGAAACGCTGCAAGTGATTGCCGGGCTGATGCTTTCGGGTGGGAACCTGGCCGATATTCCGGTCTGTCAGCCGCCGGAGATGTTTATGGAAACGGCGCAGCAGGCATTGATCAGCGCCATTCAACAATTTTCGGGGGTTCTGCCGGGTGAGGTTGTTCTGGTGGGCGATGCCAGCAGCGGCGCGGTTTTTCCCCTGCAAGAGGCGCAGATTCGCGCCTGGCAACGACTGGGCATGATATTCAGAGTGAGCCGGGCGGTACTGCCGTTAAGTGCCTTCACCGCCGCTGGGCTGCTGGTGTTGCTGCTGCTGGTCACTTTCCGGCAGCCGGCCGTTTTGTTCCGTTCAGTTGGGAAGGCGTTTTTTGCCGGTGGGGTGGTTGTGTTTGGCTTCTCGGTCGGGTTGTTCGTGGGGGCGGCTGTGATGGCAGAGCTGGTGGTGCGGCTTGGGCAGGGATTGATTGCAGATTGGATCGCCGCACCCTTTGCCGCGCTGCTGCACCCTGTCATTCAGCGCTTTTCATTACAGGCTGCGCTGCTCTCGGCCGGGGTGATGGTGATTTCCATTGTGCTTTTGTTTCTGGCGCAGCGCCAGGGGACGAAACGCAGCCAGCGCCGGTGAGACGCCTATTTTGGGTCCAGGAATTTTCGCTGCCACTCATACAGGCGGTTCAAGGCCTCGATGGGGCTCAGGGTATTGATATCCAGCTTTTTCATTTCTTCGAGCAGCGGGTTGGTCTCGGGGAAGAGCGCCATTTGTGTCGGGCGGGCTTCGTCGATGCGCACCGCTTTGCCAGAAGAAGCCTCAAGCTGCTGCAAAATTTCGGTCGCGCGCTGCACAACCGGCCCTGGCAGCCCGGCCAACTGGGCCACATGAATTCCGTAAGAACGGTCTGCCCCGCCGGGGACAATTTTGTGCAAGAAGATCACCCGCCCATCTGATTCGGTTACGGCGACGTTATAATTGCGCACGCCGGGCAGCAGGTCGGCCAACTGGGTTAGTTCATGGTAATGGGTGGCAAACAGGGTGCGGGCGCGCAGTTCGGGGTGGTTGTGAATATACTCGACCATGGCCCAGGCGATGGAAACGCCGTCATAGGTGCTGGTGCCGCGGCCGATTTCATCCAACACCAGCAGGCTGCGGGCTGTGGCGTGGTTTAGAATGTTGGCCGTTTCGATCATTTCAACCATAAAGGTCGATTGTCCGGCGTGGATCTCATCCTGTGCGCCGATGCGGGTAAAAATACGGTCCACCAGACCGATTTCAGCGCGCCCGGCCGGCACAAAGCTGCCCATCTGGGCCATGAGGATGATCAGCGCGGCCTGGCGCAGAAAGGTGCTTTTGCCGCTCATGTTGGGGCCGGTAATAATGCGCACCAGTTCCCCGGGCTCGAAAAAGACATCATTGGCGACATACTGACGCGCGCCGAGCGAGCGCTCAACCACCGGATGCCGCCCGGCTTCGATGATCAGACGGGTATCGGCAAACAGGGCCGGGCGGTGATAGTTGTTGATGGCTGCGGCTTCGGCCAGCGAGGCACATACATCCAATTGCGCCAGGCTGCGCGCGGTTTCAAGCAGTCTGGCGGTAAAAGTAGATATTTTGGCGCAAATTTCACGAAACAGACGCTGCTCAATTTCACGGATACGGTCCTCGGCGTTTAGCACCAGGGTCTCGTATTCTTTCATCTCGGGGGTGATATAACGCTCAGCGTTGACCAGGGTTTGTTTGCGAATATATTCTGGCGGTGCGCTGTTGGAATTGGAATGCGTAATTTCAATGTAATAGCCAAAGACCTTGTTATAGCCGACCTTGAGGGTCTTGATGCCGGTGCGTTCGCGCTCGATGCTTTCGAGGTTGGCAATCCAGTCGCGCGCATTTTGCGAAGCTGCGATCACCTGATCCAGTTCGGCCGCGTATCCGGGGCGGATGATGCCGGTATTTTGTAACGTGGCGGGCGGTTCTTCTGCAATGGATTCGTTCAGCAGCTCCAAAACGGGGTGGCAGTCGTGCAGGTCGGTCAGGAAGGCACTTAAAGCGGTTTCACCGGCAGGGAAGATTGCTTTAAGCACAGGCAGTGCGGCCAATGTTTCGCGCAGCGCCACGAGATCGCGCGGCTGGGCGTGACCCGAGAGGATGCGGTTGGTTAACCGTTCCAGATCGGCCAACGGCCGCAGGGCAGTGCGAAGTTCGGCGCGCTGCAACCCGTTTTCAACAAAATGTTGCACGGCGTTTAAACGTGCTTCGATTTGTGCAATATCCAGCAAGGGTTTGCTGACCCACTGGCGGATGAGGCGCTTTCCCATCGGCGAGATGCTGTAATCGAGCACCGAAAGCAGCGACCCTTTTACCTCGCCCTGGCGCAGCGTTTCGGTCAATTCAAGGTTGCGCCGGGTGGCTGCATCCAGGGTCATAAAATCGGCCAGGCTGTAGGTTGAGATGCTGTTTAGCAGCTTGAGCGCGGCGGGTTGCGTATCTTTAAGGTATTGCACCAGCGCGCCGGCAGCGCGTACAGCCAACGGCATTCCACGCAGACCATAGCCTTCGAGTGAGGCGGCTTTAAACTGCTGAAGCAACACCTCCTGGCAGCGACTGGGCTCGTAGCGCCAGGCCGGAATTTTGGTGGGATGCCCGGCAAGATCTTCTGACCAGGATAAATCATCCGGGTGAAGCACTTCGGCCGGGCGCAGCCGGGTTAATTCAGCGCGCACCAGGGCGCGAATGTCTTCTCCTGAAAGCTCGGTAGCTGCAAATTCACCGGTGGTGATATCCACATAGGCCACACCGGCCCGCTCTTCTTGAACCAGAATGGCGGCCAGAAAATTGTTCTGATCGCCTTGCAACAGACCCGGTTCAACGATGGTGCCCGGCGTGACGACACGCACCACCTCACGCGGAAACAAACCGCGTGCAGGCTGATCGCCAACCTGTTCACAGATGGCGACATGGTAGCCTTTCTCAATTAAACGGGCCAGGTAATTTTCAACTGCGTGGTAAGGTATGCCAGCCATGGGGATGCGCACCCCCTTGGCAACATTGCGGGAGGTAAGAACAATATCAAGTTCACGCGAGGTGATCTCGGCATCTTCGTCAAAGGTTTCGTAAAAATCACCCAGGCGAAAGAAAAGAATCGTGTCGCGATGCTGCCGCTTAATATCCAGATACTGCTGGCGAATGGGGGTGACGTCATCTGTCATGAAAAGTATTCTACTGGTAACGCGGGTGCGCGTCAACGGAAAATGGCCGGGAGATATTTAATAATCAAACGCCAGGGTGAGGGGGACACCCGAGCGTCTGATTGCTTTTATCTTACAAACATTGAAAGGTATTTACAAGGGTTTTTGGCTTCCGTTTTCAACAAATTTTTAATTTTTTGGATCGATATTATGCATAAATGATAAGTTTTACTTCCGATAAAATTGCAGGGTGTAAACTGCAATTCCAAAAGCGACAGAGACATTGAGAGACTCTTTCTTGCCCAGCATGGGCAGAAAAACCCCCTGGTCACATAATGAAAGCACACCGGGGTCTACGCCTGAAATTTCGTTGCCCACCACCAGTAAGATGTTTTGATCCATGCTGTGGTCGAGTGCGTTGTAGATGGACAGGGATCCTGGGCCGCCTTCCAAAGCCCAGACCAGCGTTCCCTGCTGCTTTTGCTCGTTCACCAGTGCGGCAGAATTCCAGACCTGTGTCCAGGGGACCGTGCTTTCGGCGCCCAGTGCTGTTTTGCCCACTTTAGGATGATCGGGGGTGGGGGTGATGCCGCTCAGATAAATGTGGCTGACGCCTGCGCCATCTGCCGTGCGAAAAATGGAGCCCACATTGAATGTCGACCGAATATTATCGACCAGTACCGAAATAGTGCGCGTGCCGGCTTTTGGGCCTTCAGGAACGCGGTAAGCGGTATAAGGAAGATCCACAACTTTGGTTGGCGAGCCGCATTTTGGGCAGCGGGGCTGGTCAGGGTCTGTGGGGCCTACCGGAAAGCGAAAGCGACAGCCGGGCTGCATACATTGAACGATGAAGTGTTTTCTCTGGTTAATGGACATGAACCTCTCCATACGCGATGATAACAAAATTGTCGGATGGATGCAAACCAGGCGATATCTGTGAAATGAGGCCACTTTATGAATTTGTAAGAACGAAAGTTGTCGAGCTGATGTAAAATTTAAGAGGCAGTTTAAGAGATAAAAGCAAAATTCAGGAAATTCTCCAGGATGGATTTAAAAGAGAGAAAAAACCATGCAACCTGAACTGACATTTTTTTGTGAATTGGAACCAGCGCCTTTGCAGGAGCTGTTTTCACTTCCCGAATTATTGGATCAGCTAAAAGAGTTGAATGCCACGATCAGCCTGGGGCTGCTGGATTTTTCAGATGAACGTGTTGCGGTTGTACAAAAACTGAATGAAGCCGGCATTCCGGTGACCGCCTGGCTTTTGTTACCCAAAAATCAGGGTTACTGGTTTAATCTGGATAATCACAGTGCGTCAAGTACGCGGTATCTTGAGTTTCGGCGTTGGACAAAACAGCATGGTTTGAAATGGAAAGCAATTGGCATTGATATTGAACCCGACCTGCGCCAGTTGGAACAACTACCGCGCCATCTGCTGAAAGCTCGTGCAAAATTGGCAGCCAATGCGCTTAATTACCAGCGTCAGCGGGTGGGGCAGATGGCCTACCAGGCATTGATTGGTCAAATGCGCAGCGATGGCTTCTTTGTTGAAAGCTACCAGTTCCCTGTCATTCGTGATGAACGCAAGGCAGGGTCTACCATTTTGCAGCGGATGACCGGATTGATTGATTTGCTGGTGGATCGTGAAGTTCTAATGCTGTATACCAGCTTTATTCGCGGGTATGGGCCTGGTGTTTTATGGAGTTATGCGGTCGAAGCGGATGCAGTCGCTGTTGGCAGCACAGGAGGCGGGGTTGAATTAAAAGAAGTGGTTGATACGCGGCCATTGGTCTGGGATGAGTTTCAGCGTGATTTATTGTTGGCGGCTCGATCGTGTCGGCATATTTACATTTTCAGTCTTGAAGGGTGTGTCAGGCAAGACTTTATGTCACCCTTGATCCATTTTGCCTGGAATTCTTCCACGCTGGAACCGGTGCGGCTTGGGCTGCGGGTTAATTCTTATCGAAAACTGGGGCAAACGGCCCTTTGGGCCACGGCGCACCCATTGTTTATTACCAGTATTGTGGTCAGTCTGTTTTTAGTGGTGAATCGGTTGAAAAAGATATCCAAAAAGTGATTATAATATTTAGTGTAGTTTTCCAGATTTTTGGGGGATACGGTTTCTTTGGGAAATCAATCTTCCGTGGCGGTTTGCCATACTCGTTTCATTGTAACGACCAGGAGGGTTCAATATGAAAAAAGGTGCAGCAGGCATTATTCTTGTTGTCGTGTTTGGCGCGGCACTGGTGTTGGGGACGTTAACTGTCTGGCAGTTGTTTAATAAACCACTGTCTGAACCGTTGGCGGTTAAAATGCAGGAAGCCGCGACTGCGGTTCCGGTGGAAAGCTCGGCTGCGACGGTGGAGCCTACTTCAGAGGCGGTGTGCGGTCAAACCGGCTCGAGCTATGTGTTGCTTGTGGGTTATCACAAAGCCGGAGAGTTCGCGTATCAGGCTGAGGCAGATGTCGTTCGTTTGATCAAGGTGGATTTTGACCAAAAGAAGGCCAGTGCTTTTGCCTTCCCGCGCGATCTGGTTGTGCAGGCGCCGGCGCTGAATCAGAGCAATATCCGTCTGGGAGATGTATTCCAGACTGTTTTTGAAAAAGAAGGCTCGAATGAGCAGGCGGTGCCCAAGGCTCTTTCGGCGGTTGCCCAGGCACTTTATGACACTTACGGTGTGCGCGTCGATCATTACATCGCCCCTGAATCCGATAAGGTTGCGCAAATTGTCGATATTCTGGGCGGGGTTGATGTGGAGATGCCCAATGCGTTTAAATCGCAGGGTAAGGGTTTCGATACTCTGGATCTGCCGGCCGGGTTAAATCATTTGAATGGCAGCGGCGTGTTGACTTATGCCCGCTTCCCCAATTCTGAGTGGGAGAGGGCCGAGCATTATAACGCGGTGTTCCGCGGCGCAGCCCAGAAGGCGAAAGATCCTGCGATCTACGAGAAAATTCCTGATCTGTATGAGCAGATCAAGGAAATGGTTGTCACCGATATGAGCCTGGCAGATTTGACCAATCTGGCTTGTGCGACGAAAGAAATTGCAGCGGATGCAAATAACATACAGACGGCGGGGTTCCAAAAATCTGATCTGACGGTGAATGGTCTGCGTATGACCGTGAAAGACGCGGATGCAGCCAAACAATTGATCGAAGCCACGTTCGCAAATTAGAAATTCGTTCTTCGCATAGAAGACACCCATCCTTTTTGACCGGGATGGGTGTCTTTTTGTAATTGTACTGTCAGTTAAATATATTGAAGTTGCATTAATCAATTTGTATAATTACCCAGAATATTTCGATACTGGCAAATATTTAAAAACACACGATCTTCTGATAACTAAAAAAGTAATTGATTTAGAAACGCAAGACCGGTTTGTGAGGTGTTTGGCAGTGTTCATTTGCCTGCCAATAATCTGTTTTTAGAGTCGTGTCGCAACAGCAATACCGAACATAGATTTTACAACATCGAAAGCGACCTACAACATTGCAGCCTCATTGTTACCTGCGTAACCCTGATGTAATCCTTCGACGCTCAGCGCCAGATGTCTGGATGTTATTTAACCCGGATGTGGATGAGTGTATTTATATCAATCACACCGGGCACATGGTTTGGATTGCCTGTGATGGCACCCAATCGGAACAGGGGGTGGTTGAGCGGGTTTTACGAACCTATTCTGCGACCCCGGCCAGGGCGGTGGATGAAATCACCGCCTTTCTTCATGAAATGGTGCAAGCGGGTTTGATCGGCCTGGTGGTTCAAAATTCTCGGGAGTGTGTTTTACATGGGGCGGATTGATTTTATTGCCCCGCCAGAACAGGCCACGCTGGTGATCACCGGGCGGTGTAATTTACATTGCGGGTATTGTTATTATGCCGATGAGATGACCCACCGGTCTGATTTACCGCTTTCGGAATGGCAAAAATTTATTGGGGAACTGGGTGATCTGGGGGTGATGCGAGTCACGCTGACCGGGGGAGAGGTTTTTCTTCAGAGAGGGTTGTTTGACCTGATTGATTGTGTGATTGATGCACGGATGCGTTATGGCTTGATTACCAATGCAACGCTGGTAACCCCCGAAAATATTGCCCGGTTTTTTGTCGGCAAAAGATTGCAAAGACTGGATTTTATCCAGGTATCCATCGACGGGCATAATGCCAAGATCCATAACCAGAGCCGGCCGGCCAGTTTTGAGCGGGCGGTTCGCGGGCTTGGGCTGCTGCAAGCAGCTGGTTTACCCGTCACTGCGCGGGTGACTTTAAACCGCGCGAATGTGGACAGCATTGACCAGACGGTTGCTTTTCTGTTGGATGATATCGGGTTAAACACGATCAGCACCGGGGAGGTCCTTTCTGTTGGGGGGGCCTGCCGGCCGGGCGTTTCGCTGGCTTTAACCGCAGAAGAAAAACGAACGGCTGCGCTTAAACTGTTTCAACTTGAGAAACAGTACCCTGGCCGCATTCAGGCCTCAGCCGGGCCGCAGGTTTCATTGCGCATGTATGCCGAAATGGAGAAAGCCCGGACAAAAGGTGCGTTGGCGCAAGATTGGGAAATGGGCTGTCTGAGTGCCTGCGGCTGTGTTTTTACACAGATTGAAGTGCTGCACGATGGTGCGATCGTTCCCTGCACAATGATGAGCGGCCCCGTGTTGGGCCATATTAATCGAGATTCGTTGCAAGATATCTGGGAGGTTCATCCGGTTTTACGGCGTATGCGCAAACGCAATCAGATACCCATGACAGCGCTGGAGCAATGTCGTGATTGTGAGTGGAACCTGTATTGCAATGGCGGTTGTCCGGGAGGGGTGTTTCAACAGCAGCAGGATTTTTGTTTACCCGATTCCCAGTTTTGTTATCGTCAATATTTGGAGGAGCTTCCTGCATTATGATTACCGGTTGTTTACCTTTTAGCGTTAGAAACTCTTTACAGGAGATGTCGATATCTTACCCATCGCTGACCACAATTTATTATTATATGAGCGGCGAGTGTAATTTGCATTGTCGTCATTGTTGGATCGCCCCCCATTTTAGCAATCAAATCAAAACCTTTTTATCCTGGGACGAGCTTCGTCCCATTTTTGTGGATGCGCTTGACTTGGGCCTTGAAGCTGTGAAATTGACCGGTGGAGAGCCGCTTTTACACCCCGAATTTCGCGAAATTTTGACCGGATTGAATTTGCTGGGGCTAAAGACAGCGGTTGAGACGAATGGCACTTTATTGGATGAAGCGCTGGGTGTGCTGATTCAGGAGACCGAAACGTTTATTTCCATTTCGCTGGATGGCAGCCGGGCCGAAACCCATGAAAATTTGCGCAAGGTGAAAGGCTCATTTGATCAGACGCTTCGAGCGGCAAACATCTTGCAACGATTGGCAATTAATTATCAGGTTATCTTTTCACTCCATCGGGGAAATGCTGCTGAATTAAAAGAGGTCGTTCAGTTGGCGCGAGAACTTGGCGCCGGGAGCTTAAAAATTAACCCGATTGCTGTGGAACAGCGAGCAGGGCAGATGGGCCGGCAGGGTGAGTTATTTGGCGCAAGAGAACTGCTGGACCTGTTTAAGGAGGCGAGGGCGCTTTCTGACGCAGACTTTACCATTCATTTTGATCTTCCACCGGCATTTTACCCATTGATCGAGGCCGTTTCAGGGCAGGCGGGAATTTGTGGCATTCATAATTTGTTGGGGGTATTATCGAATGGCACGGCCAGTATTTGTGGGATTGGCGAACAAGTTGAGGCGCTGAATTTTGGTAATTTGTTAAATCAGGGGGTGAAATCAATCTGGAAAGACCACCCGGTCTTGCAAGATCTGCGTATAAAAATTCCGGCAGCGTTGGGCGGTGTTTGTTCGGCCTGCATTCATGCAGCCTACTGTCTGGGAAAATGTGCCGCCATGAATTATTACGAAGCAGGTTCCTTATATGCCGGGCATTCTTTCTGTCAGGAAGCCTATGAACTGGGGCTGTTCCCTGAAAACCGGCTGTTCCGTTTGCCAAAAGACCCACAGAGGGTAAGGTCATGTTGATGCTGCGCCCTGACTTGATGTTGATTGAAGAAGCTGGAGAAACCATCCTGTTTGACCCCGCGAGCGGAGAAATTTCTCTGTTAAACGTTTCGGCATCTTTGCTGGTGGGCCTTTTGGATGGCAAACACGATATTGAACAATTGGCCCAGCGGTTGGTCAGTCATTTTGAGGGTATTCAATATGACGAAGCACTGTCGGATGTTACCGTTTTTGTTGCAAACATGCGGCTGAACCAGTTTTTGGTTTGAAGTTGTGTCTGTGGATATGGAGTGTTCAGGAATTGGGGAATGGTTTGAGTCTTAAAAAAGTTTCATTTTTTGATCAGTAAAGGTATGAGGTGTTTTGATCATGGAAACCAATAATAATGCGAACAAGAAATTTGACAATGATAATGCAGCCTCTGATATTTCTAGGCCCCGGTATGAAAGACCGACCTTGCTAAAGGTGCCCGTGCCGGGCGCAGAAGGAGCCAACCCGGCTCAGCTTTGCAGCTCTGGCTCACTGGCAGCGCAATTGTTAAGAATGCAGGGCAATTGTAAAAGCGGAGCCGCTGACAATATTCACTGTATGGCCGGATTGGCGCCCCATCGAAAATGCAGTTCGGGAGGAAGTAATTTTTAGTACCCGGGTTATAAAATGTTTATTAAAATTGCCGATCACGTTGTAGCCATCAATGAAGGCGAAATTCAGCCTTTTACGCCATTCGACCGGTTTCAAACCCGGCCGTATGGCAGTAATTATTCTTCCCTTTCGTTAAATTTTGTGAAATCTTCTGATTGGGAACGCACCATTCTTGAAACGGGCGCCGATCAGCAAAAAGCAATTTCCAGGTTAATTGGGACAGATATCTCACTTGAAAACGAGCAAACCTGGTGGCTCAATCAGCGTTTTCGCGTATTTGTCATGGATACCCTGCAACCGAAATTGCATTTCCTGGGCATTGTCGCAGATACAATTCAAGATTTTGC
This sequence comes from uncultured Anaerolineaceae bacterium, assembly GCA_964593905.1. Classification (GTDB taxonomy): domain Bacteria; phylum Chloroflexota; class Anaerolineae; order Anaerolineales; family Anaerolineaceae; genus CAZQLE01. Next base: position 1,969 of record CAZQLE010000085.1, on the reverse strand, counting down.
ACAGGTGATCAGGGAAGAAATTCGGGTGCCATTGTTTTTGTTGGCGGCTTATCAGTTGGCGCAGCACGGCGGTCTTTGTCTGCATGGGTCAAGCTTTGCAATCAATGGGATCGGGGGAATTATCACCGGTTTGAGCGGGGCGGGAAAGAGCACTGCCACCGGACTAATTCAGCCTGATTATCTTTATTCGGATGATTCGGCAACGATTACAGGCATTTCGACGGGCAACCTGACTTTGCATGGCACACCGCTGGGTGGTAGAACGGATGGACCGGGCACTGCACCGTTAAAAGGGATCTTTTTTGCAACAAAGGCCGAACGGCTTTCGATTCGGGAAATGCCGGTGAACGAGGCTCGCATACGACTCTTGTATGAACACCATGCGTATTTTCGTTTGTTCTTTGAGCCGACCCGCCGTCTGTATTTTTCGCTGATGAATCAGCTTTTGCAACAGATTCCCTGTTATGAGTTGTCTTTTTCTCTAAATGATTTGCCTCGTGATGCGGTTGCCTCTCTACTGGAAGCGAAAAAATGACCCCTACACCGGTGACCTATCGCATTTATCATGGCAGCAGTATGCGCGCCGTATTTACACCGGGTGATCTGTTGGAAATTAATCCGCAGCCCATCCAACAGGTGCAGGCGGGTGATATTCTGGTTTATCAGGTTGGAAAGGATCTTGAGGTTGTGCATCGCGCAATCCGACAGGAACCGCATGGCTGGGTGACCCGCGGAGATAATAACCTTGCAGAGGATCCAATTCTGGTGACCGAAGAGATGCTGGTTGGCAAGGTGAAGCAGCATCTTCCCATCTCCAGCACCCCCAAAAGACGATCGTTGGTGATGCGTGCAATTACCCGCACCCGCCGCAGGCCTGAGCTTCAGCGCGCCGGGCTGTGGTTTTACCGGTGGTTTAAAAACACTGGCTGGGTGCGCAGACTTTGGAACCCCGGCATTACCGTTCTGTCTCTGCAAGTGGGTGGAAAACAAGTCTATAAATATCTTCATGATGGCAGGACGGTCGCCAGTTGGGACCCGAAACTGGATCAGTTCTCCTGCTGTCATCCTTATGATCTGGTCATTCAGCGCCCCGGGCGGGTGGAATGAGCCAGCTCGTTTCTTCTGTCGGCGCGCTGCAGAAGCCGGAAGTTTCACACCCGGTGGGGTTTGAGATTTTTAAGAATGCCAGCCTGATAAAATACTGGCATTTTTTTGCGCCCTTTCTAAAAGCCGACTGGCGGTGGGTGATTGCATCTGCTGCCCTTGTGTTTTTAAGCGCCCTCCTTGCCATCCCTGCGCCGATTCTTTCAGGAAAGCTGCTGGATCAGGTTGTGACTGTTCGCAACGGCCGCGCCATGCTGGAACTGGCATTTTTCCTGGCTGCTTTTACCATTCTGCGTAGAATTTTGGGCCCCTTGCAGACGTTTTGCACCACCCGCTTTGAGCAAAATATCATGCTGCGGCTAAAGAATGCGCTTTTAAACCGCATTCTGGGTTTACCCAAACCGTTTTTCGATCAACATCAGCCCGGATATTTAATGTCCTGTTTTTCAAACGATCTTGAACGGCTAAGCTGGTTCTTCTCTGGTCCGTTGGCAGGTTTGTTTTTGGATGGCACAAAGATTGTTTTTGCGGGCACTGCGATTTTCTGGCTGGAGAAACGCCTGTCGGTGCCGGCATTGATTTTTGTGCCCCTGACGTTTTTAGTGACGCGGTATTTTGGCCACCAGCTTTATCAGGTGAGCCAGATGCAATTTGAACAGCAAGCCCAGGTGGAGAAAGACTTGCAAGAAACGCTCTCAGCGGCTGTGTTGATTAAGGCGCTGGCGGTGGAGCAGAACTCGGTTGAACGAATGGGAGGCACCTGGAAAAAATTGCAGCAGGTGTTTTTCCAGCAGATCCGTTTATTGATCACTGCCAATGCTCTGATCAGCTTTATCCCTGATCTTGCCAGGGCGGTGTTGTTGGC
>CAZQLE010000084.1:0-15194 GCA_964593905.1 uncultured Anaerolineaceae bacterium | reverse complement strand
CATCCAGGGTTTTCAAATCGTCCAGATTGAAGGCCAGGGCCTGGTTGACCAGACCAAAGATATTGAGCTGGGCTTTGGGGTCGAGGGCTGGTTTGGCTTCGATGGGAGCGGCCGGGGCCGCGGTGGATTCCACCGCGGCGCCTTCGGCGGCCGGGGCGGGTTTGCGGTCGAGATAGAGGTTGATCTCGGCGATGCCGCCAACGCCTTCCTTTTTTGTCACATCGGCGCCCACCAGTTTCAGCGGGAAATCCTTATCTTTGAGCGGTTCACCATTGAGAGTGAAAGCGACGATGATATCATCGTTACGGTCTACGCGGTTGCTGTCCAGTTCCACGCTGTAACCGTCGGCGGCTTTGACTTCCACCACATAACCGGCTTTGGCCAGTTTGGCATTGTAGGCGCGGCCCTGGTGTTTCACTTCGTCATCCACGCGGCCCATCATCAGCCACAGTGGAATGCCCACCCATTCGTTGCCGTCGGGGTCTGTATAGACGGCCTTGTGGCAGCTTTCGGCGGCGCCCGATTCAAAGGTGGCGCGGTCCATATCTTCTTCCAGAGCGCCTTTGAGGTGAATGGTCCATTCAGCGGCGGCGGGTTTGAGGATGATCTTGCGCACCCATTTGACCGACCAGTGACCGTCGACCACCTGATCATTCTTCTCGCTGATCACCATCAGACGCAGATTGCCGTCGCTCTCTTTGGGCAGCGGGCCGTCTTTGACTGCGTATGCCAGAATGGCGGTGAGATTGCCTTCGATTTTATTTTCATCGCCGGTGCCGGGGTCGTAGGTAATGAATTCGCCGCTGGTGATCTGCTCCATTGAAAGCGTCATGGCATAGCCATCTTCGGCCTCCACCTGCACAGCCAGCGAATCGTTGGCGGGGTTCAGCAGCGCCACCAGATCGGTGAGGGCGACGCCGGTATATTTCTCGGGCAGGGTGATTTTCCCTGTGCTCGATTTGATGCCGCCCATCCCTGAAACCGCCGTGAGCTTTTTCAGGTCACTCATGGTGAGGGTCTTTGTTCCTTCGGGTGATACCAGATCCAGCACCGGGGTGGTATCTGCGGTTGGGGCCGCCGGGGGAACTTCAGTGGAAACGGCCGGCGCAGCAGGGGCTTCGGCCGCCGGGGCAGGGGCAGCCGGCGTACAGGCGGCGCTGACCAGCAGCAGGGTCATCAATATGATCCAGATCAACCTATTTTTCATTGGGGGACTCCTGGGGAAGATGTATATTTGTGTTAATACAAATATACATTAAGTGTATTCCTTTTGGAGAGTCTGTCAAGAATTACAGGTTGACCATCGGGGTCATTTTGCATAAACCAAGCGGCTTTTGGATAAGCGCACGCTATGAGGAATGGTGAGGTGGAGAAAATGGCGCGCCAGAGCGGCGCCCACCGAGGGGCGGTGGGGCGGGGGGAATGGTGCGCTGGGGGGCGATTACTCCAGCCCGTATTTTTCGAGCAGGCTGGCGTTATTCAACACGGCCGGGGTGGCATCATCGGCCACGATCTGTCCGCCGTCCATCAAGACCGTACGCGGGCACAGCTCGCGCACCAGGTTGAGATCGTGGGTGGCGACCAGCATGGTGTAGGGCAGCGCCTTTAATAATTCAATCAGCGTGCGCCGCGCCCGCGGGTCCAGCCCGGCGGAGGGTTCATCCAGCGCCAGAATCTCGGGCTGCATGGATAAGACCGTGGCGATGGCGATGCGTTTTTTTTCGCCGATGCTTAAATGGTAGGGCACGCGCTGGATGTAACTTTCCATGCCGACGGCCTGCAGCGCGGCGCGAACACGGCGGTCAATCTCTTCGACCGGCAGGCCCTGATAGATGGGTCCGTAAGCCACATCTTCGTATACGGTGGGTGAAAACAACTGGTCGTCGGGCAATTGGAACACCAGGCCGACAACAGAGCGGACGTGCTTGATTGTGTCGGTTTGAAGCGGCTGTCCGCACACTCGAATCTCTCCAGACTCCAGCGTGAGAATGCCATTCAGGTGCATGAGCAGGGTCGATTTTCCGGCGCCGTTGGGGCCCACCAGTGCAATTTTCTCCTGCGGGGCAACATGCAGGTTAATGCCGTTTAGCGCCTGGTGGCCGTCGGGATAGTGATAATGCAGTGATTCAATTGCAAGAACAGGGTTGTTTTGATTCAAAGGTTATCCCCAAAGAATACTGAGGGTTAAGATTAACCCGCAGCCTAGCAGTCCCAAGACCATTAAACGGCGAGATGCATCGCTGAGGGCCGGCAGCGGCAGGGTGCGGATTTCTCCGTCGTAACCGCGGGCCAGCATGGCGGCATAGACCCGTTCGCTGCGTTCGAGGGAGCGCACCATCAGACTGCCGGCCATGCCGCCGGTGACGCGCGCGCGCCAGATAACCGTACCGCCCATGCGGTGGGCAGGGTCGGGGCTGGCCGCAGAGCGGGAAGTGCGGGCGCGCATTAACCGTCCGCTTTCTTCGACCAGCAGGTAGAGATAGCGCCACATCAGCCCGACGATGCTGACCAGCAGACGCGGAATGCGCAGCCAGCGCAGCGCCAGCAAAAGCTGTGTCTGGGGTGTGGTGGCCGCCAGCAGGGCCGCCACCTGCACCGAACACCAGGCTTTAAATAGAATTCCGAAAAACCGCTCCAGACCGGCGGATGAGGCTGTGATTTGCCATGTGCCCAGTGCCAGGGTGAACAGCGGTTCGCCATTAAGCGTAAAGATGACCGGCAGGGCTGCCAGCGCAAATGGCAGGGCGATCCAACTGCGGCGCAGGATAAACCCGATCCCCAGTTCTGAGATTTCGGCCAACGACCAGATCAGGGCCAGCAGCAGCGGGTAGACCGGCAGCGCGCCGGCGGGCACCAGGGCAATGGTAAACAGCAGGGCCAGAGCCAGGGCCAGCTTAACCCGCGCATCCAGACTGTGAATCGGGCTGGTGCGGCTGTGATAGGGGTCGAGTTGAGGTGTACTCATAAGATAATTTATTTTACTGCACGTTTACGACGGGCCGCGCCAACCATGTACATGACCCCCACTACAATCACTGCGCCGATCACCCCGGCGCTGATGGTGGCCAGAGCTTCATTTTGAATACCCGGCATGACATAGTCGGGGATGATGTTAAACAGAGAGCTCTGGGCTGTATCGATAAAGCCTTTTTGCTCGGCCACCCATTCCAGCCCATCTGGGTTGGCCGAGGCATAGGGTGAAGCAGCCACCAGCAGCAGGGTAATGAATGAGCCGCCAATTAAGACCCCGCGGGCGTTGGGGGTGGTTTTGCCTGGCTGGGTTAACACCAGATCGCGGCGAACCGCAAAGAGGAAAGTGACCGCGCCCAGAGTGATCAGACCTTCGCCAAGGCCAATGAGGGCGTGAATGCCCGCCATGGCGGGCACGGCGAGGTTGGCCGGCGATGTGCCCGAAAGCGCCAGTTGCAGCGCGGCAGCCAGTGAAGCGATAAAAATGGACATCCAGCCGGCGGCAAAGCTGCCCACAAACAGCCCCCATTTTTGGCCGCCAGACAGCCGCTGCACCAGCCAGTATACCGAATACCCGACTGCTACACCAATGACGGCCATGTTGAATAGATTGGCGCCCAGTGCCAGCAGACCGCCATCTTGAAAGATTAATGCCTGGGTGGAGACCACGGCTGTCATCACCAGCACGGCCGGCCACGGGCCAAGGACAATGGCTGCCAGGGCTGCGCCAAGCAAATGGCCCGAAGTTCCGCCGGTGACGGCAAAGTTCAGCATTTGCCCGGCAAAGATGGCCGCTGCGAGGACGCCCATCAGCGGTACGTCTTTTTCATTCAAATTCTGGTTAACTTTGCGCAGCGCGATGGCGATCATGAGGATTGAAATGCCCCACAGCACCACCGAAACGACAACTGAAAGAAAGCCATCCGGAATGTGCATTGCAACAGGTCGTAATACCATCAGTCCTCCCGGCATTCATTGTGTTTTAACTACCAGCCAGCCAAGCTTATACGGCGGGCTGCAACACCCCATCTGATTTGTTAAAATAGCTTATATCTAATCCTATTATATTCCCAATAATTGCATTTGCAAATTTTTGCATTACAATATGTACAATGACACGCGCATCCTCCGTTGACGCAGCCATCATCGACGTTCTATCGAACGATCATTCCCATTTAACCTCGGCAGAGATTCATGAACAGGTGCGCATGCGCTTGCCAGCGGTGAATCCATCCACCATTTATCGCGCGCTCGAACGGCTGGCGTGCCAGTGTAAAGTGTCTATTTCAGATATTGGGATCGGCGCGGCGGTGTATGAACTGGTGCGTGAGGGCAAACACCACCATCTGGTGTGCCAGGAATGCCGGACCGTGTATACGATTGACCATGCTGAAGTCGACCCGTTTTTTCAGCAAGTGGAACAGAAATATCGGTTTGGGCTTGTCACCCGGCACCTGGTGCTGTTTGGAATTTGTGAAGACTGTAAAAAGAGCCAGCGTTCAGAAGTCTGACGTGGGCAACCCTGTTGTGAGGTTGAAGCTCAGGTGATTAGATAATAAGCTGTAACCCGCATGGTGGCCGCCAGAAAAGCGAATGCGGTCAGCCAGGTTTGCAGCACGCTGACAGCCAGCACAAAAAAGCGAAACCCTTTCATGTGCACAAATGCGTAAATCTGAATGCCAAATTGCAACAGCAGCAGGGCGATCAGGGTTGCATCGCGCCAGCCAAAAGGGCCCACTTCTTGGGCCGGGAAAAGCGCGGCAAAAACCAGCATCAAAACCGGGATGATAAACGGCGCCAGAATGATCAGATAGCTTTTGCGGAAGACCCCGCGCGCAAAAGGTGAGCCGCTCCACAGGGCATAACCGATCAGAACGGCCAGCAGCCCCAGCAGCAGCCAGAAGTTCCCCCCAGACAGGATTTTCACCACTTCTTTCAGTGTGTTAACCATCGGGTTCTCCCATTTTATTGGACCTGCGCCAGCGCACGGTTCAGCTCACCGCGGATTGGATCGGGCACCTGCTCGTGGATCATTACCTGGGGGGTCTGATGCCATGCGGCGCAGGCCGTCAGGCTGGCTGCGGCATCCGCCAGCAGATGGTCCTCCATTTTTGCCCCGTTTTCAAGATGGAAGGAACGAATTTCAAAAAGTTTTTCTTTGCGGTGGGCTTTGGCATCCAGCCGGGCGACCAGTTTTCCCCGTTGCAGCAGGGGCAGAGAAAAATAACCAAATTTTCGTTTTTCGGCCGGTAAATAACATTCAATCGTGAAGTCCATCCCAAACAGGGCGCGGGTGCGTTTGCGATCCCAGATGACGGGGTCAAAAGGAGAGAGCAGCGTGGTGACCTGTGATTCAAGCTGCCCATCTGCGGCGGCGGCTGCCAGCGGCAGATGATCATGGTGCAGGTAAAATGGCTCATCCCAACCGGCCACGTCCAGCGGGGTGAGCCGCCCCTGTTGAACGAGCGTCTTTAATCGGTTGGTCAGCCCGGTTTTGGGCAGCCTGAAATAGTCGGGGATCCAGGAGGCAGGCGCAGCGCCCAGGCAGCGCACGGTTTTTTCGGTCAGAGCATCGAGCGAGGCTTCATAGGAAGGGGCCTGGCGGTCATCCCAATGTGGCAAGACCCGTTCGGTCAGGTCGTAAAGGCGTTGGAAGTTTTTTCGAGCGCACACCATCAGCCTTCCGGCGGTGTGCAGGCGGTCGAGGGCGATCTTTTCTTCCTTCCAGTCCCACCAGCCATCCGACTTGAAGCCGGGGTTGCGCGCGATAAAATCGGCCGAACGCAAGGGCCCTCGTTCATGGATCTGGTCGAGCACATCCTGCACAACCCCGGGGTGAGCATCGAGCCAGGCTTGATTGTTGCCCCAGCCGCGTCGGTTTTCAAGCATAAAGCAGCGGTAGAGGGGGTAGTCTTGGATGGGCAAAAAACAGGCAGCATGCGACCAGTATTCGAATAGCGCCCCTTCGGCCAATAAATCTTCCAGCCAGCGTTGCGAATATGTACCCAGGCGGCTCCACAGCACAAAATAGGGGCTGCGCGCAACAACGTGGATGGTGTCAATTTGCAGTGCGCCCATCTGGTGCACGGCTTCCAGTACATCTGCTTTTTGTGCGGTTTTCTGGGGTGGAAGGAGCAGCCCCTGGGCCGCAAGGACGATATTTTTAACCTGACTGAGGGTAAGGTTCATGGCGCCGCTTATCGTAAGATTATACAGGGGGTATCCAAAACGGGTGAGTTTGAATACAGTAAGTGCATGTATTGTACTAGATTTCAAGCAGGTGTATCGGGGGAGGGGTTGGGGTGAATTCAACATTACAGGTGGCATATTCTATGAATGAACGTAAAACGTGGGCATTATCGGGCGTAACCGGGTTAAAACTGGGGGCGGTGCATCTTAACGCGGCCCATCTTGAACACACGGCTTTATTTTATAAAGTGAAGATGGGTCTGCAAGTGGAAAAAGATGTGGATCGCATACTTTTAAGCGCCGGCAAAGAACCGCTGATTGTGTTGCATCCGGCAGATCATGCCATTCGAACACCGCGCGCGACGGGCCTGTATCATCTGGCGCTGTTGATGCATGACCGGGTTGCATTAAGTCGGATTCTGGTGCATTTAATCCGTTCGGGTACGTTGGATCTGGGTGCGGCAGATCACGGGGTGAGCGAGGCATTGTATCTGCAGGATGCTGAAGGAAACGGAATTGAGCTTTATCGTGACCGGCCACGCAGTCAGTGGCGCTATGATGCATCGGGTAATTTGCAAATGGTCACCGATTCATTGGATCTTGAAAATCTGCTGGCTGCCAGCGGGGCAGAGGCGGCCGGTTGGCGGCCTTCTGCGGCAACGACGGTTGGGCATGTTCATCTTAAGGTTGCAAACTTGAATGAAGCGGTTGATTTTTATCAAAATATCCTGGGTTTTAAGATCACCCAGCGGTATGGGCAGACGGCCGCCTTTCTTTCGGTGGGGGAGTATCATCACCACATTGGGCTGAACACCTGGGAATCATTGAACGGACCGCCTATGCCCCCCGGTTCACCGGGGCTGCGCTATTTTGAGCTGCACACCAGCGGGGGTGCGTCATGCGATCAATTGAGCCGGCAACTGCGCGCGGCGGGCTGCGCAGTGGAAGAGCAGACGGCAGGGTTGTTGGTGCGTGACCCGTCGGGGAATGGAATTCTGTTGCGCCAGGGGCTTACAAAATAGTAAGAATCACAAAAATTCAATTTAAGGCCTTTTGAATTCAGAGCATTCGCGGGATAATTGACACAGCCCGGAGGCTAGGAATGTAAAATGGCTCAAGTACGAAGCGTTTCCACCATAGGAGAGATAGGCTCTTATCATGTTGCGGTCTCTAATGGGGAAGTGATGCAATGTGTGGTCAATGAATTTGAAAAACAGGCGGATCTTCCGGGGGTTTTGATTCTTGAAGATGATCATTTGCTGGGCATGATCCCGCGCCGAAAATGTTACGAGGTGCTCGGACGGCCCTATGCACACGAATTGTTTTTGAACCGGCCTGTGATGGATTTTTATCGCACCATCGAAACGCCGCTGCTGGTTTTGCCGGCCAGCACTTCGGTTGAAGATGCTGTAAAAGATGCGCTCAACCGGCAGCATGAGCGATTATATGACCCCATTATCGTTTGCCATGCCGATGGGAAGATTGAACTGCTGGATATGCAAGTTCTGCTGCAATGCCAGTCGCAGCGCTTGGAATACGCCAATCGGGTAATCCGCAGTCAGGTTGAGACCGGTGCACTGCTCTCCAATGCCAGGCGGCTTGAAGATGCCATTGAGATCATTCTAAACGCAGCTTTTGACACGGTTGCCTATGACCAGGGTCTTATTGTGCTGCACCGCAACGGACGGTGGGAGCTGGGTTTTTCGCGCGGTAAAGATCTTGCCCACTCGCCGGAAGAACTTCAACATATGATCCACCATCACGGCGACGTGATCGGCCTGATCGAGGCCGAATCTCCGGTCATTATTTCTTCCACCCAACAACTGTACCCCTTCAGCAGCAAAAGTCATGGGTTTAAGAAAGACCATTCGTTGATCATTTACCCCCTGGTTCAGACCGGAAAAGTGCTGGCTGTAATGGTGCTGGGTCGGAATGTAAGCGTGGATTGTCTGGCCCCGGAGGAAGAGCGTTTGGGGCCTTTTCAGTTGCGCGACCTGGAATTTTTGGATACCTTTGCCAACCTGGCTGCGGCTGCCATTCAAAACGCCTCGCTGCGGCAGGCTTTGGAGCATATGGCCATGACCGATAACCTGACCCGGCTGCATAACCGGCATGGCTTTTATGAAGTAGCGCGGCGGATACACAGCCGTGCAGTGGAGCTTCAGCGCCCATTATCGGCGTTGATGGTGGATATTGACCATTTCAAAAGTTTTAACGACCGGTACGGTCATTTTATCGGCGACCAGGTCTTGACCCAGGTGGCGGAATGTTTGCGGGCCGGGTTAAGGGGGAACGATTTGCTGGGCCGCTTTGGGGGTGAAGAATTTGCCATTTTGCTGCCGGATACCCCGCTGGATGATTCGGTGCAGGTGGCATTGCGCCTGAACCAGGCGGTTGCCACGATGCACCAGCATTACGGCCAAAACTTGCACAGGAGGGTGACCATCAGCATTGGTGCAGCCTGCCTTGAACAAGAAGCGGCCACGCTGGAAGAATTGTTGGAGCAGGCGGACCACTCTCTTGGCGCGGCCAAACGACACGGGCGGAATTGTGTCGGGGTGGAGAAAGCTGGCAGCATGGAGTTTCTATTTTTGCCGCACAATCAGATTTCCTTAAGTTGAATTAATCTGCCCCGGCCGGGGGTGACTTAAAGTAATGTTATAATTTTTGTAAAGGTTGGCAGAAACAGCTCATTTGCAACAACACCGCTTTTACGCCACACCCTGATGCACCCACCACCCACCGGCGAATCCTCTCCTTAAAGAGCGCTGATCTCATCGCGATTTATGAGCTGTTCTTCCCCTGTAAAAGAGGGTTTGTTGAAAGTTGCCTTAATTCATTTTGCCGCCCCGCCAGTGGTGGGCGGCGTTGAAACGGTTTTAGCCCGCCAGGCAGAACAATTTTGTCAGAACGGTCACGCTGTGCTGGTGCTGGCGGGACGGGGGGATATCTGGAAAGAAGAGATCGCGGTTCAGATTTTGCCGGAGCTGGATTCGCGGTATGCGCTGGTATTGCGTTATAAGGCCGATCTGGACCGGGGGGTGATTCCTGCCGGGTTTGATGACTTTGTCGGGCAGCTTTATGACGATCTGTCTGTGCGGCTTGCCGGGGTGGACTGGGTAATTGCCCATAATGTTGGCAGCCTGCATAAGAATCTGGCCCTGACCGCGGCGCTGTTCAAACTGTCGCAGCGCGCAACCAGCCCAAAATTCATCCTCTGGCATCATGATTTTGCCTGGGAAAACAGTAACTATCAGGGTGAGATGCACCCTGGCTGGCCGTGGGACCTGCTGCGCAGGGAATGGCCGGGGGTAAAAGCGGTGGTCATCTCAGAAGCCCGCCTGGCAGAATATACCCGGCTGACCGGCGCCCCGGCCGAGAACGTGGCGGTGATTCCGGCCGGGGTTGATCTGCCGGTTTTCCTGGGTCTGCAAGAAACCACGCAGCGCCTGGCGGCCCGGTTTGGCCTGACGACCGCCGCACCGCTGCTGCTGGCCCCGGTGCGGGTGACACGGCGCAAGAACCTGGAGTTTGGCCTGGAGATTCTGGCAGCCGTGCGCAAAGAGCTGCCCCAGGCGCGCTGGCTGGTTACCGGCCCGCTGGGTGCGCATAACCCGGCCAATTTGCAATATATGACCGAATTGCTGGCACTGCGTGATCAACTCCATTTAAAAGAAGCCGCCATTTTTCTGGCAGAGACCATCCCCCAGGGGTTAAAAGATTCGGAAGTGGCCGATTTTTACCGGCTGGCCGATGCTTTGCTGCTGCCCAGCCAGGAAGAGGGTTTTGGAATCCCGATCATTGAGGCCGGGCTGGGGCGGGTGATTATCTTTTGCAGCGATTTAAAGCCCCTGCGCGCCCTGGGTCAAGACTATGCAACCTATTTTCGCCTGGATCAGAAAGCCGAGGAGGTTGCCCGGCTGATTGTAGAGCGGCTGGAAGCAGACCCGGTCTACCAACTGCGTAGCAGGGTGAGGAGAGAGTTTACCTGGGAAGGGATTTATGCCCGGAAAATAGCCCCGTTATTGAACGGCAGGGCCGGCGGGGGCATTTGAGCGAAGAAACGGGGGCGACGACGCGATAACAGGGTTTTATTGGGGGACCAGGAGGTTAATATGCAGGAACAGATCACACAACCGCGAACGGCTGAGCAGCGCATCTTCAGACCGTTTCCAGATATTATGGTGCCCTTTTTTGAGGGGCATGGCGCTGAGAATGCAATTGCGCTGGCAAAGACCCTGGATGGACACATTCATCTGGTGGGTCTGGTGCAGGTTCCGGCCGATGAGTCGCTTTCGGGCGGCAATCTGTCTGCGCGGCGTTTGCGCTCTAACCTGAATCATCTTAACGAAGCGCAGCACTTGAAGGCCGAATGTAAAATTTCGGTTTCACACAATTACTGGGTTGACCTGTGTGATTATATTCAGACCCATAAGCCTGATTTGCTGGTGGTGGATTGGCCTTCGTTCTCTGAAGCCCTGGGGGTGAATGCGGCCGGGATCCTTTCTGATTTGAACTGCGATGTGGCCATGGTCTGCGGGGCGTGGCCCAAAAAAGTGAATCAGGCGCTGGTTCCGGTGCGCGGTGGTGATAACGCCCAACTGGCGCTGCGGCTGGCCCTGGCGCTGCCGCATAAACAGTTGATCGCCCTGCATCTGGTGGGCGAAGATCAATTGACCGGTGTGATTAACGAGCCGTTTCGTGGGCTGGCAAAAATTTTGCCCAGTTTGCGCGGTGTGAACTACCTGGTGGAACGCTCGAATAACCCGGCCGCGGTTATTGTGGAACGGGCGCGCGGTATGGATGTGCTGCTGCTGGGGGCCAGCAATGACCCCAACCGGTTATCCAACAGCCTGGGGCGGATTTCGGATGAGCTGGACGGGCTGGAACAGCCCTGCCGGGTGGTGTTGAAATCGCGTGAGCGCTGGCCGGCACAGTATGAAGGGGCAGCCGGAGAACTGGCCGGCAGCCGGGCGATTTCGGTGCTGGTGGATAAATGGTTTGCCGAAAACACCTACCACGCTTCGGAATTTGACAATTTATCTGATCTGGTGGCGCGCAAGAAAGCGCAGAATTTGACGATCAGTCTGGCGATACCAGCCTTGAACGAAGAAGCCACAGTGGGAAAGGTGATCGAGACCATTCAGCATTCATTGATGCACAAACATGCCCTGCTGGATGAAATTGTGTTGATGGACTCGAATTCCAGCGACCGGACGCGTGAAATTGCGGCCAGCCTGGGGGTGCCGGTGTATATTCATCAGGAGGTGCTCGCGCAGTATGGGGCCCGACCGGGCAAAGGCGAAGCATTGTGGAAGAGCCTGTATGTTACACGCGGCGATATTGTGGTGTGGATCGATTCGGACATCGTTAATATTCACCCGCGCTTTGTCTATGGCGTGATCGGGCCAATGTTAATGGACCCCGGGGTGCAGTTTGTAAAAGGTTTTTATCAGCGACCGTTAAAAAGCGACCGGCGGGTGCAATCCACCGGCGGCGGGCGGGTTACCGAACTGACGGCGCGCCCGTTGATTAATCTGTTCTTCCCAGACCTGTCGGGCGTCATTCAACCGCTTTCGGGCGAATATGGCGGGCGGAGGACGGCGTTGGAGCAGTTGACTTTTTATTCGGGTTACGGGGTTGAGACCGGGCTGTTGATCGATGTGTATGAAAAATTCGGGCTGTCGGGCATTGCCCAGGTGGACCTTCTGGAGCGCATCCATCATAACCAGCCGCTGGAAGCTTTGAGCAAGATGTCTTTTGTGATTATTCAAACCTTTTTGCGCAAACTGGAAGCGCGCATCGGGCGGCCGCTGTTGGAAGAAGTGAATAAAACCATGAAACTGATCCAGTATGAGGATGGCGCGTATTACCTGAAGGTGCAGGAAGTGCCCGAACGGGAACGCCAGCCGATTGTGGAACTGCCGGAGTATCGGGAACAGAGCGGGAGAATTTTGTGAACGAAGCACACCTCGCGGGCGCCTGTCCTCAGGCCGCGCTCTGGCTGGTGCGGCACGGGCAAACCGATTGGAATGTGGAAGGCCGCTATCAGGGGCAGGCCGATTTGCCGTTGAACGAAACCGGCCGCCAGCAGGCACGCGATCTGGCCGGACGGCTGCACAGCGAACCGTTTGCCGCGGTGATCAGCAGCGATTTGCAACGCGCACGCGAGACGGCTGAAATTTTGGCGGCTCCGGCAGGTATGGCGGTGATTCAGGAACCCCGGCTGCGCGAGATTGCACTGGGCGACTGGGAGGGGAAACTGTTTCGCTGGATTCAGCAAACCTGCCCGGCCGAGGTGGAGGCGCGCCGTCAGCAGCCGCTGGATTTTTGCCCGCCCAATGGCGAATCGGCGCGGCAGGTGGCTGAGCGGGCGACCGCTGCGGCGAATGAAATTGCCGCGCAGTATGCCGGGCAGGCTGTGCTGGTGGTGTCACACGGTTTAACCCTGGCGACCCTGGCCGCTTTGGGAATGGGCCGCCCCCTGGAAAGCGTGTATGACAGCATTCCCGATAACGCCCGTCCGGTGGTGGTGCTCTGGCCGCCAGAGAACGGGCAGGGGTGAGATTGGAATAGAAAACGGATGGAACCAACAAAAATTGAAGCGCTGTTGGCAGCGATGTATGGCCCCGCCGTGGGTGCGCAGACTGCCCGGCGTTTGATGGAAAATTTGGCCGCCTACCAGGCCGCCCATCCGCTGCGGGCGGGTGTGCCCTTTACCCAGCAGGATGCGATTGTCATTACCTATGGCGACCAGTTTCAAAAGGACGGTGAACCGGCGCTGGGCACCCTGGGACGTTTTTTTGAAGAACATCTGCGCGGTCTGATCAGCGGGGTGCATATTCTGCCGTTTTTTCCCTACACCTCGGATGATGGTTTTTCGGTGCAAGATTACCGCGCCATTCAGCCTGCCTGGGGGAGCTGGGAGGATATTCATGCCATTGCGGGGCGATTTCGGTTAATGCTTGATCTGGTGATCAACCATTGTTCACAGCAGCACGCCTGGTTTCAGGCGTTTTTGCGCGATGAAGCGCCCGGCAAAGATTATTTCATCGTGGCCGACCCGGAGACGGATCTGCGCCAGGTGGTGCGCCCGCGCGCGCTGCCGCTGCTGAGCGCTTATGAAACCCCGGCCGGGCAGCGCTGGGTGTGGACGACCTTCAGCGCCGATCAGGTGGATTTGAATTATCAGAACCCGGATGTGCTGCTGGAAATGATTGACGTGCTGTTGTTTTATGCGGCGCAGGGCGCACAGGTGGTCCGGCTGGATGCCATCGCCTACCTCTGGAAAGAGATTGGCACGCGCTGTCTGCATTTGCCGCAGACCCACGCAGTGGTGCGGTTGATGCGCGCGGTGTTGAACCAGGCCGCGCCGCAGGTGGCCCTGATCACCGAGACCAACGTTCCCCACGAAGAGAATTTGTCTTATTTTGGCGACGGGCAAAACGAAGCGCAAATGGTCTACAACTTTAGCCTGCCGCCGCTGACCCTGCACGCGCTGCTTAACGGCACAGCCGAAAAGCTGACAGAGTGGGCCAAAGCGCTGGCGCTGCCCTCAGCGCAGGTGACTTTTTTTAACTTTCTGGCCTCGCATGACGGTATCGGATTGAACCCGGCGCTGGGGATTTTATCGCGCAGCGAGATTGCGGGGCTGGCAGCGCACTGTCTGGCGATGGGGGGCGGGGTGTCGGAGAAAAACAACCCGGATGGGAGCACCAGCCCCTATGAGCTGAATATCAACTATCTGGATGCGCTGGGCGGGGCGGGAATTGCGCCCGAGACGGCGGTTAAGCGCTTTTTGTGCGCGCAGGCCATTCTGCTGGCGATGAAGGGCGTGCCGGGCATCTATATTCATTCACTGCTCGGGTCACGCGGCTGGCAGGCGGGGGTGGAAATTACAGGCGTTAAACGCACCATCAACCGCCAGAAGTTTGACGAAGCCCGGCTGGTGGCAGAGCTGGCCCAACCCGGCAGCGAACGGGCGCAGATTTTCGGCGCGTTTCGGCGGATGTTGAGCGCCCGGGCGGCACAGCCGGCTTTTGACCCCTACGGCATTCAGCAGGTGCTGAGTTTGCACCCGGCCGTTTTTGGCCTGCTGAGGCGTGCACAAAACGGCGGGCCGCCGGTGGTGTGCTTAAACAACCTGAGCGATGCGCCGCTGAGGGTCGATTTGAGCGGGCTTGCCGAAATAAGCGGGCCGGTCTGGAAGGATATTCTGGCCGAACCGGCCGAAAGCGGCGGTTGGATGTGGGCGCTGGCGCCGTATCAGACCCGTTGGTTAACGATGGGTGAACATTAACCCTGCTGCCGGTCAGCGCCGGCAGATTTGTGGAACGCATTTTGCGCAGCCTCTGACCGCCATTGAAAAAGGGTGCACCCGGCGGCGGGGATGGCTGCGATGTGAAAATTACTGGGAGCAATTATGGAACAAAACCAACCCGATTTAAAACACCTGCGCATCGGTTTTATCTCAACCCGCTTTGCGGGCACTGACGGCGTTTCGTTGGAGACGGGCAAGTGGGCTGCCGTTTTGGAACGTATGGGGCACAGTTGTTTCTATTTTGCCGGGGTGTGCGACCGCCCGGCGGAGGTCAGTTATGGGGTGCCCGAGGCGTTTTTTCACCACCCTGAGATGGATGCGCTGCACGACTTTGTGTTCACCCACCGGGTGCGGCCGCCGGAAATCACCCGCAAGATTTATGAATTGAAGGAACATTTTAAGCGGCATTTGTATGCCTTCACCCGGCAGTTTGAGCCCGATTTGCTGATCATTGAGAATGCTTTATCGATCCCGGTTAATGTGCCGCTGGGGATGGCGATTTCGGAGCTGATTGCCGAAACCGGCTACCCGACGATTGCCCACCACCACGATATGTTCTGGGAGCGAAAGCGTTTTCTGGTTAACTGTGTGTGGGATTATCTGAACATGGCCTTTCCGCCGCATTTGCCGAGCATTCAGCATGTGGTGATCAATTCTTCGGCTTCAAATCAACTGGCGCTGCGGACGGGTATTTCGAGCCGCTTGATCCCGAATG
>CAZQLE010000083.1:2134-15217 GCA_964593905.1 uncultured Anaerolineaceae bacterium | reverse complement strand
GGGGTGGGCAGCGGGCCGACCGGCTGCGGTGTAAAAGCTGTGGTCAGGCTGGCGGCCAGCACGGCCAACAGCACCAGAATGGTTATTTTAGAAGCGGTTTTCATGGGAAAAACTCCTGAGTCGATAAGAAATTATTACCCGAACGGCTGTGCAGGACGCGCGCAACAATAAAAAAGACAGCCGATCCCATTATGCCACAGCCGGGAATGGCTGTCATTCTCAGTCAGTTTACAGTTGGCCTATGCTGGAAAAATTGAATGGCTCTGGTGCTGCGGTTTGGCGCGCACTCTCTTTGCCTTGCCGGGCGGTATTCACGCCGGGCGTGGCAGCATGATCAGGGCTTTTGTGAATAAGCCCAGTCCGAGAGATCGTTCAGGCGGCGAAGGTCGATTTCGCTCAACTCGAGCCCCACGGCCCCCAGGTTGTCGCGCAGTTGCTCAAGGCTGCGCGGGCCGATAATGGGGCTGGAGACAAGCGGGTTGGCCATCAGCCAGGCCAGCGCAACCTGCGAGATGGAATAACCGCCGTGGGCGATGCCGATCTCTTCCAGCAGGTCGAGCAGGGTCCAGTTCTTCTCGTTGAAGTAACGCTTTACGCTGCCGGCGCGTGCGCTTTCGACCTCGTTGTTTTCCCGGCGGTATTTGCCGGTTAAAAAGCCGCCGGCCAGCGGGCTGTATGGCAGCACACCCAGGCCGTATTCACTGCAAACATCGGCCAGTTCCCGCTCGAATTCGGCGCGATTCACCAGCGAATAATGCGGCTGCAGGCTGCTGAAACGCGTCAACTGGTGCCGTTCTGACATCCACAGCGACTGCATCAACCGCCAGGCCGGAAAATTGGAGCAGCCAATGTAACGGACCTTGCCCTGGTGAACCAGATCATCAAAGGTGCGCAGGGTCTCTTCGATGGGTGTGTGTTCATCAAACCAGTGGGCCTGATAGAGATCGATGTAATCGGTTTGCAGGCGGCGCAGCGAATCTTCAACGCTTTTCATAATATGCAGCCGCGAAAGCCCTTCATCATTGGGGTCATCGCCCATTGCACCGCGCACTTTGGTGGCGATGACCACGCGCGAACGGGGGGTGCCGGTTTTTCGCAGCCAGTCGCCGATGATTGTTTCAGATATGCCGCCGGGGTTGCCCTCGACCCAGCGCGAGTAGATATTAGCCGTGTCGATGAAATTGATCCCGGCGTCATAGGCGGCGCTGATCACCTGGTGCGAGGTCTTTTCATCGGCCGACCAGCCAAACTGCATCGAACCCAGGCATAAGGCCGAGACTTTCATACCGGTCATTCCAAGATGGTGGTGCTTCATGGGGAATCCTTTCTGCTAAAAATGTGAGGCGCACAAAACCAGCGGAGACAGGTGAAATTGATATTTTAAGTATACCCATTTACATCCCTGTGGGATGGGGTGAATGGGTAACCCGGCCGGGGGCATTCGCAAAGCAAGCCCCGCTGCCCCAAGCTCAATAAAAGGCAAACTACTTTGTGAAATATCGTGGGGGTGAACGGGTAACCCGGCCGGGGCGTTCGCAAATTTGTGAATGGACCTGATTGGGCCCCCGCGCCAGCCGAAGAAATTTTGGGGATATCGCAGAGCGATTCTGCTTATGGTATGATAGCAAGCGAAAAAAGGTCTGGTTTAAGGAAAGGGTGATGTGAAAGGCTCCCTAAAATTCTTTCTGGGTCTTGTTGTCATCGGCGGTCTGGTGGCCGGTTATTTTTTGCTGCGCCGGACGGGCGGCATCTTAACCGACCGCGGCCCGGCGGTGCGCGAGTGGATTAACAATGCGGCGGCCCATCAGGAATGGGGGATTCAGGCCGCAACGTACTGCGAAGGCGCGTTGTTTGCCATGCCCACCAACGGGCTGATCGGCTTTTTGTGGGATGACTCGTTTTACCCCGGACACCGCCACAGCGGGCTGGATATCTTCGGAGGGACCGATCCGGGGGTTACGCCGGTGGTTGCCGCCTATGACGGCTATCTTTCGCGCCTGCCCGATTGGAAATCCACGGTGATCATTCGCATCCCCAGTGACCCGCTGCAACCTGGCCGCCAGATCTGGACTTATTACACCCATATGGCCGACCCGGCGGGGAATTCTTTTGTCTCGGCGGAGTTTCCGCCGGGCACGAATGAGGTGTTTGTGAAGACCGGAACGCTGCTGGGGTATCAGGGAAATTATTCCGGCACAAAAGATTCACCGGTTGGGGTGCATTTGCATTTCTCCATTGTATTAAACGGCGCCGATGGCCGTTTTCGTAACGAAACCGAGATCAGCAATACGCTTGATCCTTCCCCCTATTTTAATTTGCCGTTGAATGGCCCTCAGAACCCGGAAGGAATTCCGACATGCGCGTTGGCAGGAGTTAATCCATGAACGCATCTGTAAATATCCCTCAAGAACGGCCCTTATCGGGCCAGGTGGTGTTGATCACCGGCGCGGGGCGCGGTCTGGGTCGTGCGCTGGCGCGTGCTTTTGCACTGAGCGGGGCCGTGGTTGCCGCCAATGATTTCACCCCTGGCGGTCTGGATGAAACCGTGCGGATCATTCGCGCCGAAGGCGGGCGGGCAGAGGCTTATGTGGCGGATATTGCCAAAGATATGCCTGTGCGCGCTCTGGTGGATCAGGTGTGTGAAGAGCACAGCCGAATTGACGTGCTGGTGAATCAGGCTTTTGTGCAGCCTCGTGCGCCGTTTTTGTTGATGGATGGCTGGGAGTATCTGCGCACCATCGATGTAAACCTGAACGGTCCCTTCTGGCTGATGCAGGCGGTGGGGCTGCGGATGCAGGAACAGGGCGGCGGGGTGATGCTCAATATCAGCTCGGCAGAAGCGCCCACCCAGCCACCCCATGACCGGGCCGCTTTCTTTGCCACCCGGGCGGCGCTTCCGGCGCTGACCCGTGCAGCAGCGCCCGAGTTAATACCGTATAATATTCGTGTTCATGCGATTTGCCCGGTCGAAGCGCCGCCAGACCAGCAGGAACGTTTGCAGGTGGGGGTTTGTCGTCTGGCGTTAACCCTGTGCAGCGCCGATGCCGCCGGTGTAACCGGCCAGGTTTTGCAGGTAAATTTTGCCTGATCTCTTAAGGAAAATGCCATGATGTTATCATTTCGTGACCTTGCCAGTGGTTTTCGTCAACTGAATCTGGACCGGACACGACCGGTGATTGTGCACGCTTCGCTTAGCGCATTTGGCGAGGTGCGCGGTGGAATTGAGACGCTGCTGGGGGCGTTGTTGATGACGGTGGATGCAGTTATGGCGCCGACTTTTACCTATCATACGATGGTGATCCCGGAGGCTGGGCCTGAAGATAACGGCATTCAATATGGCGATGGCCGCGATACCAACCGTATGGCAACCCCGTTTCGGATGGATATGCCGTCTGACCGCTTGATGGGCGCAATGGCCGAGACCCTGCGCCGCCACCCCAACGCACTGCGCTCCAACCATCCCATTCTGTCTTTTGCGGGGGTGAATGTAAAGGAAGCGCTGGATGCGCAAACCCTGACTGACCCGCTTGCGCCGATTGGCGCATTGGTGGATCGCGGTGGCTGGGTTCTTTTGCTGGGTGTAGATCATACGGTGAATACCAGTATTCACTACGCCGAAAAACTGGCCGGGCGAAAACAATTTGTCCGCTGGGCAATCACCGGCGGCAGCCGGATTGTGGCCTGCGCGGGTTTTCCGGGCTGTTCGAATGGCTTTGGGGTGTTAGACCAGCCGCTGCGCGAGATCACCCGCGAAGCGCGAATTGGAAATGCCCGTGTGCGCGCCTTGCCGCTGCGGCAGATGGTTCCGCAGGTGGTGGAGATGATTCGTCGCGCCCCCGATGCGCTGCTGTGTGAAAACCAGACCTGCGAACGCTGCAATGTGATTCGCACCACGGCTCAACCGGCGGATTGACCGCATATTATTATACAATTTTGAAAGCCCCTTGCCCTCTCAAGAACAGGTGAGGGGTTTTCTGCTATACTCAACTTAATCCCGCGGTGTGTTTTTTAAGAAAAAGGGGGCGTGACCCACCACCCCGGGAACCAAACCTTCATCTACATGACGAACTTTCCGGCGCTCCCCCGCCGTAGACCATTTCAAGCGCTGTGTTATTGCCCGCCAGCGTGAAATAAGGACCCTGGATGCATGATCAAACCCGTTCATCGCTAGAATTACTGTATTCCATCAGCCGCCGCCTGGTTTCGAGCATTGAACTTAAGGATGTGCTTCGCCTGGTGGTGCAGCTTGCTGTTGAGAACCTGGGCGCCGAGCGTTGTACCCTGATTGCGTTAGACCCGCAGGGCGCGCCGGTGGCGGTGATCTTTATTCGGGATGGGCGTTTGCAGGAGTTGGATCAGACCGGGATCAGGCCGATTCTGGAAGATGGCCTGGCGGGTTGGGTGATGCGAAAGCGCGAAGCCGTGTTGATTGATGACACCAGCCGGGATGAACGCTGGCTGGTGCGCCCGGATGATCTAAGCGGTTCCACCGGGCCCAAGTCGGCGCTGTGCATTCCTTTAACAGCCAGCGATCAGTTGGTGGGGGTGATGACGATTGTTCACCCACAGCCGCATTTCTTCACCCAGGACCATCTGGATCTGATGGTGGCAATTGCGGCTCAGGCGGGTATTGCCATTTATAATGCGCTGCTGGTTGATTCTTTGCAGGCCGCCAAGGCGCGCTATCGTGATTTGTTTGATGAAAGTGTGCTGCCGATTTTGGTGACCGACCATGCTGGACAGGTGATTGAGGCCAATCATCGGGCGTGTGAGATGGTTGGTTGCAGCACGGGAGATTTTTTTGGGGTTAACATTTCCACCCTGCATACCCCGGATGACCCGGCCATGAAAAACCAGTTTGGCGGTCTGAGCGGCAAACAAACGCTGATTTATGAGGCTTTGTTATCTCCGCTGAATTTTGGCGGCCCATCTGTGCCGGTGGAGGTCTATGTTCGACCGGCGTTGATTCAAGATAAGCCCTGTTTGCAGTGGACCCTGCGGGATATTTCGGAACGTCGGGCGTTGGATTTGCTGCGCAGTGATATGGTTGCCATGATCTATCACGACCTGCGTTCGCCGCTGGCGAATATTATCTCCAGCCTGGATATGCTGGAGGGTCTGATCCCGGCGGATGTGTTTGCTTCGTTAAAGCCGGTTCTTTCAATTGCCAACCGTTCGAGCAACCGTATGCAGCGGCTGATCAATTCCTTGCTGGATTTGCACCGGCTTGAATCGGGGCAAATGGTTAACCGCAGCGGGTGGGTGCAGGTCAATGACCTGGTGCAAGATACGGTGGACACCGTGGCGCCAACCCTGGAAGGAAAACGCCAGTCCATTCAGGTAAGTCTGCCGGCCGGGCCTCTGGAAGTTCAAATTGACCCGGATATGATCCGTCGGGTGTTAATTAACCTGCTTGAGAATGCCAGCAAATATTCTCCTGTGCAATCGAGTTTGGAAATTGGGGCCACAAGTGATGAAGATTGGGTAAAATTGTGGGTGCAGGATAATGGCCCTGGAATCCCCGAGGAACGCCGGGACTACATCTTTGAAAAGTTTGCCCGCCTGCAGCCCAACCAGTTTCCAAAAGGGGTTGGGCTGGGTTTGGCATTTTGCCAGCTTGCCGTGCAGTCGCACGGTGGAAAAATCTGGGTAGAATCACCGCCTGCTCAGGGCAGCCGGTTTGTGTTTACCCTGCCGAAAAAGTTGACAGAGTCATCCCCCGGGTAATTCAGCAGCGAACGTGAGTTTGGAAAGAAAGTTTCTTTTTCAGGTATTGGCTGCCCAAAATACCTGAAAATGAAAGCCGTTTCTTTTGATCTGAACTGACGTTAACGAGGAGTTGGCATGCAAGAAATTGCACCCCATATTTTTATTGAGACCAATTATGCCGGTGTTACCTTAGGTGCGATCAACTGGGCTCATGGACTAATTCTTATTGATTCACCCTTTCGTGCAGAAGATGTTCGCTCCTGGCGTTCAGCATTGCTGAACCTGGGAGGGGGAGTGGACCGTTTATTAATCAATCTGGACCCCCATTTTGACCGCACACTGGGAACGCGGTCGATGGAATGCACCACTGTGGGGCAGGAACGGATGAACCAGATTTTTCGTTCGCGGCCGTCCACGTTTAAAGCGCAGGGCAGTGAAACCGGTGCGGAGTGGGAGCTGTATAACAACCTGGGCAGCATTCGCTGGCTGCCGCCGGAAATTACTTTTACCGAACGGATGTTTATTCACTGGGATGGCGACCCTCTGGTGTTGGAATATCACCCCGGGTCGGCGGTGGGCGCCTGTTGGGCCGCGCTGCCCGATCACCGGATTTTATTTTTGGGCGATGCCGTGGTTGCCAATCAGCCGCCGTTTCTGGCGCTGGCCGATTTGCCGGTGTGGATCGCAGATTTAAAAAAGCTGCTCAGTTCGGAATATCACGACTGGGTATTGATCAGCGGGCGTGGCGGGGTGGTGATGCAGGATGAGGTGCGGCGCCAGGTTCAGTTTCTTGAATCGGTTCAGAGCCTGGTTAAAGAGCTTGAACAGCGCCAGGCCGGCCCCGATGAAATTGCAGCGGCAGCGCCGCAGTTGCTGGGGGCGTTTGACATCCCCGGCGACCTGAAATCACTTTATCGCCAGCGCATGGTATATGGCTTGCAGCAGTGCATTTTGCGCCGTTTTCACCCGGTTGAAGAAGAACCCCCGGTGGAGGAGTAAATGAACCGCATTTACTTCGTCCGGCATGGAGAAAACCCTGCCAATCTTACCCATCAGTTTTCCTGCCGGCGGGTCGATTATTCGCTGACGCCCAAGGGCGTCTTGCAGGCCGAGCAAACCGCGGCTTATTTCTCCAGGCTTCCGATCGATGCTGTTTTCTCTTCGCCGTTAAAACGCGCTCGTGAGACGGCCGAAGCAATTGCCCGCCGGCACAAACTGCCGGTGACGCTGATTGAAGAGTTTCGCGAGGTAAATGTCGGTTCACTGGAAGACCGCGGGTCGAGCGATGAAGATTGGGCGCTGCATAATGATGTGGTTGCCTCGTGGTTCAAAGGTGACCGGCTGCGCCGCTTTCCGGCCGGAGAAGATTATTTTAGCCTGCTGGCGCGGCAGCGCGCCGGTTTGCGGCAGATGATGGCCGGGCGCGACCGGCAGCATCTGGTCATCGTTGGGCATGGCGGAATGTGGACCTTTACCACCCCGGATATGTTCCCCGGCATTTCAGTTGAATCTGTTTTTGCCAACCCCTCACGGAACTGTTCGATCACTACATTTGATATGGAACCTGATGCGTCGAATGAGATTACCGGGCGGCTGATTGAATGGGCCTATAACGGGCATCTGACTGATGAAGCGGCGAAGTTCAGCCGTTTCAAAAGCGAAGTGGAACCGACGCCGGATGCTTTTAAATAAAATCGATCAGGAATAAATCATGAACCGGCTTACGTTGACCCTGTTGCCTGAATCTCTGGCGGTTTGCAAACTGCCCGCGGGGTCAGCGTTGCCGGTAAATAGTCTGAACGGGCCATTTTGGGCGGTGGTGCGCACGCGGGAAGAGCTTTCACTGGTTGTGGCAGAGCGAGATGCACCGACCGATGCGCTGGTGGAGCCAGGCTGGCGCGCATTTCAGGTGGTGGGTCCGCTGGATTTTTCGCTGACCGGGATTCTGGCTTCGCTGGCGCTGCCGCTGGCAGAGGCCGGGGTGAGCATTTTTGCCATTTCCACCTATGACACCGATTGATTATGTTCTGGTTCGAGCAGCGCAGGCAGACCAGGCCGCTACGGTTTTACAGAACAGCGGTTTTGACGTGCGTTTGGAATAAGCGCCCGCTGTAATTCAGCCTTTCTCAGCGGAAATACCTGATTTTTATCAGCATGTCTGTCGGGTGTGACGCGCTATAATAAACGGGAAAGGACTCTTTTCAATGGCATATAACAATTTTCAACCGATGATCGAAGTGACCCGTGGGCCGATTGTAGAATCGGTCCATTTTGGCGCTGCCGCGCTGGTGGATGCTGCCGGCCGGTTGGTGGCTTATTATGGCGACCCGTATACGGTCACCTATCTGCGTTCTTCTGCCAAGCCTTTTCAGGCTTTGCCCCTCATTGAAATGGGCGGCGCTGACTATTTTCACTTAACCGAAGAAGAAATTGCAATTACCTGCGCCTCTCATTCGGGAACCGACCGGCATGTGGAAGTGATTAATTCGATTCAAGCCAAAGCCGGGCTGCTGGAGAACCACCTCAGTTGCGGTACGCACGACCCGATTGACAGGGAAACCACCCGGCGCTTGATTCAGACCGGCGAAGGGTTGCGCAACAACCGGCATAACTGCTCGGGCAAGCACACCGGCATGTTGGCGCAGGCGGTTTTGCGTCACCTGCCAGTGGACGATTATTTGAATAACCAGCACCCGGTGCAGCAGGCCGATCTGGAGGCTTTTTGCGACCTGTGCAAGATCTCACCCGAAGCAGTTCACCTGGGTATTGACGGCTGTTCGGCGCCGGTTTTTGGCGTTCCGATGTATAACGGTGCGCTGGGATATGCCCGCATGGCCGACCCGCGTGATGTGGCGGAACCGCGGGCCAGCGCCTGCCGTACGATTACCCATGCGATGGCGGCGTATCCGTTTATGGTGGGTGGCCCCAAACGCTTTGATACCGACTTGATGGAACTGGCCGGTGACCGGTTGTTCTGCAAAGGCGGCGCTGAAGGGTATCATGGCGTGGGCATCCGGCCGGGCGTGCTGGGTGCGGGCAGCCGGGGGCTGGGCATCACCGTCAAGGCCTCGGATGGCGATCTGGGTGACCGTGCGACCGAGCTGATTACGCTGGAGATTCTGCGCCAGTTGGGGGTCTTAACCCCGGCCGAGCTGGAAAAACTTGCGGTCTATGACCGCCGCCCGGTGCGCAACTGGCGCAAGCTGGAAGTGGGCGAAATTCGAACCTGTTTTACCCTGCAATTTCCACCCCAATAAATTATGGAAACCATCACCCCCCCTCCACCGGCAGCCGTTTCGGCGCGGGCTTTGAAGATCTTGCAGCGGTTGTCAGAAGCGTTTGGGCTGCCCGAATGGCGCAGCCAGCCGCCCCTGGATGAACTGATTTCGACCATCCTTTCTCAAAACACCAATGACCGCAACCGCGATGTGGCGTTTAATGCGCTGCGCGCGCGCTTTCCAACCTGGGAGGCCGTGCGCGATGCGGACCCGCAGGCGGTGATCGAGGCGATTCGCCCGGCCGGGCTGGGAAACCAGAAAGGGCCGCGCATCCAGACCGTGCTGCGCGAGATCACCAAAGAACGGGGTAATCTTGATTTGACCTTTCTGCGCGAACTGACCCCGGCAGCGGCGCATGCCTGGCTGGTGAAATTTAACGGCGTGGGGCCCAAAACGGCAGCAATTGTACTGGTTTTCTCGCTGGATATGCCGGCTTTTCCGGTGGATACCCATGTGCACCGGGTGAGCGGCCGGTTGGGGCTGCGCCCTGAGAAGATGACTGCCGAGGAGGCGCACCCGTATCTGGCTGCGCTGCTCCCCCCCGAAACCTACGGCGCCGGGCATCTTAATCTGATCCGCCTGGGGCGGGAAATTTGCCACGCGCGCAAGCCCGACTGCCCGGCCTGCCCGGTGAAAGATTTGTGTGATTATTATCAGATGGTGGTAAGCGGGCAAAAATAGCCGTTTGATGCTGTCTGCACAACGCCCCACCAGAAGGTGGGACGTTGTGTTTGGGCTGTGTGGTTTCTGCCGGCCGCGTGTGTGTTGAAGCTGAAGCCAGTGTGCCAAAAGTGTTATAGTTAGGTTATGTCGGTTGTGTGTTTGCTTCTGAAGAAATCTTCGCGCTGGGCTGGGGCTGTGTGCCTGGCCGCCGGTTTGTTGTGGTTGAGTGGTTGCAGTGGCATTGACCGCCTGCTTTACCCGACCTATACCCCGCTGCCCACCCAGACACTTCACCCTTCGCGCACCCCCACTCACACCATCACGCCGCCCCCAACCGCTACCGCCACCCCGACGCCTTTTGCCCCGGCCCAGTTGGGCACTGCGCTGCCGGTGAGCGCTGAACCTTTGAGTGCAGATCATGTGGCCGAAATCAAGCTGCTGGCCGCTTATGGCCGCGGAATACCGCTCGGCGCGGTCTGGTCGCCGGATGGAAAAGAGCTGGCCGTGGCTTCGACCGGCGGGGTTTATCTTTTTTCGGCTGCTGGCGGTGCGCCGCCCCGCAAGATCGAAACAGGCGGTGCTGCGCGTTCTCTGGCCTATGCTCCCGACGGCTCATTTCTGGCGGTGGGCGGTGAAGAAGGCCAGGTGACTTTGTTCGACCCGCAGACCCTGGCCCCGAAAAGGGTCTTGACCGGTCAGCGCTTTGCGGTGCTGGCGGTGGCGGTCTCGGCAGATGGGCGCTGGCTGGCTTCTGCCGCCTGGGACCACACGCTGTGGGTCTGGGACCTGGAGCAGGACCGCGTGCAGGTGCAAATTAATGAATTGTCGGGCGTGCCCCTGGAATTGTTTTTTGAAGAAGAGCGCCTGTTTGCCTGGTCGCCAAGCGACCCGTTAAAGTCATGGTCGCTGCCCGGTGGCCTGGCGCTGCCCGACCGGTTTGTGGGCCTGGATTCAAGGAGCCGCACGGGCAGCTCAGCTTCGGCGCTGGCGGGGCAGTTTGCAGTGGATCAGGATGCACGTGTGCGGGTGGTTTATACGCAGGACGGGCGGACGCGGGCGCTGTTGGAGCGCATGCCCGCGCCGGTGCAGCGGGTGGCGCTGCTGCCGGGCGGCGGCCGTCTGGCAGCGCTGGATGCCGAAGCGCTGCGCATCTGGGATCTGGAGACGCGCGCACAGGTCGATTCGATCTCTGTGCCTGCCACGGCCCGGCTGCCGGGGCTGCTGGCAGTTGCGCCGACGGGAGACACGGCCGCGGTGGTGGGGTCTGCGATCGCATTTTTGTCTCTGGATGGCAGCGCAGAGCCGCGGGTGGTGGAAGCTAGTTTTTCTGAAGCGCCAGTCAGCGCGGCAATGTTTGCCCCCCGACAGATGGTTTTGGCGGCGCTGCACAGCGACGGGGCGCTGCAAGAAATTGCACTGCAAGATGGGTCTGCGGTGTCTTCAAGCCTGTCGCGCAAAGGCAGCCCGGTCTCTGCGGCGCTCTCAGCCGGGGCCGACTGGGTGGCCGCCGCTTTTATGGACCGCACCATTGCGGTGTTCAACCCCTCCAGCGGGGCGTCTTTGCTGAGCCTGCGTGCGCAAAGTCAGCCGGCCGGTCTGCTGGCGCTGGATGTGGACGCACGCTGGCTGGCGGCCGGGGTGGGTAAGGATGTGCTGATCTGGGGAACGGCGGATGGCGAACAGGTGTTTCGACAGACGTTGGAAGACCTGCCCGGACGGTTGTGCTTTAGCCCGGATGGGCGGTTTTTGGCCGTTGAAGCGGGCGGTGAAGTGACCCTGTGGAACACAGCCGGCTGGACCCCGGCGCGCAGTTTGAGCGGGGCGCAGACGGCGTTTTCGCAGGATGGACAATGGGCGGCAGTTACTTATCACACCGGAGATGGGCCGCGGGCAAAATTGTTCTCACCCGGTGAAGATGGCCCGGCCAGCGATTTCTCTGTTCAGGCCGGGGCTATTGCGCTTTCAGCCGATGGCAGCCTGTTGGCCTCGGCCGGGCTGCGGCTGGCGCTGTATCACAGCGCAGATGGCCGCAAACTGGTCGATTTGCCTCTGCCCGCGCCATATGGACGGGTGTTTTTCTCGCCCGATGGCAGCCTGCTGGGGTATGCCGCCCCGGATGGGACGCTGCAAGTGTGGGGGGTGGAGCGATAAAGCCGCGCCTAGCTGCGGGTGAGTGTAGCGCGCAGCACACTCCGGTCCACCGCGCCAAAGCGATATTTATATTCCTCATCGCCGCGCATAAAATCAAATTCGCTGCGGCCGCTCTCGTTGGCCCACTGCAATAAATGACCCAGCAAAACCCAACCGGGTGAATAATCGCGATAGACCGGGTTGAGCCCCGAGTTATATACCCACAGACGATTCAAATAATCAAAGCTGAGATACGCAGCCGCCCGCCCGCCATCAATTTCTAGCACGGCCAGATGCAAGCAACCCTCTGCAAAGGCACAGCGCATGGCGTTGCGCATGTGTTCGCGCATGGGCGGGGTGAGAAAAGCCGCTTTTTGTTCATCGTAGGCCATCAGCGTTATAAAAGCTTCAATTTCAACCTCCACCTGCGCCGGGTCACTGACGATATACCAGCGCGAGGCGGTTTCAGATTCGGTCAGGCGGCGCATTTTGCGGCGGATCTCGTGGCGCTGCTTTTTATCGATGCCTGCCAGATAGGTCTCCCAGTTGCCGGTCAGGGGAATATAGGGCGAGTGTTGCAATTTTTGGGTTTCAAAACGCCAGCCGCGCTGTGCGGCGGCGCGCTGCAATGCCCCCAGGGTGGGGGAAGAATCCAGCAGGTTATAAAGGTCCAGCGCCTGCCAGTCCAGCGGTTGTGCTTCCAGAAAGGTGAGCAGCCCATCCACAAAAAGGTCGAGACGGTCTGATGGTGCAATCAGGTCTAGATAATCTGAGATTTCAATCGATCCGCCCAGCAGCAGCGCCGGCCGGCCTTCCCATTCTGCGGCAAAGAGCGGGGCGATGCCGACCAGATGGCCGTCTTCATGGGCCAGCACGGTGACCTGACGGGGGTTTTGCCATTCGCCGCCTCCACGTGTTTGCCACCAGGCTTTTTGATATTCATAGCGCAAAAAGGGAACATGACTGGCGCTGTTTTCCAATACCCCGTTCCACTCGTCTTTTAAATCATCTGAAAACTCTGACAGCCAGGAAAATTTCATGCAGTTCTCCAATATGCAGGTTGTGATTTGAGGGGTTGCAAGCGGGTGAAGCGGGTTTTCAACCTCTGAAATCACGGTTTATTTGATCAAAGGCTACCCGATTTCGAGCCGGTAACCAAAACCGCGCACGGTGAGCAATATTTCAGGATGGGCGGGGTCGGGCTCGATTTTTTGGCGCAGCAGCCAGATGTAACGCCGCACGGCGGTCGATTCTTCGCTGGCGCCGCCGCCGCGGGCGGCCAGGGCCAGGTCGGCTTCGGCAA
>CAZQLE010000083.1:0-2124 GCA_964593905.1 uncultured Anaerolineaceae bacterium | reverse complement strand
GCCTTGCCCTGCGCGGCCGCCAGGGCTTCGAGCAGGCGGAACTCGGTGGGCGTAAGCGGCACCACCTGATCGCCGCGGCGGATCTCATGTTTGTCGAGATCGAGGGTCAGACTGCCCAGCGGGATGACGCTGCGCGAGGGAGCCTGGGTGCGGCGGATGCGCGCCAGCACGGCCTGAATGCGTGCGGTGAGCTCGGCAAAACTAAACGGTTTGACCACGTAATCATCCACGCCGAGTTGAAAGCCGCGCAGTTTATCGGCTTCGGCGCCCTTGCCGGTGAGCAGGATGATGGGGATATCGGACATTTCGCGCAGACGGGTGGTGACCTCCCAGCCGTCCATGCCGGGCATCATCACGTCCAACACCACCAGGTCGGGGTGTTCGCGGTAGGCCTGGCGCAGCGCTTCAGGTCCGTTGGGGGCGGTGAAGATGGTGAAGCCCTCTCCGGTAAAGAATTCGCGCATGAAATGCAGCAGGGTGGCGTCGTCATCCACCAGTAACAGTTTGGCGGTCATCTCCCTCCCAACCTTCTGATTTGATTGTACTCAGGGAAGGGGTGAAAAACAAGGGAAGGGGGTGCAGATGGAGTGTTGCGGGTCGGGTTGTACGAAGTGCAGAGCGCGCGAAGCATCCCTGCGCCGATCTGCACATCCCTTTACCGCTGACCGCACAGGTGGGGATTCTTCGCCTACGCGGCGCAGCGGCTCAGAAATGCCGGCCCTTGCGGGCTCGAATCTGGTTCGGGGGATTAAAAAACACCTCCCCCGACAGAAACGGAGGAGGTGCGCAAGCACACAAAAAACAATATCTACAGGATGCCGCTCACCAGAGCCAGCAGCAGGCCGCCGGCAACAACCGAGCCAAGCTGCCCGGCCGTGTTGGCGCCCATGGCGTGCATCAGGATGAAGTTGGAATGGTCTTCTTCCAGCGCCATCTGCGCGGTGAGCCGGCCGGCCATGGGGAAGGCGCTGATGCCGCAGGCGCCGATCAGCGGGTTGATCTTGCCGCCGGTGATCACATACATCAGCTTGCCAAACAGCAAACCGGCCACCGTATCAAGCACAAAAGCCAGCAGCCCCAGGGCAAGGATCATCAGCGTATCGAGCTTGATAAAGCTGGCGGCGGTCATGGTTGCACCGATGGCCAGGCCAAGGAAGAGGGTGGAGATGTTGATGATCTCGTTTTGCGCGGCCTTGTTAAGCCGGTCGACCACACCCGATTCTTTGAGCAGGTTACCCAGCATCAGGGTGGCAATCAGTGGAGCCGCATCGGGGGCGACCAGGCTGATCACAATGGTCACCACCACTGGAAAAGCCACCACGGCGCGGTTCGAGACCGGGCGGGCTTTGTATTCCATGCGCACCAGGCGTTCTTTGCGGGTGGTCATCAGACGCATGATCGGCGGCTGAATGATGGGAATCAGACTCATATAAGAATAGGCGGCTACGGCAATGGGGCCGAGCAACTCGGGGGCCAGCTTGGTGGTGACAAAGATGGCGGTCGGGCCGTCGATGGCGCCAATCACGCCGATGGAGGCGGCTTCGTTCAGCTTGAAGCCCAGCAGCGTCGCCAGAATGAGCGTGCCGTAGATGCCAAATTGACCGGCCGCGCCCAGAATGACCATTTTGGGCATGGCCAGCAGCGGGCGGAAGTCGATCATGGCGCCTACGCCGACAAAGATCAGAAGCGGGAACAGCTCGGTCTTGATGCCCGCATCGTAGATCACCTTGAGAAAACCGCTGTCGGTGGACATGCCGATGTTGGCCAGCACGCAGCCAAACCCGATGGGAAGCAGCAGCACGGGTTCATATTCTTTGACAATCGCCAGGTAAACCAGGATCAACCCGACGAGGATCATCACACCGTTGCCCCAGGTAAAATTGGTGAGACCGCGCGTGATTTCTTGCAGGATCAGGGTAAAGTCCATGACGGGTTCCTTTTTACTCTGCCCAGGTGAGCAGCGCCTGACCGTGTGCCACGGTATCGCCGGGGTTGACATGCACCGCGCTGATGGTGCCGGGGCGGGTGGCTTTGATGGAATTCTTCATTTTCATGGCCTCAAGAATGAATAATTCCTGACCGGCCTGAACTTTGTCTCCTGCTTTAACACGCACGGTCTGGATG